>NZ_JBEXYK010000009.1:0-215419 GCF_040630865.1 Nonomuraea sp. NPDC005730
CACGCTGTCTCACCAGCCAGGTCATACCGCGATGACGATCACCCCAGCAACCCAGCGATCTTCAAACCATCCAACGTGCGGAAAACGGGGCTAGCTGGTGGCCCGCCAGGCGAGCGAGAGGCCGGTGGCCGCCCGTTCGGTACGGATCTCCATCATGGTGCCCAGGATGGTGGCATGGTCGGACACGACGGGGACGCCGTCGGGTGTGTAGGTGATCCGGGTGCTGACCAGCACGGCGCTGCCCTCGGGCTCGTGCAGGCGGCGCGCGGCGGCGGCGTCGAGCAGGCCGGGCCCGACCACCTCCGAGGCGCGGGCGACCGCCACCCCCGCGTCGGCGAGCGCCGCGTAGAGGGAGACGGCGGTGAAGTCGCGCTCGCGGATCTGGTCGGCCACCGGCCTGCGCACCCATGACACCTGATGGACGGCGGGCCGCCCGGCGAACTCCCGCACCCGCTCCAGCCGCAGGGCCGTGTCGCCGGGACGCAGCCGCAGCTCCGCGGCGATCCGGTCGGGGGCCCGGCGCATCGCCCGCCCGGCCACCACGGTCCGCACGTCATGGCCCTGTTCCCGCAGGTCGTCGGCCAGGCTGCGGAGCGAGCCGAGCTGGTAGGCCAGGTGGGGCGGGGCCACGTACGTGCCCTTGCCGGGCCGCTGCACGATCAGGTGCTCGTCGCTGAGCTCACGCAACGCCTGGCGCAGCGTCATGAGGGTGACCCCGTAGGAGGCGCTCAGCTCCCGTTGCGGAGGAAGCGCCTCGCCGGGGGCGTAGTGGCCCGACCGGATCTTCGCGGCGAGGTCGGCGGCGATGGCGCGGTATCTCGCCTCGTGCCCGGCGTCGGGGGTCATCGTGGTGCGTCACTCCTGGTCGAGGGCCTTCCGCAGGGTCGCGACGAAGGCCCGCACGTCGTCCGGCCCGGCTCCGTCGAGCACCCGCCGCATGACCGCGGCGCCGACCACCACTCCGTCGGCGTGCCGGCCGGCCTCCCGCGCCTGGTCAGGCGTGGAAATGCCAAATCCTAGCAAGATCGGCCGGTCGGTGCTGCGCCTGAGCCGCGCGGTGAGCTCCGCCGCCGAGGCGGCCAGGGTGGTCCGCTCGCCGGTGGTCCCCATCAGCGACACCGCGTAGACGAATCCGCGGCTGCGGCGTGCGATCTCGGCCAGCCTGGGCTCCGGCGTCGCCGGTGAGGCCAGCAGGACCAGGTCGATCCCGGCGGCGGCGGCCACGTCCGCCAGCTCGTCCGCCTCGTGCACCGGCAGGTCGGGCACGATCAGGCCGTCGACGCCGGCCCGCCGGAGCGCCACGCAGAACGCCTCGGGCCCGTCGTGCAGCACAAGGTTGTAATAGGTGCTGGCGACCAGCGGCACGCCCACGTCCCCGGCCTCGGCCAGGTCGGCGAGGATCCGGCGGGTGCTCGCCCCCCGGGCCAGCGCCACCTGGCTGGCCCGCTGGACGGTGACGCCGTCCAGCGTGGGGTCGGAGAAGGGCAGGCCGACCTCGACGGCGTCCGCGCCGGCCGCGGCGAACGCCCGCAGGTAGCGCGTCCAGCCGGGCGCTATGCCGCCGGTGACGTACGGCATGAGCAGGGCGCGGCCGGTGTCCCGGCGGGCGCGCAGGTGGCGCTCGACCGCGCCGGGGGTCAGGATGTCGGTCACAGCAGCTCCTTCAGGGTGGAGACGTCCTTGTCGCCCCGGCCCGACAGCGTCATCAGGACGGTCGATCCGGTGGGCAGCTCGCCACCGGCCGCGCGGATCACCCAGGCCAGGGCGTGCGCCGATTCGAGCGCCGGGACGATGCCCTCGGTGCGCGCCAGCCGCAGCGCCGCGGCCACGGCCTCCTCGTCGGTCACCGTGACGTACCTGGCCCGGCCCAGTTCGCGCAGGTGGGCGTGCTCGGGGCCGACGCCCGGGTAGTCGAGCCCGGCGGCGACGGAGTGGGCCTCGACGATCTGGCCGTCATCGTCCTGAAGGAACAACGAGCGGCAGCCGTGCAGGACGCCGAGCCTGCCGCGGGCCGCCCCGGCGCCGCCCTCGGCCTCGACGCCGACGAAGCGCGCCGTGGTGTCGGCGAAGCCGGCGAACGTGCCGGCCGCGTTGGAGCCGCCGCCGACGCACGCGACGACGTGGTCCGGCACGCCGGTCGGCTGGTCGGCCGCGAACTGGGCACGGGCCTCGTCGCCGATGACCCGCTGGAACTCCCTGACCATCCACGGGTAGGGGTCCGGCCCGATGACCGAGCCGACGCAGTAGTGGGTGTCGCCGGTGACGCCGACCCAGTGCCGCATGGCCTCGCTGGTGGCGTCCTTGAGCGTGCGGCTGCCCGTGGTGACCGGGACCACCTCGGCGCCCAGCATGCGCATGCGGAAGACGTTCAGGCCCTGGCGCTCGATGTCGCGCTCGCCCATGAAGACGGTGGCCTCCAGCCCGAGCAGCGCGGCGGCGGTCGCGGTGGCCACGCCGTGCTGGCCCGCTCCCGTCTCGGCGATCAGCCTGCGCCGTCCCATCCGGCGGGCGAGCAGCGCCTGGCCCAGCACGTTGTTGATCTTGTGGGAGCCGGTGTGGGTGAGGTCCTCGCGCTTGAGGAGGAGGCGTACGCCCAGCTCCCCCGACAGCCGGTGGGCCGGGGTCAGCGGGGTCGGCCGTCCGGCGTGCAGGGCGAGCAGCTCGGCCAGCTCGCCGCGGAAGCCCGGGTCGGCCCACGCCTGCCGGAACGCCTCGTCCACCTCACGGCACGCCTCCACCAGGGACTCCGGCGCGTACCGGCCGCCGTACTCGCCGAACCGGCCGCGGGCTCCCGGCTCGCCCATCGGCCCGGCCGCCGGGACGGGCTCGCGCAGTGGCGTCGCTTCTCGCATCCTGCTCACCTCGTTCTATAACTCTATCGAGAGTTCTATAACAGTGAGTGTGGCACGGCGACGCCGGCCGCGCCACCCCGGCCCCGACTGCACGCCGGCCGGCTCAGGGTGACCGGGCGCCCCGGAACGGGCCGCCTGGACGCGGCCCGCGACCCGGAACCGACGCGCCGGTGCCTGGCCAGGCTCGCTCAGCCCGACAAGCGGCCGTAGTCGCGCTCGACCCGGTGCCGGTGCCTCACGCGGGATCGGCGTCGGGGGCGGCGCCGAGGAGGCGGGCGGCGAGGGCGCGGACGTGCCGGACGAGCTCGGGCGGCTCGTGCACCTCGAACGGCACGCCGAGCTGCGCGACCCACATCGCCAGCTCGTCCAGCGAGTTCGACCCGGCGGACAGGACGCAGGAGCCGTCGCCGGCCGGCTCGACCACCGCCATGGTCGGCGGCATCCGGGCGGCGACGACGTCCGCCGGCGCCCGCACCGTGAACAGCCCCTGGTAGCGGTAGGGATCGACCGAGATCCGCTCGGAGACGTAACGCACGAGGTCGGCGGCGGGTGGCTCCCGGGGCGTGAATCGCGGGCCGTTGGGGGTGTGCAGCCGCAGCCGGTCGACGCGGAACGTGCGCCAGTCCGCCCGGCCGGTGTCCCAGGCCACCAGGTACCAGCGGCGACCCGAGTTGACCAGCCGGTACGGCTCCGCGGTACGGCGATCCCCGACGCCGTCGTGGGAGCGGTAGTCGAACCGCAGGCTCTCCCGCCGGCGGACCGCCGCGGCGATCGCCGTGAGCGCGGCCGGGTCCACCGCCTCCGCCGCGCCCGCCAGCGGGACCGTCACCGAACGCAGGTCGCCGACGCGGTGCCGGAGCCGGGCCGGCAGCACCTGTTCGAGCTTGGCCAGCGCCCGGACCGAGGTCTCCTGGATGCCGGTCACGCCGGAGACCGCCGCCGTGCCGAGCCCGATGGCGACCGCGACCGCCTCCTCGTCGTCGAGCAGCAGCGGCGGCAGCCCGGCCCCGGCGCCGAGCCGGTATCCGGCCGTGCCCGGGGTGGCGTCCACGACGTAGCCGAGCTCGCGCAGCCGGTCGACGTCGCGGCGGACCGTGCGGGGCGAGACGCCGAGCCGTTCGGCCAGCTCGCCGCCCGACCACTCCCTGGGGGTCTGCAACAGCGACAACAGGCGCAACAATCGCGCGGACGTCTCCAGCATGCCGTCCATCCTAGGACCGGAACTGTCCTAACCCCTGCCTACAGTCATGGACATGAACGACGACCCGCGCATCCACCCGTTCCGCATCGACATCCCGCAGGCCCAGCTGGACGACCTGCGCGCCCGGCTGGCGGCGACCCGCTGGCCGGACGAACTGCCCGGCGTCGGCTGGTCCTACGGCGTCCCGGTGGGCTATGCGAAGAAGCTGGCCGAGTACTGGCGCACCGCGTTCGACTGGCGGGCCGCCGAGCGGCGGCTGAACGCCTTCGAGCAGTTCACCACCCCCATCGACGGGCAGAACGTGCACTTCCTGCACGTCCGCTCCCCCGAGCCCGGCGCGCTGCCGCTGATCGTCACGCACGGCTGGCCGGGCTCGGTCGCCGAGTTCATGAACGTCATCGGCCCGCTCACCGACCCGGCGGCCCACGGCGGCGACCCGGCTGACGCCTTCCACGTCGTCGCCCCCTCGATCCCCGGCTTCGGCTTCTCCGGCCCCACCACCGAGCCCGGCTGGGACCTGGAGCGGGTCGCGCGGACCTGGGCCGAGCTGATGGACCGCCTCGGCTATTCCCGGTACGGCGCGCAGGGCGGCGACAGCGGCTCGGTGATCTCGCCGATGCTCGGCCGCGCCGCGCCCCGGAACGTCGTCGGCGTGCACGTCAACGGCGCGCTCGGGTTCCCCAGCGGCGACCCGGCCGAGCTCCGGGGGCTCACCCCGGCCGAGCTCGCCCGGCTCGGCCAGTACCAGGACCAGGACCGGGCCGGTTATGCGATCATCCAGGCGACCCGGCCGCAGACCCTCGCGTTCGGGCTGCACGACTCCCCCGCCGCGCAACTGGCGTGGATCGTGGAGAAGTTCAAGGAATGGACCGACCCCGCCCGCGAGCTGCCCGAGGACGCGGTGGACCTCGACCAGTTGCTCACCGACGTGAGCGTCTACTGGTTCACCGGGACCGCCGCCTCCTCCGCCCGCCTCTACAAGGAGGGGCAGAAGGGCTGGGGCGCGGTGGCCGAGTACTCCGGGCTGCCGCACGGCGTCGCCGTCTTCCCCGGGGACGCCGGGGTGCGCCGGATCGCCGAGCGGGAGCACAACGTCGTGCACTGGTCGCAGTTCGACCGCGGCGGCCACTTCGCCGCCATGGAGGCCCCCGACCTGCTCGTCGAGGACGTCAGGACCTTCTTCCGCCCTCTCCGCTGACTCCCCGGGCCGCGCGAGCCGCCGCCGGCCGTCAGCCCAGGTCGGCGTCGTGCACGACGATGGCCGCCTGCACCCGGTTGGCCAGGCCCAGCTTGGCCAGCACCCGGCTGACGTGCGCCTTCACCGTGGCCTCCGTCAGCCTGAGCTCCCGCCCGATCTCGGCGTTCGACAGGCCGCGGGCCACGGCCCTGATCACGTCCTCCTCCCTGGCCGTCAGCGCCGCGAGCCGCCGGCGCGCCGACTCGGCGCGGGAGGGCGCCCTGTCGACGAACGAGCCGAGCAGCCGTTTGGTGACGGTGGGGGACAACATGGCCTCGCCCGCCGCGACCGTCCGGACGGCGGCGGCCAGGTCACGCGGCGGGGTGTCCTTGAGCAGGAAGCCCACCGCGCCGAGCCGCAGCGCCTCGTGCACGTACTCGTCCAGGTCGAACGTGGTGAGCATGATCAGCTTGGGCGCGTAGGGGGCGGCCAGGACGCGGGCGGCGGCGGTCAGGCCGTCGGTGCCGGGCATGCGCACGTCCATCAGGACCACCTCGGGCCGGAGCCGGGCCACCGCCGCCACGGCCCCGTCGCCGTCGGCCGCCTCGCCGACGACCACGATCTCGCCCGCCGCCTCCAGGATCATCCGCAACCCCGACCTGACCAGCGCCTCGTCATCGACGACCAATACGCGGATCATGCGGCGGGGATCCCGGCCAGCACCTGGAAGCCGCCCTCGTCCCGGGGGCCCGCCGCCAGCCTGCCGCCGGCCAGCTCGACGCGTTCGCGCAGCCCGACCAGCCCCCAGCCCGAGCCGGGCAGGTCGCCGTCCGCCACCGCGGAGGACCCGTTCCGGACCAGGACCTCCAGCTCGGCGGGCCGATACCGGACGTAGACGTCGGTCTCGGCGTCGCCCGCGTGCTTGTGCACGTTGGTCAGCGCCTCCTGAACCACCCGGTAGGCGGTGCGCTCCGCGGTGGGCGGCAGGGGGCGGGGGCGCCCCTCGTCGTGCCGGTTGACCACGATGCCCAGGGCACGGGACTGGTCGAGCAGGCGGTCGAGGTCGGCCAGCGTGGGCTGCGGGCCGCGTACCGGATCGGGCGAGCGCAGCACGCCCAGCACCTCCCGCAGGTTCGTCAGCGCCTCCCTGCCCACACCGCCGATCAGCGCGGCGGCCTCGGCCGTACGGGCGTCGGGGGCGTTGACCTCCAGCGCGCCGGCGTGCAGGACCATCAAGGACACCCGGTGGGCGACCACGTCGTGCAACCCCCGTCACCAGCCCGAATCCGGCGGCCCCGACGGCTCGTGGGACACGTTCTGGCCGCACGTGACCGGCGACTGGAAGCGGTGGCTGACCGTGGCGGGGGCCGAGCACATGAGCTTCATCGACTACGCGGTGCTCCAGCCGCGGCTCGGCCTGCCAAAGGCCCCGATCGACGGCGAACGCGCCATCGCGATCACCCGCAAGTACGTCACCGCCTTCTTGGACCTGCACCTCAAGAACAAGCCCGCCCCCGCACTGGACAGGCCGTCCCCGGACTGGCCCGAGGTGCGCTTCTGGTGACCACGGCCTGAACTCCGCTCCTGGCGAAGTGCGCGGGTCAGTCGGCCGGCGTCGTACCCGGTTCGGGTTCGAGGGCTCGTCGTGCGAGTTCGGCGGCGACCGCTCGTTCCCGTTGCAGGGCGGCCTCGGCGCGTGCCGCGTCCAGTTCGGCCCGTACGTCCGCCAGCCGCATGCGCTCCAGCCGCAACTCCCCCAGCAGCTCATCGCGTTCCTTGACCGCCGCCGCGGCCCGTACCTTCTCACGGGCGTGTTGCCTGCGCTCCTTGGCCAGCGCCTCGGCCGCGTCCTCCTCGGCCGCCGCCAGTTTCCGGGCCAGGTCGCCCGCCTCGGTCGCGGCCTGGGCGGCCTCTCGTTGCGCGACCGCCCGGTCCCGTTCGGCCTCGGCGGCCACGCGTTGGGCGCGTTCGGCCCGTTCAACGGCTCGTTCCCGCTCCTGCGCGGCCGCCTCCTCCCTGGCCGTGGCCGCGATCACCGCCCGCTCGGCCAGCTCGCGCGCCCGCCCGGCCGCCGCCGCCTCCTCCCGGGCGCGCTCTCTCTCCTCCCGCGCCCGGTCCGCCTCCAGCCCGGCCTGTACGGCCTGCGCCCGCGCCTCCTCGGCCCGCTCCTCGGCCGCCTCCGCCTGCTCGGCCAGCTCCTGGACGACCTGATCCCGGGTCTGCTCGGTCAGCTCCGCCTGGCGCGAGGTCTCCTTCACCCGCCGTTCGGCCTGCTCGGCCCGCCGGACGGCCTTCTCGGCGGTCTGCAACGCCTGCCGTTCGGTGCTGGCCGCCTCGCGCAACGCGGCCAGGGCCTGCTCACGGGCGCGTTCGGCGTCCTGCAGCGCCGTCTCGCGCTCGTTCTCGGCCTCCTCCAGCCGGGCTCGCATCTCGGCGGTCTGCCGGCGCGCGTGCTCGGTGGCCTCACGGGCCAGGCGTACCTGCTCGAAGGCCTGCTCACGTTCGGTGCGGGCGATCGCCACACGCGTGTGCGCCTCGGCCTGGACGGCGCTCAGCTTGGCCTCGACCCCGGCCGGGCTCAGCTCGTCGGACAGGGCCTTGGCCAGCGGCTCGATGGCCGCGAGGAGCCCGGTCTCCATCCGGTCGTACAACTGCTCGGCCCTGGCCAGCGCGCCTTCCAGCCCGGGGGTGGCCCGGCGCAGCTCGCGCTCCCGCTTGGCCGCCGCCTGGCACCCCTTCTCCGGACAGTACGACCTCGGCCGCCCTCGCCCCGGCCGCTGCTCGACGGGAGCTCCACAATGCTTACAAGGCGTCACCACGCCGGCCTCCGCAGTCACGGCGACACTCTAACATTTTCTAATTTCTGGAAATTCAAATCCAGAAATTGACCATGCGCATGGGACACGGGGACGAAGTCACCCCACCTCGGCACACGAGCGCGGCAGGACCTCGTCACCGCAGGTCAGCGCCCTGCCCGTGTGAATGAACGGGCGTCCGCCACAGGGCGCCGACCCCGCCGCGACGCGTCCGGCCCACCAGACGGACGTGCAGCGTCTCCGGCGTGTCGGCGACGACGCCCCGGGGCACAGCCGCATGGCGTGGACGACCGTCCTCTTCGCGTCTCTGCCGCTCGCCAGAATGCCGTGCCGCACCGACAGTTCGTTCGTGTCCCCACCGTGCCGGCGCGTCGTCCACCATGCCGGGCCCGAGTCACCATCTCCACGTTCTCGCGACTCACCCACAGGTCGACGACCAGCTCGTACGACCCGCGCACCACCGCGATCAGGCCCAGCACCTCGTCGCGCCACCCGGTGCGCAGGGACGGGCAGCGGGGCGGCGTGCTCGGCCTGCACCCGATCGTCCGGTTTCATGTCGTTGGTGGTCGGAGGCGTCTGGTTGGTGGTGGGAGGCGTCGGCGAACAGGAGCGGGAACGGCAGCGGTACAACGGCCCCTCGTCGAGGTGCTAGGCTGCTGATCGTTTGGTTTGGATCGATGTGAGAGGGAGGTGAGGTTTGATGACTGCGGTGAAGACCGCTGCCATGGGCAGCACCCGGACCAACCTCACGTCCCGGGTCCCGGTCTGACCAACTTCTTCCCCCAGCCTTGAGTCATCCGGCTCGTCAGGTGGGGTGATGCCCACGTCTCGTCGGGGCCCCTTCTCCGCAAGGGTCTCACGTTGCCACACACGTACACCGATCCATCCGGCCTGTCCCCGTACGGATGGACCGGCGCACTCGACCAAACCTTCACTGAACATTACGAAGCGGGCCTCGTGCCGGCCCGGATCTCCCGGGTCGATCGCGGCCTGTGCGCGGCGATCACCACGTCGGGCCCGATGCGGGCCACGTTCGCCGCGCCGCACCCGCCTGACCCGCTCCTGACGCCCTGCACCGGCGACTGGGCCGCGCTGCGCCTGGGCGCCGAGCCGCACCTGGTGGCGCTGCTGCCGCGGCACAGCGCGATCGTGCGCTCGTCGGCGTCCAGGTCCTCCCACGGACAGGTGCTCGCCGCCAACGTCGACGCGGTCGTCATCGCCCTGTCCCTGGCCACGCCCCTGGACGCGGCCAAACTGGAGCGGCTGCTCGCCCTGGCCTGGGAGAGCGGCGCACAGCCGGTGATCGTCCTGACGAAGGCGGACCTGGCCCACGATCCCGACGCCGTCCACGCCGAGGCCGAAGCGCTGGCACCCGGCGTGGACATCCTGGTCACCAGCGTCGCCACCGGTCACAACATCGACGTGCTGGCCGCGATGATGCACGGCACCACCGTGCTGCTCGGCCCCTCGGGCGCGGGCAAGTCCACCCTCGGCAACGCGCTGCTCGGCGAGGAACTGCTGGCCACCGGCACGGTACGCGAGCAGGACGGCAAGGGCCGCCACACCACCGTCCGCCGCGAGCTGCTCCCCCTGCCCGGCGGCGGGGTCCTCATCGACACGCCCGGCCTGCGCGGGATCAGCCTGCACGACGCCACCGACGGCCTGGAGCAGGTCTTCGCCGAGATCGAAGAACTCGCCGCGTACTGCCGCTTCGGCGATTGCGCCCACGACACCGAGCCAGGATGTGCGGTCCAGGCCGCCATCCAGGCGGGTGAACTGCCCGAACGTCGCCTGCGCAGCTACCACAAGCTGCAACGGGAGAACGCCTGGGCGGCCTCACGTACCGATGCCCGGCTGCGCGAAGAGCGCGTCAACCAGAAGAAGGCCATCACCAGTCACCTGCGCGCCACCTACAGGTTCCGGGACCAGCAGCCATGACCGGCCGCCTCCCACCGGCCTCCCCGGCCGCTCATCGTCCACCGCAAGCCCGCGCCCACGCGGCCGACCTGGCCGTACCCGGGATGCGCGAGGCGGTCGCGGCCACCCTGCAAGAGATCGCCATGCGCCGCGAGCACGGCGCGGACTACCGGTACACCGGCTATGTCCCGCATCCGCAGAAGGACAAGGAGAAGAACCCGATCATGACCTCTTCCCTCACCACCCGTCCCGAGAGAGCCGGCGACGTCGCCGTCATCCGCGACATCAACCTTGCCGCCTTCCCCACCCCGCACGAGGCCGACCTCATCGAGGCGCTGCGGGCCGACCCGCAGGCGTGGCTGCCCGGCCTGTCCTGGCTGGCCGAGGCCCCCGGCGGCGAGCTCGCCGGCTACGCGCTGCTCACCCGCTGCCACGTCGGCGACTCCCCCGCCCTCACCTTGGGCCCGTGCGCCGTCAAGCCCGAGCATCAGCGGCGGGGCGCGGGTTCCGCCGCCATCCGCGCCGCTCTGCAAGCCGCCCGCGAGCAGGGCGAGAACCTGGTGCTCGTGCTCGGCCACGCCGAGTACTACCCGCGATTCGGCTTCACCCCGGCCTCCGGATTCGGCATCCGCCCGCCCTTCGACGTCGAGGACAAGTACATGATGGCGCTCGCCCTCGACCCTGAACAGCCGGTCCCGAGCGGCGTCATCGGCTACCCGGCGGCGTTCGGCGTCTGACCTCCCGCTCTTCGAATGCGTCGGACGGCCCCCAGCACCGCTGGGGGCCGTCCGGCCCTCGCGAAGGGCGCCCCGCGTCCTGCTGGACAAATAGTGCACCAGCTGCGCCACAGCGCCGCCATGCGCTACGTCAAACCCGGCGCAGAAGCCATCGCCAAGATCACCCAGATCCTGGCGCTCCGCCGCCGTACCCACTGATCGGCCCCGACGTGGCCGTTGACGCCGAGCTGAGCCGGCTGCGGCGGCTCGCCCCCCCTCGACCACGATGCCGCCGCCCACCATCCCGAGCTTCGGGCCGGCCCATTGTGACGTCGCTCACAAGCTGTCACAGGCACGGAGGGGGTTCCGTCTTAGAGCGCATGACGAACACGGAACGCACCTCAGCGCTGATCACCGGAGCCAACAAGGGCCTCGGCCTCGAAGCCGCCCGCCGCCTCGGGGCACTCGGCTGGACGATCTTCCTCGGCTCCCGCGACGAGGGCCGCGGGCAGGCCGCCGCCGCCCGGCTGGCCGAGGACGGCATCGACGTGACCATGATCCCCCTGGACGTGACCTCCGACGCGTCGGTGAGCGAGGCCGTGCGGCTCGTCCGCGAGCACACCGACCACCTGGACGTACTGATCAACAACGCCGGCGCGCCGGGGAACGTCGTCCCGCCCGCGGACGCCACGGCCGGCGAGATCCACGCGGTCTACGACACCAACGTCTACGGCCCTGTCAGGGTCACCCACGCCTTCCTGCCCCTGCTCCAGGCCGCCGAGCACCCGCGGGTGGTGATGGTGTCCAGCGGCGGCGGCTCCTTCGCCGTCGTCACCGATCCGGACCAGCCCATCTCGAAGATGCACGAGCTCGCCTACAGCTCCTCCAAGGCGGCCCTGAACATGATCACCGTCCGGTACGCCCAGGCGCTGCCGCACATCAAGTTCAACGTCGCCACCCCCGGCGAGACCGCCAACCGCAAGTTCGCCGCGACCGACATGAACCACCACACCGGCCTGCTGACGGTCACCGAGGGCACGGACTCGATCGTCGAGCTCGCGACCCTGGGCCCCGACGGCCCGACCGGCGTCTTCGTCGACCGCCTCGGCCCGATCGCGTGGTGACCTCCGTGCGCCACCGGACCCGCCCACCTGGTCACGAGGAGGTCCAGCCGCACGACTACCCTGCTGGGCGTCGTACGCAAGCACCCCCGGACGGGAAGGCCGAGCAGATGAGCCACGGTACGGGAGCCGATGGGACCGACCCGCTGCCCCCGGCGGAGGTGACCGGTTACCGGCCGCTGCTGTTCTCCATCGCCTACGGGATGACCGGTTCCGTGGGCGACGCCGAGGACATCGTGCAGGACGCGTTCCTCGGCCTGACCAGGGCGCGCAACGCGGGCACCGTGATCAGCGAGCCGAAGGCGTACCTGACGACCGCGGTGACGCGGCTGGGCATCGACCATCTGCGCTCGGCGCGGGTGCGACGGGAGACGTACGTGGGCGAATGGTTGCCCGAGCCGGTCGTGGCGCACCCCGGCGAGCCGGGGCCGGCCGAGCACGCCGAGCTGGCCGACTCGTTGTCGATGGCGTTCCTCGTGCTGCTGGAGTCCCTGTCGCCGGTGGAACGGGCGGTGCTCATGCTGCGCGAGGTGTTCGGGTACGGCTACCAGGACGTCGCGCGGATCACCGGCAAGACCGAGGTGAACTGCCGGCAGATCCTCACCCGCGCCAGGCAGCGCGTCGCCGCCGGCCGGCAGTCCCGCGACGGCGTGCCGACCCAGGCGCGGCGGGCGGAGGGCGAGGAGCTGGCCCGCAGGTTCTTCGACGCGGCCGGCGGCGGCGACCTGGACGCGCTGCTCGGCATGCTCGCGCCCGACGTGGTCCTGCACGGGGACGGCGGCGGCAAGGCGCAGGCGATGGCCAGACCGGCGGCCGGGGCGCCCCGCGTCGTCAAGATGCTGGTCGCGGGGCTGCGCCGGGTCCACGCGCTCGGCGTCACGGTCCGGACGGCCTGGGTCAACGGCCGCCCCGGCGCGGTCATGTACGACGCCGAGGGACGCGTGGCGGGCGTGGTCGAGCTGGACGTCGCCGACGGCGTGATCCAGGCGATCCACTCGGTGGTCAACCCGGACAAGCTCGCCCATCTCGGCCCGGTCTCCGACGTCGCCCGCCTCCCGAAGAAGTGAGCCGGGTCAGGAGGCGGCGGCGGTGTAGCGGCGGGCCAGCTGGGTGAAGGCGTCCTTGAGCTCGGCGGGGCCGACGACCTCGATGTCGGCGTCGAACCTGCCGAGCGCGGCCGCCAGCCCCAGCCACGACCACGACCCCATGACGAGCCGGCAGCGGTCCGGCCCCACCGCCTCGACGAGCCCGTCCCGGACGTAACGGGACACGACCGCCGCGGGCAGCGCGAGGATCACCTCGCCGCGGCAGGGCCGGCCGCCCGTCGCGTCCGAGCCCCGGAACCGCGCGGTCACGAAGGCGGCCACCCCGCCGCCGGGCAGCTCGCGCGGGATGAATCGGGGCCCGGTGGGGGTGCGCGGCGCGACGCGGTCGGCGCGGAAGGTGCGCCAGTCCGCGCGGTCGAGGTCCCACGCGACGAGATACCAGCGCCCGCCCCAGGTGATGAGGTGGTGGGGCTCCACCCGCCGGGGCGGCGGGAGCGCGCCGCCGTCGTCCGCCTCCGAGTGGTAGTCGAAGCGCAACACCTCACGGGCATGGACGGCGGCGCTGAGCGCGACGAGCACCCCGCCGGCGACCTGCGGCTCGGGCCGTGCGCCCGCCCGCTCGACGGCGGTCACCTGGAGGGTGTCGATCCGGTGGCGCAGCCGTGCGGGCATGACCTGCCGGACGGTGGCGAGCGCCCGCGCCGCGGCCTCCTCGATGCCCGCCCCGGCGGTGGCGGCGATCTGGAGCGCGATGGCCAGGGCGACGGCCTGCTCGTCGTCGAACAGCAACGGCGGCAGCTCGCTGCCCGCGTCGAGCCGGTAGCCGCCGTCGGGGCCCTTGATCGCCGTGATGGGGTAGCCGAGGTCGCGCAGGCGGTCGACGTCGCGGCGCACGGTGCGCGGGCTGACCTCCAGCCGCTCGGCGAGCAGCGCCCCCGGCCAGTCGCGGCGCATTTGGAGCAGCGAGAGCAGGGCCAGCAGGCGTGCCGAGGTCTTCTGCATGTTTTCCATGGTGCCGTAAGAAGAGGCCACAACCTGACCGCTTCCTTCGCCAGCATGGGCACCGCAAGCGGGAGCCGGACGGCTCCCGGCGACCATGAGCCGAACCGGCGAGGAGCCTTCCATGTCCGTCAATGTCATGATTCATCGGAACTTCCGGGGCGAGGCCGCCGCGGCGCTCGCGTTCTACCGGTCGGTGTTCGGCGGGGACGTCACCACGGTGACCTACGAGGACGCCGGGCACGTCCAGGACCCCGCCGACGCCGGCCGGGTGATGTGGGGCCAGGTGGCCGCGCCCGGCGTGCGGCCGCTCGGGCCCGCGCAGTGGGTGCCGCTGCACGGCATGGTGCGCGACCGGTTCGGGGTGACCTGGATCGTCGAGCACGGCGCGTCCTGAACGCGAAAAAGAGATGACCGTCACGGCGCGTCCTGAACGCGAAAAAGAGATGACCGTCACGGCGCGTCCTGAGCGCGGGAAGAGAAGATGACCGTTCTGAGCACCAGGGCGCTCAACCGCGCCACGCTCGCCCGCCAGTTGCTGCTCGACCGCGCCGACCTGCCGGTCCTCGACGCCGTCGCGCATCTGTGCGGCCTGCAGGCGCAGGAGCCGCAGGAGCCCTTCACCGGGCTCTGGTCACGGGTGCGCGCCTTCGACCCGGCCGCGCTGTCGGACCTGCTGACCGGCCGGGACGTGGTGCGCACCCACCTGATGCGGCGCACCGTCCACCTGGTCACCGCCGCCGACGTCCTGGCCTGGCGGGCCCGGCACGACGCGATGCTGCGCCAGCGGGTGCTCGGCGTCTACCGCCACGAGCTGGCCGGGGTGAACCTCGACGAGCTCGCGGCGGCCGGCCGGGCGGTGCTGGCCGACGGCGAGCCGCGCTCGATGTCGCAGCTGGCGCGGGCGGTGGCCGGTCGCTGGCCCGAGCCGGGGCCGCGGGCGCTGGGCGAGATGCTGGTCGCCGCGCTGGTCCCGATGGCGCAGCTCCCGCCGCGCGGGTTGTGGCGGGCGCGGGCGGGCGTGCGCAACCTGCCGTTGTCGTCCTGGCTCGGGCGGGAGGTGGACCCGCCGTCCGCCGACGGCTCCGACCCCGTGGGGCAGGCCCTCGTACGGCGTTACCTGGCGGCGTACGGCCCCGCCGCCACGGCCGACCTGCGCGCCTGGTCCGGCCTGGCGGGCCTGCCCAAGGCCGTGACGGCGGTACGCGAGGAGCTGGTCGCCTTCCGGGACGAGCGTGGCCGCGAGCTGCTGGACCTGCCCGGCGCGCCACGCCCCGACCCCGGCACGCCCGCCCCCGTACGGTTCCTGCCGGCGTTCGACAACGCGATCCTCGGCTACGACGACCGCGGCCGGATCATCGACGGCGAACACCGGGGCCTGTCGGTCGCCGGCGCCCGGACGGTCCTGGTGGACGGCCGGGTCTCGGCCACCTGGACCGTCGAGGACGAGACCGTGCTCGTCACGCCGCTGCGCGGCCTCTCCCCGGCCGAGCGCGCCGCCGTCGGCGAGGAAGCAGGGGCCCTGGCGTCGTTCCTCTCCGACGAGGTCAGCGACCGCACCCGGATTCTCGGGTACTGAATAGATCCGCCTAAGGTCGGCCATACTGTCAAGACCGCGGGCGTCCCTGGTGACGGACAGGCCGGCGGGTAGGAGGTGGGCACGAGAGGAGCCGACACCATGAACGTGCCGGAGCACGACGCCGGGCCGCACCGGCCGCAGGGCGGCCGCGGGCTGTCCGACCTGACCCACGCCGGCGGGTACGTCGTGGACGACCGGGGCCGGATCGTCGAGGTCGCTCCGCGCACCGAGGTCCTGCTCCGCCGTACCGCCGCCGAACTGCTCGGCGGCGACGCCCACGACCTGCTCCACCGCGGCCCGCGCGGCGAGACGCTGCCGCGCAGCCGGTGCGCGATGCGACGCCCGCTCATCACCGGCGGCACCTCCCAGGGCGAGCGGGAATGGCTGGCACGCGGCGACGGCTCCCTGCTGCCGGCCTCGTGGCTGGTCACGCCCTGCGTGCTCGGCGACGGCACGACCGGGGCGCTGGTGCTCTTCCACGACGCCGACGAACCCGGCGCGCACGTCCCGGAGCCGGAGCACATGACGTCGATGTCCGAGCTCGACCGGCTGGCCCTGCTGGCGGAGACCACCACGACGCTCACCTCCAGCCTCGACGTGGACGAGACGCTGCGCCAGCTCGTCCGCCTGGTGGTGCCGCTGCTCGCGGACTGGGTGGTGGTGGACCTGCTCACCGAACACGGCGGCGTGACCCGCGCCGCCGTCGTCCACCACGAGGACGGCGCCCTGGTCCACCACGAGGACCTGGAGGGGCCGATGCCCGCGGTCCCCGAGGAGTCGCCGATGCCGCTGTCGCGGGCGTTGCGCGGGGTCACGGCGACGCTGGCCGGGCCGGAGACCTACCAGGGCGCGCCCGACTCCGGCATCGCGGTCTTCCAGCAGGAGCTGTTCCGCAGGACCGGCATGCACTCGGTGGGCATCGCGCCCATCCGCGGCGTGCGCGAGGTGGTCGGGGCGCTGACGCTCGGCCGCGCCGAGCGTCCCGGCGCGTTCACCACCGCCGACCTGCTGCTGGTGGAGGACATCGCCCGCCGGGCCGGCCTGGCCCTGGACAACGCCCGCCTGTACGAGCGGCAGCGCCGGGTCGCCGAGACCATGCAGCGCCACCTGCTGCCGCGCCTGCCGTCGGTGCCCGGCCTGGAGATGAGCGCCCTCTACGTGCCCGCCCCCCGCGCCTCGCAGGTCGGCGGCGACTGGTACGACGCCTTCACCATGCCCGACGGCGCCACCGCCCTGGTGATCGGCGACGTGGTCGGCCACGACCTGGAGGCCGCCGCCGGGATGGCCCAGGTCTGCAACATGCTGCGCGCCTACGCCGGCGCCGAGCAGGACCGGCCCAGCGCCATCCTCGACCGGCTCGACCGCGCGGTGGTGCGGATGGCGCAGGCGACCATGGCCACCGTCGTCCTGGCCCGGCTGGAGCACACCGACGACGGCCGCTGGCTGCTGTGCTGGAGCAACGCGGGCCATCCGCCGCCGCTGCTGGTCGAGCGCGACGGTCGCACCCGCTTCCTGGAGGAGGGCCAGGGCCTGCTGCTGGGCACCGGCATCCGCGGGGAGCGTGCCGACGCCGTCGTGGAGCTGCCGCCGGAGTCCACCCTCGTGCTCTACACCGACGGGCTGATCGAGTCCCCGAAGCATTCCCTGGACGAGGGGCTGGCCCGTCTGAGCCGGTACGCCGCCTCCCACACCCACCGGCCGCTGAACGCGCTCGGCGACATGCTGCTGGAGCGCGTCCGGCCCGACGACAACGACGACGACGTGGCCATGCTGACGTTGCGCGTGCCGCCGCGCGTCACGGCCCCGGACGACCTGCGCGGCGGCGTGCTGGACGGCGATCGGGGCCTGCCCGCGATCTGACGACCGGCGCGCGTCACGACCGTCCGCGCCGCGCCCCCGGGCAGACGTCCCGGTAGGGCACGTCCTTCAGGTACCGCCGCCACTCCTCCGCGCTCATCGTGCGGCCCGCGCGCTCGCACACCAGGCGGGACACGGACTCGGCGCCCACCGGGATCCGGATGATCGTCCCGGAGGAGTTGCCCGAGACGTACAGGGTCTGGTCGTCGGCGCTGAAGGCCAGCCGGTCGAGGATGCCGATCGGGAAGGAGCCGATCCGCTCCCGCGAGCCGACGTCCCAGACCTGGACGGTGTACACGTCGTCGAACGTCTCCCCGATGGACCTGCCGATCAGCGCGAGCAGCGAGCCGTCGTGGCTGAACAGCACCGTCTCGACCTGCGCCCGGGCGGCCACGCGCAGCGCGGGCGGCAGTTCGCGGCCCTTGGCGACGTCCCACAGCTCGACCGTGGCCGAGCCGAGGGCGAGCACCTGAGCGGTGGGGCTGAGCGCGATCGCCAGGCCCGACCGGTTGAAGCCGGGGCCGACGGCCTTGCCGGTGCGCAGGTCGTAGACCTTGCCGGTGCCGGTCACCACCGCCGTGCCGTCGCGGGTGGGCACGATGGTCTCGGTGGTCGTGGTCAGGGGGTGCCGGGCGAGCGTCCGGCCGGTGCCGGCGTCGAGGACGACCAGCTCGTTGCGGGCGTCCCGCTCGCTCTGCTCCTTGAGCGACAGCACCAGCCGGCGGCCGTCGGGGGTGAACGCCTTCGACAGCACGAACTGCGTGCGCGGCACGGCGTGGCGCCACAACCGGCGGCCGGTGGCGACGTCCCAGAGGCCGGCCGAGGAGTCCTCGCCCTCGGCGGCCAGCCGGGCGCCCGCCGGGTCGAACAGCTGTCCGGTGACGCCCGCGCTGCCGGCCATCGCGACGCCGAGCCGGCCGCCGTCCCACACGCGGACCGGCCCGGCGTCCTTGGTGACGGCGGCCAGGCGGCCGTCCGGGCTGAAGGCGTCCATCTCGTAGCCCTGCGGCAGCCGGGTGGAGGGCAGGCGGGAGGTCAGGTCGGCGGTGACGGTCGAGCTGTCGAGCACGTAACGGACGGTGTGGCCGTCGGCCTCCAGCCAGACGTCCTCGGGCTCGCCCTCGGCCCGGTAGAGGGCCAGCTCGTCGCCGTCGTCCGCGTCGAGCAGGTGCAGGGTACGGCCCTCGACGGCCAGCATCCGGCGACCGTCGGGGCTCAGCCGCAGCCGTCCGGCCAGTGTGTCGTCCAGGGCCGACTCCTGCCAGAACGGCCGGTCGGAGTCGGGCACCTTCCTGGCGGTGGCCAGGTCGAAGGCGGCGATGTCGCCGTTCGCGCACAGCAGCCGCCTGCTGTCCGGCGTGAACGCCACCACCGGCCCGCACGCCTTCGGCAGGCGGGTGTCCACGGTGAGACCGGGCAGGCGGATCACCTTCAGCCCGCCCTGGTTGGGCCCGACGCCCGCGATGTAGGCGCCGGAGCGCGCGATCGCCGGAGCGACGCCCGCCTCCAGCTCCGGGGTGTAGGACGCGCCGGTCCTGGTGTCCCACAGGAACTCCAGGGTGCTCTCGCGCATCACCGCGGCCAGGTTCTCGTTGCCGTCGAAGGTGACGTGCACGCCGGGGCTGCCCTCGCCGACGCGGTGCTCGCGCAGCTTGGCGCCCGTCTTGGCGTCCCAGGCGTAGGCCGTGTCCCTGCTGATCACCACCAGCGTGCGCCCGCTCGGGCTGAGCGCCGCCGCCGACGGCAGCGCGTCCAGGCCCTGCGGCCACCGCCAGAACGCGGTCTGCCGCCCGGAGGGCACGTCGTAGACCCGCACGCCGTCCTCGCCGGCGATGGCCCGGACGCGCCCGCCGGCCGCCGACGCCGACGCGGAGAGGCCCTTGGCGCCCGGGTCGCGGAAGACCGCGCTCTCCGGCATCGTCAGCGAGGTCGTCAGGCTCCGCCGGGTGCCGGGGCCGGGGGCCAGCCGCCAGCCCGCCACGCTGAGCAGCATCGCCGTGGCCGGGTCGGTCGTCCGCAGCCGGTCGGCCTCGGCGGCGGCCTGCCGCCCGATCGCCTGGTCGCGCTGCAGGCCCGCCAGGCGGCTCTGCTCGGTCACCTGCCTGCCACGCAGCACGGCGAGGCCGCCCGCCGCCAGCGCCACCACCAGCAGCCCGGCCAGCGCCGCCGTGGTCAGCCGCCTGCGGCGCACACGCCGCCTGGTCAGGCCGGTGCCCGCGGCCAGGAAGTCACGTTCGAGCGGGGTCAGCGTGATGTGCCTGCGGCCGGTGGCGGCCCAGGTCAGCGCCTGGTCGAGGCGGCTGCCCTGGAGCAGGTCGCCGTCCTTGCGGCCGTTGCCGGCCCACTGGCGGGCGGCGTCGCTGAGCTGGCCGAGCACGGCGAGCCCGTCGCGGTCGCCGTCCACCCAGACGCGCAGCCGCGGCCAGGCGCGCAGCAGCGCGGGACGCGACAGCGCCACCGCCTCGTCCTTCTGCGTCACCAGGTAGGAGAACACCTGGAGGATGTGCTCGATCGCCCGGGTCTCCCGCTCGGAGCGTCCGGCGAGCAGGTCCTCCTTCAACGCCCAGCGCACGGCCTCGTGCCCGTCCTCGGTGACCGTCACCAGGCGCAGGAACACCTCGGCGGCCAGCTCGCGCTCCTCGGGCGCGAGCGCGCCGTAGGCGTCCTCGGCGATCGTGCCGAGCGCCGGGTCGGCCTGCTCGGGCACGTGCACGCCCCTGGCGGCGCGGCTGCCCGCCGTCAGCAGCCCGCGGGTGTCGGCGCTGGTGCCGCTGACCAGGGCGAGCAGCAGGTCACGGGCGGTGGGACGGGCCGCCGGGTCCTTCTCCAGCGCGGCCGACACCAGCGAGGCCAGCCGGGGCGGCAGCCCGCTCAGGTCGGGCTGGGCCGACAACACCCGGTGCATGACCCCGCCGAGGTTGTCGGCGCGGAACGGGTCCTCGCCCGTGGCGGCGAACACGATGATCGAGCCCCAGGCGAACACGTCGGCGGGCGCGCCCGCCCGCTGCCCGGTGAACACCTCGGGCGCCATGTACGTGGGCGTGCCGGCCACCTCGCCGGTCCTGGTCAGCGACATGTCCACGGTGCGCGCGATGCCGAAGTCGATCACGCGGGGGCCGTCGGTGCCGAGCAGCACGTTGTCCGGCTTCAGGTCCCGGTGGATCACGCCCGCGTCGTGCACGGCGGTCAGGGCGGTGGCGATCGCCGTGGCCAGCCGGTGCAGGTCGTCCCCGGCGAACCGGCGCCCCTGCTCGACCGCCCGGCGCAGGCTGGGGCCGGGCACGTACTCGCTGACGATGTACGGCCTGCTGCCCGACAGGTCGCAGTCGAGCACCCGCGCCGTGCAGAACGACGCCACCCGCCCGGCCGCGGCCGCCTCCTTGGCGAACCGCTCGCGGCTCCCCGGGCTGTCGGCCATGTGCAGGACCTTGAGGGCGACCCGGCGGCCTTCGGGGTCGTAGGCGTCGTACACCACCCCCTGGCCACCGGACCCGAGCCGGCCGGCCAGCCAGTATTGCCCTATGCGCTGCGGTTCTCCGGCGTTCGACGCTTCCACGGCGTGTTAGATGCCCTCTCCGGTCGCAAAGTTCCCCTCGCGCAGGTAGGCGTCCAGCGCGGCGGCGGCGGCGAGCATCGCCAGGCCCCTGGCGGTGAGCCGGTCGTGCCAGTCGCGCAACGTCGCCTGCAGGGGTTCCATGCCGCCCGCCGCGCGCACCTGGTCCAGCACCTGCCGGATCTGCTCCAGCCCGTAGCCGCCGCGCCGCAGCTGGTGGGCCAGCAGCACGTCGCGGACGTCGGCGGCGGTGTAGACGCGGTAGCCGGTACGCGGGTCGCGCCGGGGCACGGTCAGCCCGGCCCGCTCCCACTTGCGCAACGTCGCCGGCTTGATGCGCAGCCGGCGGGCCAGCGGGCCGATGAACGTCACGCCCGGCTCCGCCTCGCGCGGCGGCGCCAGGTCGCGCAGCGCGCGTTCGACGGCCTCCAGCGTGCTGCGGTCCTGCGCGAGCTGGGCGTGGCCGTCGTCGATCAGGCGCAGCGCCGCCGGGAGGCCGCCGCCGTTCACGGTTCGCATGATCGCGGTCGCGGTCGCGTGCCCGTGGGCGGGGACCAGCGCCAGGAACGTGCGCAGCGCCGCCGCGTGGCGCGGGGTGTAGACGCGGTAGCCGTGCGCGGAACGCTTGGACCGCGGCAGGATCTCCGCGTCCTCGTAGTTGCGCACCGCCTGGGTGGACAGGCCGTGCGCGCGCGCCAGATCGATGGGCCGCATGTTGAAGGTATGCCCTCCTGCCCGCTGGGGGATCGACCAGAAGTTTACACGAGAAGTTCAACGATACGGTTGAAGGCATGACGACCTCCATCCGGGACGCCGCCCAGACGTTCACCGGCGGCGCACTCACCGCGCTGTTGCCCCCCGGCGTCCGCGTGCTCGGCCTGGGCGAGCCCACGCATGGCGTCGAAGCCTTCCTGGAGGTGCGCAACGAGCTCGTCCGTCACCTCGTCGAGCACGAGGGCTACCGGTCGATCGCCATCGAGAGCGACTGCCTGGCCGGCCTGACCGCCGACGCGTACGTCACTGGCGGCGCCGTCACCCTCGACGAGGCGATGAGCCGCGGTTTCAGCCACGGGTTCGGCGCCTCGCCCGCCAACCGCGAGCTCCTGCGCTGGATGCGGGCCCGCAACGAGCGGTCCGCGCCGCGCGACCGGCTGCGCTTCGACGGCTTCGACGCCCCTGTGGAGATCACCGGCCCGGCCGCCCCGCGCCCGGCCCTGACCGCCCTGTACGACTACCTGGCCCCCCACCTCGACCTGCCCCTGACCCGCGATGAGCTCGGCGCGCTGTTCGGCCCCGACGAGCGCTGGACCGACCCGGCCGCCCTCACCGACCCGGCCCGGTCGATCGGCGGCGCGCCGGAGGTCAGGGAGCTGCGCCTGATCGCCGACGACCTCGGCGTGCTGCTCACCGCGCACGCCCCGCACCTGGCGGCCGTCACGTCCGGCGACGACCGGTGGCGCGCCGGCCTGCACGCCCGCACCGCCACCGGGCTGCTGCGCTACCACGCCGGCATGGCCGACCCCTCGCCCCGCCGGCTCGGCACGCTGATGAGCCTGCGCGACACGATGATGGCCGGCAACCTCGACGCGATCGTCCGGCGCGAGGACCGCCGGGGCCCCACCCTCGTCTTCGCCCACAACCGCCACCTGCAGCGCGACGAGAGCCGGTGGTGGTTCGCGGGCGAGGCGCTGCGGTGGTGGAGCGCGGGGGCCGTCCTCGCCGCGGGCCTCGGCGATCGGTACGCCTTCGCCGCCTCGACCTTCGGCTCCCGCGGCGCCGACGTCCCGGCCCCCGACACCCTCGAAGGCCTGTTGTCCGACCTGCCCGGCGCCCGCGCCGTCGTCGATCCCCGCCGCCTGGCCGGGGCGCTCGACCGCAGGCCGGCGCCCCGCGTCCCGGTGGACCACACGTATTTGGCCCTCGACCCCGCCACCGTCGACCAGGCGGACGCGATCGTCTTCCTCAAGGAGATCTGAGGTCAGCCGCCCTCCGCGACGGCGTCCGCCAGGTCCGCCGGGCGGCCGAGGAGCCCGTACACGCGGGCCAGGTCGGCGACGCGCCGGAGTTCGGCCAGGTCCAGCCGGGCGGGATAGGAGCCGATCGCGACGTCCGCCGCCGCCGTCCCGGTGATCCTCGTGTAGCGGGCAAGCACGTCGCGTGCCTGCCGGGGGTCGGCCGCGATCAGGGCCTGCGCCTTGGCCAGCGCGCGCCGGAAGGCCGCCAGGGTTCGAGGGTTCGCCCTGGTCCACCGGTCGGTGGCCGACATGCCGGCGGTGTAGAGGTTCGCGAACTCGCCGGTCATGGCGTCCTGCACGATCCGGGCGCGCCCGGACGCGCGGCCGATGGTGACGTACGGCTCGGCCAGCAGCGCGGCGTCGGCCTGGCCCTTCTCCAGGGCGATGAGCATCTCGGGGTAGGGCCGCTCGACCAGCAGGACGTCCCGGAACGTCAGCCGGGCCCGCTTCAGCACGGCCGCCAGCGCCGTCCGCCCGAGCCCCGCGAGGTTCGGGACCGCGATCCTTTTCTTTCTCAGGTCGGCCGCGGTCCGGATCCTCGACCCGGGATTCACCGCGATCGCGAAGGTGCCCGGCCCGGCCCGGTGCAGGCTGGCGACGATCCTGAGGGACTGGCCGTGCTCGTTCGCCTGGAAGAGGGTGGCGTAGTCGGTCTGCGCCAGATCCAGCGCGCCCATGGCGAGCTCCGGGGCCGCGGCGGCGGCGCCGGAGACGATCCGCGGCTGGACCGTCAGCCCCTCCTCCCGGAAATAGCCCTTCTCCAGCGCCACGAACACGGGCGCCGACTCCACGCTCGGCACCACGCCGACCTTGACGACGGACCGCTCGGGCGGTTGCGCCGGGCGCACGGCGGCGCGCGGCTCGCCGGGCAGCGCCCGCACGCCGACGGTGGCGGCGAGCACGGTGACCACGACCACCACGGCGGCCGACAGCGCCATGAGGGTGCGCCGCCGGCGCTGATGGGCCTCGATCGCCCTGGCGGCCAGGTCGCGCTCCGGCATGTCGTCGGCGATATGGGCGAGTTGTTCGCCGAACCAGGTCATCGGCGTGCCCCCTCACTGTGGGCCGGGTCGTCCAGGGCGGGCAGTCTCGGGGCCAGCTCGGGCGCCAGCGCCCGCAGCCGGGCCAGCGCGTGGTGCGCCTGGCTCTTGACGGTGCCGACCGAACAGCCCAGCAGGTCGGCGACCTCACGCTCGGTCCGGTCCTCGTAGAAGCGCAGGACGAGCACCGCGCGCTGCTTGGGCGTCAGCCGCATGAGCGCCTGACGCAGGACGATCCGCAGCACGGCGGAGTCCTCGCTCACGTACGCGCGGTCGGGCGGCTCGGCGGTCGGCACCTCGCCGGAACCGCGCCGCCTTCGCCAGGAGATGTACTGGTTCACCATGGTCCTGCGCGCGTAGGCGTCGAGGTTGCCGACGTGGCGTAGTCTCGACCACCGCCCGATCATGCGGACCAGCACGCTCTGCAGGAGGTCCTCCGCGAGGTGGACCTCTCCGGTGAGCAGGTAGGCCAGGCGCATCAACGGGCGTTGGTGAGCATCCACGAACGCCCGGAAGGCGGTGTCGCGATCCAACGTCTCTCCTCAGTCTCGGTAACCTCCAGACGCCATGGGCGCGGCGAAAGGTTGGCACTCCCGGCGAACGGATGCGTCGCAGCTGTTTATCGCGTTTGGCGAATAATGTCCTCAGGGCGAATTCTTTTCGCGTGGCGATGCCGGACGCGCGCTCGTTAAAGTCGGGGTGACGCCAGGCTCCACGGAAACCCCGACCAGAGGACTGAGCTGATGAACTGCGGTCACTGCGACAGCCCCAACCTGCCCGATTCCCTGGTATGCGCTAATTGTGGCCGCCATTTCCAGGGCGATCGCCCGGCCGCCACGGAAGTCACGCGATATCTCAGCATCGCCATGATGCTCGACGCAAAAGTGCGTAATTCCACCATTCGCTCAATTCTTCATGACCGTTTCCGGGCCGTCGCCCAGTCCCCCGGCGTCGACCTGGCCACGATGCTCAAGTACGGCCTGATGGCCCGAAGACGCCAGCATGTGCGCGACGCCCTGCTTGCCGTGCTCGCCGTGGCCACCCTGGCCCTGCTGTCCAGCCCGCTCGTCCTGCTGCCGCTCTTCCTGGCCTGGCTCGTCGTCTTCGCGGAGCTCTACGACGCCCACGAGTCGGTCATCCTGACCAGGCTGACCCGCGACTCCTTCGACCCGGCCGAGGCGCCGCTGCCCAGCTCGCCCGCGCTGCGCGACCATCTGGTCGACATCGCCGACCGCGGCGCCGGGAACGTCACGGTGTTCGCCGACTACTCCCCCTTCGTCGGCTACGGCAGCAGGATCAACAGCTGGTCGTTCACCATGAACGTCGCCAAGGCCAGGCCCGGCGAGACGGTCGTGCCCTTCGCGGTCGGCGAGCTCTACGACCGGGTGGCCGCCGAGATCGCCGCCCTCGGCCTGCCCGGTCTCACCGTCGGCGACAAGCTCTTCGTCAACGGCCTCGACCTGCGCCACGAGACCGACCCCGAGCTCCAGGCGGCCGTGCTGCCCGACGCCCTCCTGCCACCCGTGCCGACGGTGAGCGAGCGGTTCATCCACCGGCTGCGCGACAACCCGCGCACGCGGGCCCGCCCCTACCTCACGGTGAGCGTGACCGGCTGGGAGGGCGAGGTGGTCATCTCGATCTTCCTGCGGTTCGTGCTGCTCGCCGAGAAGGGCATGATGTTCACGGAGGCCGGCTACTCGCTGCTGCCGCCGCTGCGGGAGGCCTACCGCGACGTCGACCGGCTGGTCAACTGCGCGCCCTCCGAGCGGATGGCCCGCATCGCGCTGTCCGCGCTGCGGCGCACCGCCGCGGGGCTGGTGCTGGCCCTGCCCAACACCCTCGCCGCGCTCTCTGAGCCGAGAAGGCGCAGGCGGCAGCAGAAGGCGAGCATCAAGGCCATCCGCGGCCACACCTTCAACTACGGCGCGGCCTACAACCCCCGCGAGCACGCCACCGACCACCTCTACCACCGCTACTTCCAGCAGCTCGACAAGGAGATGTACGTCAAGGCCGCCGAACAGCGCATCATGGACGCCGTCGCCGACTTCCTGGAGGAGCACAACGTCGACGTGAGCGACCTGCGCGACCGCCAGACGACCATCCTGAACAACGGCATCTTCGTCACCGGCCAGGCCCAGGTCACCGGGGGCAGCATGGCGGCCGGCCCGGGCGCGGTCGCGCGGGTGGAGAACCGCATCAGGCAGGGCGTCGGCCAGGCCGCCGCGGCGGCGCGCGCCGACCTCGCCGGCCGCCGGCAGGTCTAGGAAGCAGCTTTCGACCAGGCCGTCGTGCCGCGGCGGCCGTAGGTCAGGCGCCGTAGGAGGACCTCCATCGGGCCTCGGCGGCCTGTGCGGTGCAGCCAGTTCGCGAGGACGATCGAGACGGCGCCGACCGCGAGGGCGATGCCGAAGGCGGCGGCGAAGCCCACGTCGTCGGACAGGCCCAGCGTGAACGGGTAGAACAGCACGAGGAACACCGCTGACTGGAACAGGTAGAAGGTCAGCGAGCACCGGCCGAGGGCGGCGAGGGCGGCGGTGAGGGGGCCGAGGCGGGACCGTGTCGCGATGAGCCCCATGAGGGCGGCCAGGCCGATGCCGCCGGCCTGGCCGGCGAGGGTGTGCGCGAGAACGGCGGCCCAGGGCGCGGGGGGCGTCCACGCGCCGGACAGCAGCAGGGCCCCCGGAAGCCGGCCGGCGAGCGCGACGCCGAGGCAGATCGCGGTGACGCGGCGCAGCAGGGTCAGGTGGCGCTCGGGCTCGTCCAGGATGCGGCGGCGAGCCGCCCAGATGCCCAGCATCATGCCCGGCACGATGTCGATCGTGCCCAGGATCGTCTTGAGCGGCCACAGCTGCAGGCCGGACAGCAGGTGGGAGCCGAGGTCGGCCGGCATGATCCCGGCCCCCGCGACGTCCACGGCGCCGGCGAAGGCCAGCAGGACCGGACCGGAGGTCACGAGCGCCGCCGGGAGGAGGGTCAGGGCGGCCGTCCAGCACAACACCGAGTCCCGGGCCCGCACGAGCGGGACGAGCATCAGCAGCGTCAGCCCGTACACCGCGATGATGTCCAGCGGCACGAGCAGTCCGTGCACGAAGCCGATGACGATCAGCCATCGGCCCCGGCGCCGCAGGAGCGTCCTGAGCGAGCTCCAGTCCCCGCCCTTGGCCTGATGCCGGTAGGCGAACTGGCCCAGCGCGTAGCCGAACATCAACACGAACATCGGCCGGGCCTGGTTGTGGGCGAGCAGATGATCGAGGAACGCGGCCACGCCGTCGAGCACCCCGAAGGCCGTGCCGGCGGCGAACACCGGCGCGTGCGCCACCGCGATCGCCAGCAACATCACGCCCCGGGCCAGGTCCGGCGCCAGGGACCGGCCGGTCGCCGTCGTGACGGTCACGGCGCTCATCCGACCCGCCCCAGGGCACGCTCACGGCGGGCCGCCACCGTCGAGCCGGACTCCCCGCGTGCCATCCGCCGCAGCACGACCGGCGCCACGAGCAGGCCGAGCAGCGCCCAGGCGCCCAGCACGCCGGCGGTCTCCAGGTGCCGCCACGACTCGCCGATCTCGACGGCGACCGCCGAGTCCGGCAACAGGGCCGACCGCATGCCGAGCCCCATCCAGTAGACGGGGAAGATCTGGGCGATCCACTGCAGCCACTCGGGCAGTGCACTGATCGGGTAGAAGATGCCGGAGATGCCGATCAGCGCGAGGAACGGCAGCTGGATCAGCCCCTGGGCGCGTGCGGTGGTGAACACCGAGCCCAGCACCGCGCCGATCGGCAGGGTCGCGACCAGGCCGAGCACCAGCACCCAGGCCAGGCCGGGCCAGGAGTCCGGGCCGATCCGCAGGCCCTGGACGAGGAGCGCGGCGGGCACGAGGAAGATCACCAGGTCGGCCAGCAGGCCGCCGGACACCGAGATCACCTTGCCGATCAGGTAGGCGGGCATCCCGTGCGGGGTCGCCTTGGCGCGCAGCAGCGTGCCGTCCTCGCGGTCGGCGGTGAGTTGCTGGCTCATGCCGATCATGCCGGTCGCGGCGTTCATGCCGAGGATGCCGGGCAAGGCCAGGGCGCCGAGCAGGAGGGGGCCGACCGAGAGGTCCCGGATGAAGAACAGCGTGGCCACCATCAGGGCGGGCCACAGGAAGTGGGAGAACAGCTCGGCGCCGTTGGTGAACGACTGCCTCAGCTCGATCAGGCCCCGGGACCAGCCCGCGCGCAGGACGGTCGCGTTCACCGGGCCACCTCCTCGGCCTCGCGCACCAGCGCCAGGTACGTCTGCTCCAGCGAGGCCCGGTGGACCTCCAGCTCCTGGATGTCGTCGCCGTGGCGGGCGAACAGCTCGCGGGCGAACGCGGTCGAGTCGGGCGTCGCCTCGGCGTACCGCTGCCCGTCGCGCACCCAGCGCACCTCGTCCTCGCCGGCGATCCGCCGGGCCAGCTCGGCGGTGGTGCCGTCGGCGACGATCCGGCCGCCGTTCAGCACGAGGATGCGGTCGGCCAGCTTCTCGGCCTCGTCCAGGTCGTGGGTGGTGAGCAGGACGGTGGTCTCGCGGGCGTCGGCCAGGCCGCGTACGAGATCGTGGAAGTCGGACCTGGCCCGCGGGTCGAAGCCGGTGGTCGGCTCGTCGAGGAACAGCAGCTCGGGACGCCCCACGAGGCCGATCGCCACGTCGAGCCTGCGCCGCTGGCCGCCCGACAGCGTCCTGAGCTTCTTGCCGGCGTGCCCGGTCAGGCCGACCCGCTCGATCAGCTCGTCGGGGTCCCAGGGCCGTGGGATCCCGGGGACGGCGTAGGGGGCGTAGTAGGCGCCGAGGTGGGCGAGGAACTCGCGTACCCGCCATTTGCCGTGGTCGCGCCAGGACTGCAGCACGATCCCGAGCCTGGCCCGCCACTGCTCGTCGCCGTGGGTGGGGTCGGCGCCGAGCACCGAGACCCGGCCCTGCGACCGGATGCGGAAGCCCTCCAGGATCTCGATCGTGGTGGTCTTGCCCGCGCCGTTCGGTCCCAGCAAGGCCACAACCTCGCCGTGGCGGGCCTGGAACGTGACGTCGTGCAGGACGTCGAGCGAGCCGTAGCGCATGCGTAGCCCGTCGACGTCGAGCGCGATGCCGTTGCTCTTCGTCATGAGATGACCTCTCTTCGTGATCGGACGACCTCGCGCCGGAGCACCCGCCGGGGGAAGTCCGGCGCGAGGGCATGGAGCGTCGCGGCCCGAACGGGCCGGAGCGTGGGGGCAGGGGTGCCGGTTACCAGCTTTCGCGCGCGAGCGTCTCCTCGACGCGATCGATCAGGCCGGCCCGGTCGACGCCGGCCAGGGCGAGCGCGCGCGGCACGGTGCCGACGCCGGCGCCCAGGACGCCGCGCAGCAGATGCGCGGGACGCAGGTCCTTCTTGCTCTTGGCGGCGGCGAAGCCGCGCTCGAGCGCGAGCCGGGCGGAGGCGCCGAGCTTGGGATGATCCTTGGGGTGGCGGACGGGTTCCGGCAGGTCGTAGGAGGCGAGGGACACCCCGGCGGCGCCGAGGCTGTGCTCGAACTCCCGGTCCAGCGCATCCCTGATCGCCTGCCGCCCGAGCCCCGCCGCCGTCAGCACGCGGTGCGCGGCGGTGCCCTCGACCGTGGTGATGGCCAGCAGGAGGTGGTGGGCCTGGGTGGCGGCGGAGCCTTCCGCCCGCGCCTCGGCCGCTCCCCGCACGATGATGTCGTTGATGTAGTGGTCGATCGCGCTCACTGTCGTCTCCTCGGCATCGCGCCGGCCGCGATGAGCCGCTTGGCGTGCTTCTTGTGGACCGCCTGGCGGGTGACGCCGAGCGCCTCGGCGACCTGCGGCCAGCCCCACCCGGCGCGCATAGCCTGCTCGACGGCGGCGTACTCCAGCTGGTCGGCCCGGCGCCGCAGCGCCACGACCGCCGCGAGCGCGTCGGCGGGCCCCTGGGCCACGGGTACGTCGTCCTTCGGCATATAAGCAACCCTAGTTGACTAGCTCCTGGTGGTCAACCGTGGTTGCTTGAACGTCCGTGGTTCGTCGCCCTGCTGCCGTGACGGGGGCAGAGGCTCATCGTGTGTCGCGCAGCCCCAGGATGTAGGTCGCGGTGAGTGCGACGGCGCGGTCGTCGTCCTGCGTCAGGTCGGCGAGGGCACGTGACGCGGTGGCTCCCGGGATGTCGGCGAGCGCCTGCGTCAGCCGCCGGCGCGCGGACGGCTCGGCGCCACGCCGGGCGAGGCGGTCCACGAGCCCGGCGGCGATCGGGTCCGCCGCCCCGGGGCGGCCCGCCAGCGCGCTGAGGGCGTCGGCCGCGTCGACGTCGTTCGTCCCCTCGACGACCATGTCGATGAGCGTCGGGATGGCGTCGTCCACGCCGCGTGCCCCGAGCGCCAGGGCCGCGTGGCGGCGGACCACGGCGTCGGGGCCCGTGAGGGCGTCGCGCAGCAGGGCGGTCGCCTCGGCGTCCGGTAGTTCGGCGATCGACTGGACCGCGCGCTTGCGCACCTCGGCCGCCGGTGCGTGCAGCCCATGGGCCAGCAGCGCGGCGGCGCCCTCGCCCGACTGCGCCAGAGCCCATCGCAGGGCTCCGGCGACGTGCGGGTCGCTCTCGCTCAGCGCCGCCTCGACCAGCGCCTCCACCGGGACCTCGGCGACCGAGGACAGGGCCGCGCTCTGGCGCCGGCCCGCGTTCTTCGACCCGAGCGCCTGCAGGAGGGAGACGACCTGGAGCACGTCCTCCCAGCCGGCGGGCCCGGCGGCCTCGATCCGGCGCAGTCGCGTGAGCAGCTCCGTCTCGGCCGCGATGCGTTCCCGGGTCCGCCGGATGAGGTCCTCGACGAGCCCGGAGGGCGTGAAGCCGGGATCGTCGAGCGCCCGGCCGACGTCACGCAGCGACAGGCCCAGCGACCGCAGGCTCTCGATGTGGAAGATCCGCCGGATGTCCTCGCCGGAGTACTCGCGATAGCCGGCGTCGCTCCGGCCCGTCGGGCGCACCAGGCCGAGCGCGTCGTAGTGGCGGAGCATGCGGGCGCTCACCCCGGACCGTCGCGCGACGTCGCCGATCAGCACAGCCCATCATCCCTCCTGGCCGCCGGCGCCGAGGGCCACGACGCGCTTCGCCTCCTCGATCGCGAACTCGAATCCGGCCTCCGGGTCGCGCAGCAGCCGTTCCGTGGCCCCGGCGTGCGTGCGCACGCCGGGATCCGGGTCGGCCATCGCGGCCCGCAGCACCGGCTCGATCACCTCGCCGAGCGCGACCAGCGCCCGGCTGAGGCTCAGCTGGGTCTCCCGTCGGCCGCGCCCGAGCTGTGTCGACAATACTTCGGCCAGTCCGGGCTGCTCGTCTTCGGGTGCCAGCAGCACCGCGGTCCGCCAGGCGCTGCGTGCCACCTCGTCGTCGGCGTCGGTCAGCAGTTCCCGGGTGATCGCCGGCCACGCCCGCCGGTCGCCGATCTTGGACAGCGTGTGCAACGCCTGGCTGCGTGCCTGCGCGCGCTCCGAGCGCAGCTCGCCGAGCAGCCTCGGGACCGTCAGCTCCGCCGGGTGGCGGGTGAGCGCCCAGGTGAGCATGTCGCGCACGTGGAACTCCGGCTCCACCGCGCATCGCTCGACGAGCGTGCCGACGAGGCGCGGGTCAGGCGTCGTGCCCACCGCCAGGGCCGCCCGCAGCCGTACCGACGGGTCGCCGGCCGCCAGCCCTCCGACGACGTCGGACGTGTCCGGGTCCTGTTCCTGCCTGGTCATGGAGACCACCTCCTCGGCGACCAGTGAAGACCTTGTCACAGTGTCAAGGTCAAGCGGCCCGGCCCGCGCGGTCAGTCACGCGGCCCGGTGACCGCGTGCTGCCGCTCGGGCTCGACGTGCATCGGGCGTTCGTGGAAGCCGCCCTGCGCGCTCCGGACGATCACGCCGCTCTCCGGCCCGTGCTCCACGTCGTGCCGGTCCTGGAGACGCAGGCCGAGGCAGAGCCGGTGGGTGAGCCAGAAGGCGACGACCGGGCCCAGGAGGACGGCGTACCTGAAGAAGATCGTCACGGCCTCCACCGAGAGGTGGAACTGATGGGCGAGCTGGTCGTTGGCCGCGGCGGCCCACAGCAGCCCGTAGAAGGCGACCCCGGCGGCGGCGACGGCGGTTCGCACGGGCGCCTCGCGCGGCCGGTCCAGCACGGCCGGCCCGGTCGCCTCGGCGGCCAGGCGGCTCCTGCTCTTGGGCCGACCGAGCGCGTCCCGCCGGCCGAGACGCCGCAGGACGAGGCGCTCGCCCAGCGGGTAGCCGGCCAGGACGGTGAAGAACACGCCGGGGACCACCAGCGTGGGCACCAGGACCGCGAGGCTGAGCGTGTACCCCCCGATCGTCAGCTCCCAGCCCGGCATGATCCGCAGAGCGCCGTCGAGGAAGCCCATGTACCAGTCGGGCACCGAGCCGGCCGAGATCTGGCCGGGCCCGGCCGGGCCGTACAACCAGATGGGGGCGATCTGGAAGGCCATGCCGAGGATGACCAGGACCCCGATCGTCGCGCCCGCCATCAACGGCCGCACGCCCACGCGAGCCGGGACCCGCGCGGCGAACCGCGAGTGCCCGTGCCGCCGCACCAGCCATTCGCGGGCGGCGAGCAGCGCGACCATGGCCGCCGGGATCAGCAGCACGTGCGTCCAGTACATGGTGGGGATGATGCTGTCGCCGGGGAAGCCGGCGCCGAAGAGCAGCTGCGCGGCGTACGACCCCACGACGGGAATCGACAGCAGCACCGACTGGATCAGCCACAGGCTGCCACCGGAGAGCATGTCGTCGGGCAGGATGTTGCCGGTCTCCCCCGCGGCCATCCCGAGCGGCAGCAGCGTCACCCAGATCAGCCACTGCGGCACGCGCGGCCGCCGGAACGCGCCGGTCACGAACATGCGCAGCAACTGCAGCGCGACCGCCGCCACGAACACCAGCGCCGACCAGTGGTGCACCTGCCGGACGAAGAGCCCGCCGCGCACCTCCAGGCTCAGCCGCATGGTCGAGTCGAACGCCCCGCTGACCGGGACACCGCTCAGCGGCGTGTACACGCCCTGGTAGCGCACCGGGGACATGTCCGGGTCGAAGAACACCATGAGGAACAGCCCGGTCACCACCAGGACGGCGAAGGACCAGATCGCCACCTCGGCGAACATGAACGACCAATGACCGAGCCCCGACGACTGACGTTTCCGCACCGATGAGCGCATCGGACCCTCCTCGTTTCGCCTTCGCCTACAAGACGGGATCGGCGGGCGAGATGTGACGTCGAGGAGGGTGAGTTACGTCATAACGGGGGTCAGCCCACATGAGCCCAGGACCCACATTGAGTGGGTCTCGAAGGGTTCTTTCAGCCGCCGACCTGCCGGTTTCGCGGGCGGACGTGTGGGGAGCTGCGTAGGTGGCCGGTGTTCACCCATCGAGCCCTGCCGGACAAGGGTGCTCAGCGTAGATCCCGGCTCACCCAGCCCAGTGCGGCGAGCACGAGCGGGAGCACGGCCACCCACCCGTAGTGCAGGAGCTTCAGCGCCTCCACCTGGTCGGCCGCGACGGCCGAGAGAAGCTCGGCATCGTTGCTGCGGGGACCGACCGGGGGTGGTTCGCGGCGGCGTGTGAAGAATGGGCGCACATTCTGATCTATCGCAAGATCTGGCGGGTCCGGTTCCGCGATGGCAGAACCGTTCTGGGCCTATGTGGGCTGACCCCCATGACGGGTCGTTCCCCGGGCCTGCCGGAGTCCGGGCACTCCGGCAGGCCCGCCGTCAGTGGCGGGGCCGCGGCCTCACCCCTTCACCGCTCCGCCGAGCAGCCCGGAGACGAACTGCTTCTGGAAGACGAAGAAGATGAGCATGAGCGGCAGTGTGGCCAGCAGCGCGCCCAGCATCAGGCCCGAGTAGTCGACGCGGGTCAGCCCGGTGAGGTGGCTGAGCGCGACCGGCAGCACGTACTTCTCCTCGCTGGTGAGCATGAGCAGGGGCCAGATGAAGGAGTTCCACTGGCTCATGAACGTGAAGATGACCAGCGCGCCGAGCTGCGGCCGGACCACGGGGAGCACGATCCGGTAGAAGATCCGCAGATCTCCGGCCCCGTCCAGGCGCCCGCTCTCGATGAGCTGGTCGGGGAAGTCGAGGAAGGCCTGGCGCATGAGGAAGATGCCGAACGAGTTCGCCAGGAACGGGATGACGATCGACTCGTAGGAGTCCACCCAGCCGATGCTGGCCATCATCTGGAACAGCGGCACCAGCAGCACCTGGAACGGGATCATCATCGTCGCCAGGATCACCGCGAGCAGCAGGCCGCGCCCGCGGAAGCGGTACTTGGCCAGGCCGTACCCGCCCATCGCGCTGACCAGCACGGACAGCGCGGTGTAGACGAGGGCCGTGCCGAGGCTGTTGAGCACCACGCGGGAGAAGCCGATCGTCTCCTCCAGCGACCTCAGGTTGTCCAGCAGGTCGTCGCCGGGCAGGAACGGGGGCGGGCTGCGGAACAGCTCCGACGTGTCGTGCGTGGAGGCGACGAACATCCAGTAGAACGGCGCGACGCTGACCACCGCGCCGGCCGCCATGAGCAGCCAGAGCAGCAGGCGTTTCATGACTTCTCCTTCCCGAACCACTTGAACTGGGCGTAGGAGAGCACCCCGATGAGCAGCACCACCACCCAGGCCATCGCCGCGGCGTAACCGAAGTCGAACTGCTTGAAGCCGACCTGGTAGAGCAGCAGGATCGGCGAGGTGGTCGCGTCGTCGGGGCCGCCGTCGGTGAGCAGCTTGTTCTCGTCGAACAGCTGGAGCGTGCCGATCGTGGAGGTGATCGAGCAGAACAGGATCACCGGCTTGAGCTGCGGGACGATCACGCTGACGAAGGACCGCAGCGGCCCGGCGCCGTCGATCGAGGCGGCCTCGTACTGCTCCTTGCCGATCGCCTGCAGGCCGGCCAGCAGGATGATCATGTTGTAGCCCGTCCACCGCCAGGTGATGGACGCGATCAGCGCCACCCGCGCCCAGGCCGGGTCGTCCAGCCAGGCGATCTCGACGCCGAGCAGCTGGTTGACCATGCCGCCGTCGGTGCGCAGCAGCACCCGGAAGACCACCGCGTAGGCGACCAGCGTCGTCACGGCGGGCAGGAAGTACGCGATCCGCAGCGTGGCGCGGAACCGCAGCCACGACTGGTTGAGCACGTACGCCAGCGCCAGCGCCAGCCCGATCATGATCGGGACCTGCACGACCAGGATCAGCCCGACGTTGACCAGGGACTGCAGGAACCTGTCGTCGTGCAGGAGGCGCTGGTAGTTCTCCAGGCCGGCCCATTCGGTCAGGCCGTCCTCGGTCCGCTGGAGGCTCTGCCAGAGGCTGGCCCCGAGAGGGTAGGCGAAGAAGAGCGCCAGCAGCGCGGCGGCGGGTCCCGCGAAGATCCAGGGGACCAGGCGGCGCCGAACGGTCATCCGATCTCCCGCTTCGTGGCGGACGCGATCTGCTCGGCCGCCTCGTCCAGCACGGCCTTCGGGTCCTTGCCACCCACCACCGCACGCTGCAGCAGCTTCTTCAGCAGCTCACTGGCCTCGGCGTCGTCGTCGGTGGACTGCACGGCCGGGATGCCGCGCACCTGGTCGGCGAAGATCTTGTTGACCGGCTGCCCGTCGAAGTACTCGACCGGCTCGGCGAAGTACGGGTCGGCCAGCGCGGGCAGGTAGGCCGGGAAGAGCGACTCCTGCTTCATCATCGACAGCTGGCTGTCCTTGTTCGCCGTGACGAACTCGACGAACGCCCACGCCGCCTGCTGGTTCTTCGTCTGGCCGGTGACCGCCAGCATGGAGCCGCCGTTGGCCGAGGTGCGCACCCCGCCCGGCTCGAACGCGGGCAGCGGGATCACGCCGAACTTGCCCTTGAGCTCCGGCATCTCCGACACCAGGGTGCCCGTCCACCAGACGGCGGTGGGCGCGACGGCGGCCTTGCCCTCCTTGGTCGCGGTGACCCGGCCGTCCCAGCCCTGCTCGTTCTGGAGCAGGCCCTTGTCGTTCATGGTCTTGATCAGCGTCAGCGCCTTGACGGCGGCCGGTGTGTTGACCGCGACCTTGCCGTCCACGAACCTGCCCTGCTTCTGCTGCTGCAACAAGGTGGTGAACAACGGCTCGCTGTTGCCCAGGTCGGAGACCATGAGCTTCTTGCCGGTCTTGGCCTTCAGCGTCTCGCCGGCCTTGATCAGGTCGTCCCAGGTCTGGATGTCCTCGGCCTTGATCCCGGCCTGCTCGAAGTAGTCGCGCCGGTAGAACAGGCCGACGGGCGCGGAGTCCCACGGCAGCGCGAACAGCTTGCCGCCCTCGCCGGAGGCCGTCTGCCACTTGGCCGGGTCGAAGTCGGCCTTCAGCTTGCCGGCGACCGGGCCGAGGTCGGCCAGCCCGTTGGGGAAGTTCTTGGCGTAGCCGGGGACCCGCTCGTCCTCAAGGTGCACGACGTCGGGCAGGCCGGTGCCCGACTGCATGCCGACCGTGACCTTCTCGTAGATGTTGTCGTAGCCGACGTCCGTCACGTCGATCTTCACCTTCGGGTGCAGCTTGGTGAACTCGGGCGCCAGACGCTTCAGGGCGGTCGCACCCACGTCGAACGACCACACCTTGACCTCGCCGGACAACTCCGCGGGGGTGGACGCGGCGATCGAGGGGGCGGGCCCCTTGCCCGCGCCGGTTCCGCCGGTGGCGCATCCGGCGGCGAGAAGTCCGGTGGCCAGCAGCCCGGCGGCGATTGTGTGGATCTTCACGGTGACCTCTTGGATCTGTAACATGTCACACTCTGAATACTGAGTGCTGAGTAACGTACGCTGAATACGCCTGGTGCACCAGAGGTGAAATCGAACCGTTCCCGATGGATGTGAGCAGACGGGCGGAAAGGCCGTTGCGTCCCACCCGTCCTGCCGGGATGATCGGCCGGCATGGGGAACGTGCTGCTGACCGGGGCCACCGGAGGCATCGGAAGGGCGCTGGCCGCCGCGCTCGGCGAGGCCGGGCACCAGGTGATCGCCATCGGCCGGGACGTCGGGCGGCTGGACGTCGGCGGGATCGAGGCCGACCTGGCCGACCCCGCGTCGCTGGCCCCCGCCATGGAGGCGCTGACGGGAGAGCCGGCGGAGATACGCGCGGTGGTGCACTGCGCCGGGATCTCCCCCGTCGAGGCCGTCGCCGAGGCCGGCCCCGACACGTGGCGGCGCACGATGGCGGTGAACGTGGCCTCCGCCGCCGAGCTCGTCCGGCTCACGTTGCCCGCGTTGCGGCGCGCCAAGGGGCATGTGATCTTCGTGAACGCCTCCCCCGGGCTGACCGGCGTCCCGCGCTGGTCGGCGTTCGTGGCCAGCAAGGCGGCGCTGCGCGAACTGGCCGACTCGCTGCGCGAGGAGGAGGCCGTCCACGGGGTCCGGGTCACCACGGTCTACCCCGCGGCGACGGCGACCGACCTGCTGGGCGAGGTCAGGGCCGCCTTCGGCCGCCCGTACGACCCGGAGGCGTGCATCCGGCCGCGGTCGCTGGCCGAGATGGTCGTGTGGGCGCTGAACGCGCCGGCCGACTCCTACGCCTGTGAACTGTCGGTGCTGCCGGGCTGACCCCCGGTCGGACCGTCAGGACGGCCTCGCCGGTCGCCCCGCTCGTGTGCCCCTCGGGGCCGCTCAGGACGTCCTGGCTGATCGCGCGCACCTCAGCGCTGCGCGGCGGTGTCGAGCTCGACCTCGATGTGGGGCGACAGCGCCCGCAGGAAGTCCGACGCGTCGAAGATGCGCCCCGCCGAGGCCACCCCGGCGGCCCTGGTCCGGCCGGTGAGGATGCGCTCGACGGCCTCCACCGCGAGCGGCGCGCTGACGGCGTAGATGTCCCGGCCGCGGGCCACCGCCCGGCGTTCCGCGGCGCCCGAACGCACGACCACGTCCACGACGAACGGCTGCGCCGACCGTCCGTGCTCGTCGGCCGCGACCGGGGCCGGGGTGTCGGGGTTCACCACGTCCGTGGCCGCCTCGACCGTCATGTAGTTGCGCACCTCCGGGACGTCCAGGTGGCTCGGGACGGTCACGATGTCGGCCATCGAGAACTCCGCGATGACGTCGCGCGTCCCGGCCGGCTCGGGGAAGGACCACTTCTCGGCCGGCGCCCGGTCGTCGCGGTACTCCAGCCGGCCGCCGGCGTGGCGGACGCGCCGGCCGTCACGCCGCTCCCTGGAGACCTTGCCCGCGGCCCGGGTGCCGGTCGTGGGGTGCCAGCTGTCCAGCCCGTAGGCCACGTGCGCCTGGTCGGCGCCGGTCCAGTCGGCCATCGCCGCCGTGACCAGCAGGTCGCCGAGCCCGCCGAAGAAGGCCATCGCGGGGACGATCACCGCCCCCGCCTCCCGGGCCCGCTCGGCGAACAGCTCGAAGGTGTCGACGTTGGCCTCGATCTCGGCCGCGACGTCCACGTACGGGACGCCGGCGCGCAGGGAAGCCTCGATCACGGGGGCGGCCGTGGCGGCGAAGGGCCCGGCGCAGTTGATCACCGCGGCCACGCCGTCCAGGGCACGGTCCAGCGCCGCCGGATCGTCCACCGGCGCCTGCCGGACCTCCAGCCCGGGGTACGCCTCGGCCAGCGCCCCGAGCGCGTCGCCGTCGCGGCCCGCCAGGACGGGGACCAGCCCGCGCCGCAGCGACTCCGCCACCACGAAACGGCCCGTGTGCCCATAAGCGCCGTAGACCGCCACCGCGGAACCCGCCGCCTTGTTCTGTGTCATGTCCGAATCAGCCATGCGGACATCCTGGCGGCCCACCGCGTCGCCGCACGAGCGTCCGGAACGACATCATGCGTACAATTCCGGACGTGACCACAGTCGCGGTAGCCGTCGCCGACGGGATCCTGCACTTCGAGCTGGCCCTGGCCTACGAGCTGTTCAGCTCGCCCCCGCCCGTCCCCGTCGAGCGCTGGTACGAGCCGGTCATCTGCGGCGCCGGCCCCGTACGGGCCGACGGGCGGTTCCTGCTCGAACCGGACGCCGGGCTCGACCGGCTCGTCCGGGCCGACACGGTGATCGTCCCCGGCTGGGCCGAGGTGGACGAGGAGCCGCCGGCCGACCTCGTCGCGGCCGTGCGAGCGGCGCACGAGGCGGGCGCCAGGGTCGCCTCGCTGTGCACGGGCGCGTTCGTCCTGGCCGCGGCCGGCCTGCTGGACGGACGGCGGGCCACCACCCACTGGTCCCACACCGAGACGCTGGCCGCCCGCCATCCCCGGATCCAGGTCGATCCCGACGTGCTCTACGTGGACGAGGGCAGCGTGCTCACCGCCGCGGGCAAGGCCGCCGCCCTGGACCTGTGCCTGCACCTGGTCCGCCGCGACCACGGCTCGGCGGTCGCCAACGCGATCGCGCGCCGCCTGGTCGTGGCGCCGCACCGGCCCGGCGGCCAGGCCCAGTTCGTCGCCACCCCCGTCCCCGAGCCGCACGGGCACCCCCTCAGCGACCTGCTCGCCTGGGCCGGCCGGCACCTGGACCAGCCCCTGACGGTGGAGGACCTGGCCCGGCGGGCGAACATGAGCTCGCGCCACCTCGGCCGCCACTTCAGGTCCATGACCGGCACCACCCCGTTGCAGTGGCTGCTGACCCAGCGCATCCGCCGCGCCCAGGAACTCCTGGAGACCACCGACGACGGCGTGGACGCCATCGCCGAGGCCACCGGCATGGGCACTGCGGCCACGCTGCGCCGGCACTTCAACCGTACGGTCGGCGTGCCTCCGGACGCCTACCGCCGCACCTTCCGCGCCCGCGGGGCGACGCCCGCTCAGCGGCCGGCGGGGTGGAAGTCGTAGGGCTTGGAGTCGTAGACGTAGTAGACGCAGTCGGCGCCCGCGGCGCACTTGCCCCAGTGCTCGGCCTTCGACGGGTAGTACAGGTAGTCGCCCGCGCCGATCCGGTACGTCTTGTGGCCCTTGACGTTCCAGAGCATCACGCCCGAGACGCCGACGACGTGCTCGGGGCTGGTGTGCCAGTGCGGCGAGAAGGGCGTGCCGGCCTTGAGGGTGAACATGGCCTCCGAGGGGCCGGTCTTCGGGTCGCCCTTCAGCTGCACGAACGTGCAGCCCTTCAGCCCCTCGCAGGGTGAGCCGGCCTCCTTGTGCGAGTGGTGGACGACCTTGCCGGGGCCTGAGTCGGCGTACGCGCTGGGAGCGCCGAGCGCCATGAGAGCCAGCGCGCCGGCCGTGATCACTTTTCTGAGCATCTCGATCTCCAAATGGACTGCGGTCCGAATATGTCCGGCAACGTATCGGACTGCGGTCCGCTTCGTCAAGGGCGTCACGGCTCCCCGCCGCGTGCCAGACTCCTGGCCATGGCGGATTCGACCAGGCCGGACGGCGACGGCGGACAGCTGCGCGTCGGCGTCCTCGGACCCCTGTCGCTGGTGACCGCCGGCGGTCCGGCGCGGATCGGCGGCGCGCGGCTGCGGGTGCTGCTGGCCAGGCTGGCCCTGGACGCCGGACGTGCCGTCCGGCCGGAGACCCTGGCCGAGGCGTTGTGGGACGACGCGCAGCCGGAGGCCCCCATGCACGCGCTGCAGTCGCTGGTGTCCCGGCTCCGGCGCGTACTCGGGCATCCCGGGCTGCTGGTCTCCGGCCCCGCCGGGTACCGGCTGGCCGTCGAGCCGGACGCCGTCGACGCCGTACGGTTCGAGCGGCTGGTCAGGCAGGGACGCGCGGCCGCGCGGGACCGGCCCGCCGAGGCGGCCGCCATCCTGCGGGAGGCCCTGGGCCTGTGGCGCGGGCCGGCCCTGGCCGACGTGCGGGCGGCGCCGTTCGCCGCCGCCGAGGCCGACCGGCTCGAACGTGCCCGGCTGGCCGCCCTGGAGGACCGCGTCGAGGCCGACCTGACATCGGGCGCCGACCTCGGCCTGGTCGCCGAGCTGGAGTCGCTGGCCGCCGCCCACCCGCTGCGCGAGCGCCTGCACGCCCAGCTCATCCGGGCACTCGCCCGCGACGGCCGCGGCGCCGAGGCGCTGGCCGCCTACCAGCGCATCCGCGCCCGGCTCGCCGACGACTTCGGCGGCGACCCGGGACCGCACCTCCAGCAGGCCCACCTGGCGGTCCTGCGCGGCGAACTTCCCGGCCCCCGCCGAGCGGCCGGGCCGTCGCCGTCGAGCCGGTCGCACGGCAACCTCGACGTCCCGCTCACCAGCTTCGTGGGCCGCGACGAGGACGTGCGCCGGGTGACCGGCCTGCTCGGCCGGGCCCGGCTGGTCACCCTGGTCGGCCCCGGCGGGGCGGGCAAGACCCGGCTGGCCGGCGCGGTCGGCCGGCGGCTCACGCCGTCCGGCGGGGTGTGGTTCGTGCCGCTGGCCGCGGTCGGGGCCGACGACGTCCCCCGCGTGCTGCTCGACCTGGTGCGGACGCGCAAGGAGGGCGCGCCCGCACGGCCTGAGCCGGACGACCTGGCCGAGCTGCTCGCGGACGACGACCTGGTCCTGGTGCTGGACAACTGCGAGCACGTGATCGAGGCCGCCGCCACGCTGTGCGGGACGCTGCTCGGCCGCTGCCCGCGGCTGCGGGTGCTGGCCACCAGCCGCGAGGCCCTGCGGATCGACGGCGAGACCCTGCACCCGGTGCTGCCGCTGGACCTGCCCGAACCGGGCGCGACGCCGGAGGCGGCACGGTCCGTCGCGGCGGTCCGGCTCTTCGGCGACCGCGCCGCCGCCGTACGGCCCGGCTTCGCCCTGGAGGGCGGCGCGCTGGCGGCGACCGTCGAGATCTGCCGCCGCCTCGACGGCCTGCCGCTGGCGATCGAGCTGGCCGCCGCCCGGCTGCGCACCCTGCCGGTCGAGGCGGTCGCGGCCCGGCTGGACGACCGGTTCCGGCTGCTCACCGCCGGCAGCAGGACGGCGCTGCCGCGCCACCGCACCCTGGCCGCCACCGTCGCCTGGAGCTGGGACCTGCTCGACCCCGGCGAACGGGCCCTGCTGGAACGGCTGTCGGTCGTGCGCGGCAGCTTCACCGAGGACGCCGCGGCGGCGATCGGCGGCTCGGACGACGTGCCGGAGCTGCTGGCGGCGCTGGTCGACAAGTCCCTCCTGCACCCGGCGGACTCCGCCGACCCGGCCGAGCCGCGCTACCGCCTGCTGGAGACCATCCGCGAGTACGGCCTGGCGCGCCTGGCCGAACGCGCCGAGGTCGCCGCCACGCGGGACCGGCACGCCCGGTTCTTCCTGCGGCTGGCCGAGGCCGCCGATCCGCACCTGCGCACGTCGGACCAGCTCCGCCCGCTGGCCCGCCTGTCGGCGGAACGCGACGACCTGTCGGCCGCGATCCGCTGGACGGTCGAGTCCGGCGACGCCGGGCGGGCCGTCCGGTTCGGCGTCGCGCTGAGCTGGTACTGGTTCCTGCGGGACTTCCCGCCGGAGTCGCTCGACCTGCTCGGCCGGGTGCTCCAGGCCGGCGGTCCGGCCGACCGGCGATCTCGCGCGCTGGTCGCCGCCGCCCACGCGATCGCCACCGTCGAGGCCGCCGGGCCGGAGGAGACCGACGCCGCCCTCGACGGGATCAGGACGGCCCTGGCCCAGCTCGTCCCAGGCACACATCCCATCGCGGAGATGGCCCGCCTGGCGGTCGGCATAGCCGCGAAGGGCGACCACGCCGTGCCGGAGGAGGGGGCGGACGCGTGGAGCAGGTCGCTGGCGCTGCTGGTCAGCGGCGTGCTGGCGATGAACACCGGCCACTTCGCCGAGGCGAAGGACGCGCTGGCCCGCGCGCTGGCCGGCTTCGACCGGCTCGGCGAGCGGTGGGGCCAGGGCATGACGCTGAGCGCCCTCGGCTCGGCGCTGGTCCGGTCCGGCGCACCCGCCGCCGCGCCCGCCCTGGCCGAGCGCGCCACCCGGTGCTTCCGCGAGCTCGGCATGCCCGAGCACACCATGGAGAACGAGGTGGCCGCCGCGCTGCACCGGGCGGAGTCCGGTGACGTGAACGGCGGGCGGCGGGACCTGACCGGCCTGCTCGACCGGGCCGGGCGGAGCGGGTCGGCCGAGTCGAGCACCCAGGTGCGCCTGGGCCTGGCCCGGCTGGAGCTGGCCGCCGGGCAGGCGGCGACGGCCCGCGAGCACGCCCTGGCCGGTCTGGCCTGCGCCCCTCCCGACCGGTCCACCACGCCGCCGCTGACCGCGCTGCTGCTGGGCGTACTGGCTCGGGCGGACCTCGCCGAGGGGTTCCCCGACCGCGCGGCCCGCCGGCTCGACCATCCGGCGGTGCGCCTGACGCTGACGTGGCACACGCCGGTCGCGGCGGCGACCGCGGTCGTGGCCGCCGCGATCGAGCTGGGCCGTGACCGGCCGGAACGGGCCGGCCGGCTGCTCGGGGCCGCCACCGTGCTGGGCGGCTGGACCGGCTCCGGCGACGCCGACGTACGGCGGCTCACCCGGCGGGCCGAGGCCGCCCTGGGCGCCGCGGGGTTCGCCGCCGCGCACGCGGGCGGCGCGGCGATGTCGCGGGCGGAGGCCGAGGGCCTGGTGACGACGGTCGCCGCCGCGCCGCCCGGCTAGCGCCGCTCAGCCGGTGTCGCTCAGCCGGTGCCGGGCACCGGCTTGCCGAACATCGTGCAGGTCACCGCCGTCTGCAGCGCCTGGACGGCCTTGGCGAGCTTCGGATCGGCCTCGAACTCGGCCCAGTACTCCGCCGCGACGAGCACGGTGGCCGTGCGGCCGCCGGTCCGGTCGGTGAGGTTGGTGGTCAGGTAGCCCGGCATGCCGCCGTCGTGGCCCCAGAACGTGCCGCACGGATGGGCGGCGGTCTGGATGCCCAGCCCGTAGCCGGGCCCGTCCGGTTGCCGCGGGTCCATCGGGACGGTGGTGCGCAGCTGGGCGAGCTGGGCGGCGGGCAGCAGCCTGCCGGACATGAGCGCGGCGTGGAAGCGGGCCCAGTCGCGGGTGGTGGACACCACCGCCCCGGCCGGGCCGCCCCAGCCGGGATCGTGGCCGGAGACGTCCACGTGGCCGTCGTGGCGTGGCCCGGCGAGCCGCCGGAACGCGGCCGGCACCGCGGGCGGCTGGTGGGCGGCGTCCGGCTCGTAGCCGCGGGCGTACGAGCCGCGCCAGGCGGGCCCGGTGGCGTAGTAGGTGTGGCCGAGGCCGAGCGGCCGGGCGATCCGGTCCCTGACCAGGTCGGCCAGGCTCGCCCCGGTGACCCGCTCCAGGACGGCGCCGATGGCGGCGTAGCCGGTGTTGCTGTAGGACCACCTGGCGCCGGGCGCGAACAGCGGAGCGTGCTTGACCCCCAGGGCCAGCAGTTTCGCCGGGGTCCACCGCCGCCGGTCCTTGCCGAGCAGCGCGGGCCGGATCGCGGGGTCGTCGGTGTAGTCGTACAGGCCGCTGGTGTGGTTCAGCAGCATGCGCAGCGTGATCGCGCCGCCACCGGGCACCTTGCCGGGCAGCCACTTGTCCACCGGGTCGGTCAGGGCGAGCCTGCCCTCGGCGACGAGTTGCAGCACCAGCACGGCCACCATGGTCTTGGTGTTGGACCCCATGCGGAACTCGTCGCCCGCCCTGAGCACGTGGTCGCGTCTGGTCCAGGCGGCCTGCTCGGCGATCTCGACGGGCCGGCCGCGGCCGTCGTCGACCCGGACGAGCACGCCGGGCGCCCCGGCCGCCACCGCCTCCCGCGCCAGGCGCTGCAGCAGGGCAGGCGTCCCGTCCCCGGCGGGCCGGGTCGTGGCGGCGGCCGGGAGGGCCGCGACCACGGCCAGGCTCACGGCCGGCACGACGGCCGTGAGCGCGCGCAGCCACCGCGGCCGCGCCGCCCACCGGGACGGGACATCACAGGGGTACATGAACCGGTTCCTCCTCCATCGGGTGACACCAACGCCCTCACCCTCCGGCCCCCCGCTCACAAACCGCACACATCCCGCTGTCAGCCGCCCCCGCGGCGATGAGTTCGCCCCGCATGCGCGGTCTTCACCCTGGAACGACAGGAAGGAGTGGTCCGAGTGGATCTGTACAGCGTGGTGTGCGTACGCGACCGGGCGGCGGCGCAGAAGTGGTACGAGGTGTTCTTCGGCCGCCCGGCGGACGAGGTCGTCGGCGAGGAGCACCTGTGGCGGGTCGGCGAGAACGCGTGGGTCGTCATCGACGACCGGCACATGCGGGCCGCGCGGGTCGGCGGCACCATGATCACGTTTGGCGTGTCCGGCCTCGACGACATCCTGGCCAGGCTGGCCGGGCACGGCATCGAGCACGGGCCCGTGGAGACGTACGGCAACGGCGTGCGCCACGTGGACGTCCTCGACCCGGACGGCAACAGCCTCTCGCTGGCCGAGGCCCCGCCGCGATGACCCGGTTAGGCTCGGGACGTGTTCGACTCGCCCGACTTCGACCTGGCGCCCTACGCCGGCCTCGACACCTCGGCGTACGTGCGGCACACGTACAACAGCTGGGACGACGCCGGCTGGCGGTCACTGCTGGTGCAGGGCTTCCGGCACGCGCCCGAGGCCGAGCACTTCGCCCTGCCCGCCGTGTCCGACCTGCATCTCGTGCTCTGCGTGGCGGGGAACGCCGACCTGCGGATGCACGCGGGCGGCAGGCCGGCACGACGGCGCTGGGTCCCGGGCCACCTGGAGCTCATGGTGCCCGGCCGCGCCGGGTCGATCAGCTACCGGGCGGCGGCCGGGCTGAGCACCGTCCAGGTGCACGTCCCCGCGGCGGCCGTGCGGCGGGCCGTCGAGGCGCTGGGCGGTCGCGAGCCCGACTTCGAGGCGAGCGCCGCCGCCCTGGCGACCGGTGACCCGGTCGTCGAGCAGCTCCTGCGCGCGCTGCCGGGCCGCGCGGCGGCCGGCGACCTGTACGCCGAGTCCGCCGCCGCCTTCCTCGTGACGCACCTGCTGACCCAGGGCGGGGCCGGCCGCCTGCCCGGCCCCGAGCACGCGGCCGTCCGGGCGGGTGTCGCCATCATGACCGAGCGCCTGGCCGAGCCGCTGACGCTGGCCGCCATCGCGGCCGAGGTGCATCTGAGCGTGTACCACTTCGTCCGGGTGTTCCGGGAGGGCACCGGCCAGACGCCCCACCGGTACCTCACCCGGTTGCGCATCGAGGAGGCACGGCGGCTGCTGTCGTCCACCTCGCTCAGCGTCGAGCAGATCGCCGGGCGCTGCGGGTTCGCCGGTGCGGGCTCGTTGTCGTCGGCCTTCCTGCGGCAGACCGGCGTGCGTCCGTCGGCGTACCGCAAGAACTGATCGATCGACGGCAATCGTGCGCATGGCCCGCGGGTGGGGCCGGTGCCTACGTTGGGGCTCATGCCGTACTCCTTCGCCGTGACCGCTCGCTCGCAGGCCGCCCCCGAGGCCGTCTTCGCGGCGCTCACGCACGCCGCCACCTGGCCGTCGTGGTCGCCGATCGACTCCGCCGACGTCGAGGGCGGCGATCCGGCGGCCCGGCAGCAGGCCGGCGACACCAGGGTCTTCCGCACCGGGCGCAACGTCTCGCGCGAGCGCGTCGTCGAGCTCGTCCCCGACCGGCGGTTCGTCTACGACAACCTGGGCGGCCCGTTCCGCTCCTACCGCGGGACGGTCGAGCTCGCGCCGGCCGCCGACGGCGGCACCGACATCACGTGGTCGGCCGCCTTCGAGCCGAGGATGCCGCTGTCGGGTGGTTTCTGGCGGTGGTACCTGACCCGTTTCATGCAGGGCATGGCCGACGGCCTCGCCGCGTACGCCGCCCGCGCGACGGAGTGACCGCGGTCCGATGTTTGGCGCGGCTGGACCGGGAAGAGTGGGTGGGCAACGTTCTCTAGATCATCAGGAGGAAACGCCTTGTCTCAGGACATGTGGAGCTACGGTTCCGACGTCTACGGCGACAAGACTCTCGACGTGGTCGGCTTCGACGTCGAGGCCACCGACGGCTCGATCGGCTCGGTGGACGAGGCGAGCCACACCGTCGGCGACAGCTACCTGGTGGTCGACACCGGTCCGTGGATCTTCGGCAAGAAGGTCGTGCTGCCGGCCGGCACCGTCACGCGGATCGACCCGCAGGAGCGCAAGGTCCACCTCGCGCGGACCAAGCAGGAGATCAAGGACTCGCCGAAGTTCGACGAGGACGCCACGTACAACGACGACGCCCACCGCGACGAGGTGGGCGCGTACTACAACCGCTTCAACGGCACCGTCTGACCCCGCGTAACCCGGGTACCCGCCGGGCGCGACGCGCGCCGCAGCAGCTGTCAAGGCCCCACAGCTCTGCGACCGGCGGGCCCCCGAGGGGCCGGACGTCTCAGGACGTCCGGCCGGTCTGGTGGGTCAGGATGCGCAGGGCGTCGGCGGAGGACGGGTCGGCCGGGGTGTAGATCTCGACCCGGTGGTCAGGGCTGTCGGGCTGGAGCCAGACCTGGTAGTCGACGCTGACCGCGCCGACCGTGGGATGCCGCAGGTGCATCGTGCCCACCGTGCAGTCGGCGACCTCGCCCACCGCCCACAACGCCGCGAACTCCGCGCTGTGCATGGTCAGCTCCCCGATCAGCTCCGCCAGGCGGGCGTCCGAGGGGAACCGGCCCGCGGTGAGCCGCAGGTAGGCGACGTGAATACGGGCTAGTTCGTCCCAGTTGCGGTGCAGGTCGCGGAAGAGCGGATCCAGAAAGAACATCCTCGGGACGGACGGGCGGTTCGCCGGATCCCACGGCGCCTCGAACGGCAGATGTTCCCCCATCAGCGCGTGACCCGCACGGTTCCACGCGAGCACGTCCCCACGCCGGCCGAGCACGACCGCCGGCGTCGTGTCCTTCAGCGACTCCAGGAGCGCGAGCACCCGCGGACGAGGCTCCTCCGCGGGCGGCCGGGACAACCGGGAACGGGCCGGTTGCCGGGCCAGATTGTGCAGGTGGACGGTCTCGATCCGGTCGAGCCGCAACACCCGCGCCAGAGCGTCGAGCACCTGCTCCGAGGCGGTCTCCGCCTGCCCCTGCTCCAGACGCGTGTAGTACCCGGCGCTCACCCCCGCGAGCTGCGCCAGCTCCTCGCGCCGCAGCCCCGGGACCCGGCGGGCCGTCCCGAACGTACGCAGCCCGATCGCGGCGGGCGTGACCCGATCACGACGGCTCTTCAGAAACGCTCCGAGACTCTCCACAGCACCGAGCCTAGGCCGACCGGCGGGCCGCGTGGGTACACCTGCTGGGTGCACCCACGCCAGGGGGATGGTTGCCCGGCGCGTCCTGCCCGAGTGTCGGCCCCATGTATCGACAGCACACGCCCACTCCCCCGGGCCTGCGGGCCTGGCTCGGTCTCCTGGTGATCCTCGGGCCCGTCCTGCTGGTCTCCATGGACGGCTCGATCCTGTTCCTGGCGATGCCCCGGATCAGCCAGGCACTCACGCCCACCGCAGGCCAGGCCCTGTGGATCCTCGACGTCTACGGCTTCGCCGTCGGCTCCCTGCTGATCGCGTTCGGCAACCTCGGCGACCGGTACGGGCGGTTGCGGCTGCTCATGGTCGGCGCCGCGGTGTTCGGCGCCGGTTCCATGGCGGCGGCGTTCGCGCCCAGCGCCGAGCTGCTGATCGCGGCCCGCGCGCTGATGGGCGTGGCGGGCGCGACCCTGCTGCCGTCGGCGCTGGCCGTGTTGAGCGAGCTGTTCACCGACCCGCGGCGCCGGGCGCAGGCCATCGGCGTGTTCGCCGCGGCGTTCGCGGCCGGGTTCGCCGCCGGGCCGATCGTGGGCGGCGTGCTGCTGGAGCGGTTCTGGTGGGGGTCGGTCTTCCTGGTCAACCTGCCGGTACTCGCCCTGTTCCTGGTCTTCGCGCCGATCCTGCTCCGCGAGGTGCGGGCGACCCGCGCCGGGCGCGTGGACGTGCCCAGCGTCGTGACGTCCGCGGCCGGGCTGCTGCTCACGATCTACGCGCTCAAGCACGCCGCCGCCGAAGGGTTGTCGGCCGTCCCGGTCGTCGCGGGGGCGGCCGGGGTGGGGCTGCTGGCGTGGTTCGTCCGCAGGCAGCGCGGGCTCGCACAGCCGCTGATCGAGTTCTCGCTGTTCCGCGACCGGGTGTTCACCGTGGCGATCGTCACCGGGCTGCTGCCGCTGGCGGCGTGGTCGGCGACGGCGTACCTGTCGGGCGTCTACCTCCAGTCCGTCCTCGGCCTGCCCGTGCTGCACGCGGCGCTGCTCGCGCTGCCCGGCGCGGTGGTGCTCACCGTCACCTGCGTCGTCACGCCCTTCGTGGTCGACCGCGTCGGCAGGCGGGCCGCGCTCGCCGTCTGCCACTTCTCCGTCGCGGCGGGGCTGCTGCTCCTGCTGCCGACAACCGTCACGGGCGGTGTCGGCTGGTACGTGGCGTCCACGGTCGTCGCGGGCGTCGGGTACGGCATCTCGTTCAGCGTCGTCGCGGACACCGCGGTCGGGGCCGTCCCGCCGGAGCGGGCCGGAGCGGCGGGGGCGCTGGCCGAGACCAGCAACGAGATCGGCAACGCCCTCGGGATCGCGCTGCTCGGCTCGCTCGCCGCCCTGGTCTTCCGGCTCCAGGGACCGGACCTGGCCCCCACCCTGGACGAGACACTCCAGCTGCCCGCCCTCGTGCCGGCGGCGGCCGCGCAGGCCGGGACCGCGTTCGTCGCCGGGCTGCACGTGGCCGCGGCGGTGGCCGGGGCCCTGCACGTGGTGCTCGGCGTCGTCGCCCTGCTGCGAACGCCGGTACGACACGCCCCGCGGCCGGTCGGCCACTGAGGGGCGCGCCCTCAGCCGTCCGTCAGGAAGGCGAGGGCGTCGGGGGCGAACCGTCTGTCGGTGAAGGTGCCGCTGTGGCTGCGGCCGGGGTAGACGACGAGCTGCGCGTCGGGGATGCCCTCGACCGTCCGCCGGGCCAGGTCCAGCGGGTAGACCAGGTCGTCGCCGCCCTGGATCAGCAGGGTGGCCGCCTTGATCTCGTGCAGCCGGCCGCGCAGGTCGAAGCCGTCCTCGGCGTTGAGCACGGTGACGGCGTCGGCGTGGTCGGCGCGCCCGCCGTCCGACAGCCACAGCAGGCCCCTGAGCAGGAAGCGGCCGAGAGCCGACTCGGTGACGATCTCGGCCAGCGCGGGGCTCGGCCGCCTGCCCTGGCGGGCCCGTTCGATGTAGCCGCGCTGGGCCCGCCGGCCGGCCGGGCCGAGGGTGCCGGCCGTGCCCGCCAGGACGAGCCGGTCGACCAGGCCGGGATGGTCGGCGGCCAGCTGCAGGGCGATGGATCCGCCGGTGGACAGGGCCAGCACGTCGACCGGCCCGTCGAACGTCGTCCTGATCGCCTGCGCGAAGATCGCGGCGAGGTCGGCCATCGTCGTGGTGGACGGCAGCCCGGGCGGGCGGTTGACGACGTACACGGTGAAGTCCCGGGTGAACGGTCGCACCATCCGCATCGTGGACCAGCGCGTCATGCCCGTCGGGTTCGCCGCCTGCGGGGTGTAGATCAGGACGATCAGGGGCGGCCCTTCGCCGGCCGACAGGTACGGCAGGTCGTTCAGCATGGGGGGATCCCTTCCGTGGCCGCACCGGCCGCTGTATCCGTATGAACAGTTTGGTTTTTTGTTCACAGCATACGCGAGAACGGGCGGCCCGTCGTGGGGAACGCGCGGCGGCGACGGCTCGGTGACACCGGGGCCGATGGGCTACAGTCGTCCGCCATGGCCGACTCCTCCCCCTACCTCACGGCGACCGCGCGCGCCTACGACGCCGTCGCCGACCTGTACGCCGACCTCGCCCGCAACTCGCTCGACCGCCTGCCGCTGGACCGCGCGACGGTCGCCGTGTTCGCCGAACTGGTACGGGCCGCCGGACCCCGGCCCGTGGTCGAGGCCGGGTGCGGCCCCGGGTACATGACGGCCCACCTGCGCGACCTCGGGCTGGACGCGTTCGGCGTCGACCTGTCCCCCGCGCTGCTCGACATCGCCCGCAGGGACTTTCCCGGCCTGCGTTTCGAGCTCGGTTCGATGGACGCCCTCGACGTGGCCGACGGCGAGCTGGGCGGTCTGATCTCCTGGTATTCCATGATCCACGTCCCGCCGGCGGAACTGCGGCCGTACTTCGCCGAGTTCCGCCGGGTGCTGGCCCCCGGCGGTCACCTGCTGGTCGGCTTCTTCGAGTCCGAGGGCGAGCCGGTGACGGAGTTCGACCACAAGGTCACGCCGGCCTACCGGTGGCCGATCGACGAACTGGCCGCCCTGGCCCGCGAGGAGGGGTTCGTCGAGGTGGGCCGGATGCTGCGCGAGCCGTTGGAGGACGAACGGTTCCGCCGCGGCCACCTGCTGATGCGCGCCGCAGCCCCCGGCGACGCACACTAGACGAACGGGCGCTCATCCTCGGTAGCCGGGCTGCCGGGCGCGTTCGGTCAGTTCGGCGTACTCCTTGCCGGTCGTGGCGAAGCCCAGAGTGCCGCGCTTCGGATCGGTGAGCACGAAATACAGCCAGGAGCCCGCGGCCGGGTCGAGGGCGGCCCTGAGCGCGGCCTCGCCGGGATTGGCGACGGGCCCCGGCGGCAGGCCCTTGTGGCGGTAGGTGTTGTACGGCGAGCGCACCTTCACGTCCTCGACCGTGACGGGCCCGCGGCGCCTGCCGAGCGCGTAGCGGACGGAGCTGTCGACCTGCAGCATCATGCCGCGGGCCAGCCGGTTGAGCAGGACGCGGGCCACCTTCGGCATGTCGGCCTCCGTGGGCGACTCGGCCTGGACGAGGCTGGCCACGATGACGACGTCCAGGGCGTCGGACCGGGCGGCCAGGCCGAGTTCGTCCGCCGTCTCGCGGAAGCGGGCCACCATCCCGCGCAGGATCTCGTCCGGGGCGGCGGAGCCGGCGAACCGGTACGTGCCGGGGAAGGCGAAGCCCTCCAGCCCGCCCTTCGCGTACGGAGGCAGGCCCAGCGCCCGGCCGTCCCCGGCGGCCTTCGCGAACGACTCCGCGGGCCTGCCGGTCACGCGGGCGAGGTCGTCGAACAGGCCGGAGATCCGCTCGCCGTCGTTGACGACCTCCACCTGAGCCCGTCCCGGACCGGGGCGCGCGGCCGCGGACGGCTCCGGGCGGCCCGCCTCGGGCGCGAGGACCCGGACGGCGACCGTGCCCCCGGCGGCCAGGACGACGACGGCGGCCGCCGCCGCCAGCGTGGCCCCCCTCCGGCGGGCAGGACGTTGCGGCAGGAACCGGGCGGGATGTTGCGGGAGGAACCGGGCGGGAGGCGGTGGCGCCTGCTCGTCCGCCATGTCGGCGAGGGTCTCACGCAGCAGGTTCTCGATGTTCAACGGAACTCCCTCACGGCGCTCAGCTCGGGGGCGGTCTTCTTCAGCCGCTCCAGCGATCGGTAGATCTGGCTGCGGACCGAGCCCACGCGCACGCCCAGCAGGTCCGCGATCTCGGTCTCCGACTTGTCCTCGAAGTAGCGCAGGACGAGCATGGTCCGCTGCCGGGGTGTCAGCCTGGACAGCGCCGCCCGCATCGTCAGGCGCAGGTCGGCCGCGTCGGCGTGCCCGTCGCCGGGCCGGTCGAGCCGCTCGTCCGTGCTCACCTCCACGACCCGCGACCGGCGGCGCCACCGGCTCACCTGCTCGTGGTACATCGTGCGGCGGACGTACCCCTCGACGGCCTCGGGGTCGCGCAGGCTGCGCCACCGCGCGGCCGTCTTCGCCAGGGCCGACTGGACGAGGTCCTCGGCGGCGTGCCGGTCGCCGGTCAGCAGGTACGCCGTGCGGAACAACGCCCCCGACCGGTCGATGACGAACTGCCGCAGAACCGCCTCGAAGCCTGGATCCACCCGTCCTCCTCGTGATGTCACACCCACCAAGGACGAGCGGGCGTCCCGGAACTATGCCGGACGCCGGAAAGAGCGCCCGTCAGGAGTCCGACGTGGGACGGGCGTAGAGGTTGCCGTTGGAGCTGCCGAGGTAGACGAAGCCGTCCCGCACGACGGGCTCGGTCCCGACGAGGCCGCCGGTCCGGAACCGCGACCGCACGGCGCCGGTGGCGGGGTCGAGGGCGTACAGCGTGCCCTCGCGGTCGGAGACGTGGACGGTGCCCTCCGCCGCCACGGGGCCCGTGCCGAGGCCGCCGGGCAGTGGGCGGCGCCAGCGCACCCGTCCCCTGTCGAGCGCGTACAGCGTGCGGTCGCGGCCGGCGGTGTAGACCAGGCCGTGCGAGACCGCGGCGCTCCATCGGTACATGGGCTGGTCGCCCGCGGCCCGGAAGCTCCACAGGTGCTCGCCGGTGGCGGCGTCCAGGGCGTGCGTGGTGCCCTGGACGTCGCCCAGGTAGACCGTGCCGCCGGTCACCAGCGGGCGGGCGGCGACGGTCCCGGAGATGCGCGACCTCCATCGGACCTCGCCCGAGACGGCGTCCAGGGCGTTCACCTGGCCGCCGCCGCTCGCCGCGTAGACGGTCGCGCCGGACCGCCGCACGAAGACGCGGTCGTGCCCGGAGCCGAGCCGCAGGCGATGCCGCACGGTGCCGGTGGCGGGGTCCAGGGCGTACAGCACGCCGTGGTCGCTGCCGGTGAGGACGACCTCCCCGGCCGCCGTGAACTCGGGGGTCAGCACGTCGCCGGGCGGTTCGAAGGTCCACAGCCGTCTGCCGGAGCCGGCGTCGAGCGCCACGAGCCGGGCCTTCGTGGACCAGGCGGGGTGCCTGGTCCACAGGTAGAGGCGGCCCGCGGCGACCGCGATGCCCCCGGACACGCCGATCCTGCGCGTCCAGGCCGGGCGGCCGGTCGCCGCGTCCAGTGCCACCACCCTGCCGGTGAGGGCCGCGTACACGACGCCGTCCGCCACCACGTGGTCCTCCTCCAGCAGGCCGTCCGTCCGGTGGCGCCAGCGCACCGCGCCGGTGGCGGCGTCCAGCGCGGTCACCGTTCCGTCGGCGCTGGACGCGTAGACGACGCCGTCGGCGACCACCGGCTCGGTGCGCACCGCCGCGTCGGCCGGGAAGCTCCACCCGCGCTTGCGGACCGGGACGGGAGCGCGCGCGCCCGGCCGGTACCGGGCCAGCAGCCGGTCGCGCAGCAGCGGCGAGAGCAGCCGCACCGCCTGCCGGGACGACGAGGTCAGCCGGACGACGACCGGACCCACGTTGACGAGGGTCGCGCCGTAGAAGCCGTTCGTCGCCTCCACCGTGGAGGACAGGAAACCCGGGGCCTCGGTGGTCGGATCGACGGCCTCGGCCGCCCTGACGGCCGCGGCCTCGGCGGCGTACAGCCTGCGCGCCCCTTCCTCCGACGGCGACACCCATTCCACCGACACCGACACGACGGCGCCGTCGTCGGCCGGCGGGATCCAGTCGCACCTGACCGTGCCGTCCGCCGCCGGGGCCGGGGCGTAGCCGTCCGCGAAGGCCGCCAGGTCGCGGGTGGTCAGCAGGCCGCAGGCGTCCGGCCAGGCGGTCTTCGGGCGGGCCGTCCCCATGACCAGCCGGTACGCCGTCAGCCGCCCGTCGCCGAAGACGAAGGCCAGGTCCCGGCTCGCCCCGGCGAGGGAGGCCAGGTGGGCGGGCAGGTCGATCGGCAGGCCGCGGAGCCGTCCGGTGCCGGGGTCCACCGCGACCAGGTAGGCGGGCAGCGGCCAGGGACGCAGGCCCGGCCGGACGGTGGCGGGCCCGGCGTACAGGGGCGGCAGCCATCGGTCCGGATCGGTGACCTCGGCGGCCTGCGAGCCGGCGGACAGCAGGCGGCCGTCGGGGCCGAGGAAGAAGTCGTCCTTGCCCACCCTGGCCTGCGCGTACCCTTCGGCGTTGGCCGTGAGCCCGATCGGCGGGCCCGCGCCCGCTGTCGCGGACGTCGTCGTCAGCGGGCGCGTCCATGTCGACCGCAGGGTGCGCGGATCCGTCGAGGACAGCCGCACCTCGCCCTGGCAGGAGCTGAGCAGCCGTAGCGATCCGGCCGTCGCCGCCCCGGTCAGCCGGCAGCGTCCCGGGTGGGCCGACCGGGCCGTGGTGGTGCCGGTCCGCACGTCGAGCGCCAGGATGCGGACGGGTTCGTCGGGTTGCTCGACCACCACGACGCCGCGCCCGGTCGTCATGATCCGCGGGCCGTGGTAGTAGCCGGTGTCGCCCAGCGTGGGCCGGTGCGGGGCGACGGTGACCGGGTGCCGCCACAGCGGCGCGCCCGTGGCCAGGTCGTGGCCGTACAGGGTCTGCCCGGCGTCGTCCGGTCCGCCCCTGGCGACGACGAGCGTGCCGCCCGCGATCCAGACGCCGGTGACGGACGACGGCCGGTCCGGCCCGGCGAGGACGGTGTGCCGGAGCTCGCCCGTGCGCGGGTCGAGGATCCGTACGGCGCCCTGCCGGGTCGCCACGGCCACCGCCCGGTCGGACACGGCGTGGCTGCGGGCCTCCTCGCCCATGACACCGCTCCCGGCCTCGACGGGCACCGACCACGACGCCCGCCACTCGACGGGCACGCGGGCGAGCCCCCTGACGCCGGCCGCGGCCGAACAGGTGGCCAGGACGACCACCAGCACGACCGCGCCCGACCGGCAGCCGCGCGCGGTCAGCACCTCCCGGCCTTGGCGAGCTTCCGTTCGATCGCGCACGCGTCGCCCCTGGAGATCGGCCGCCAGCCGCCGAGCGGGGAGGGCGTGTAGTAGGCGTGGTAGGTGCCCGAGGCGCCGGTCACCCGGAACGGCGTGCTGTCCGGCCCCTGGATCGTCAGCTGCTCGGTCCGGTCCCCCGCGAGCACGGTGACGACGAGCTCGAAGGCGTAGTAGGCGGCCGTGCCCGTGACCGACATGGAGAGCGTGACCCGTTCGTCCTGTTTGAGGTCGATCTGCTTCTTCCGGAAGTACGAGGTATCCGGGTCGTCGGGCGTGGTGAAGCGCGGCGCTGGCTGGTCGAGGTCGGCGGACAGCTGGATGGCGGGCGATTCCCCGGCGGGGGTGTGGACGAACAGCGCGCCGTCGGAGACGGGCCTGCGGTCGAGGACACGCGGCTGGACGTCCACGACGCGCAGGCTGCTGCGGTTGCCGACGAGCACGACGGTGACGTCGGCGCTCTCCAGCGGGGCCCGGTCGTGCCGCGCCATGACCTCGTCGCGCCGGGGGCCGGACGCGGCGCCCAGCAGGAGCGCCCGGTCCGCGGGGGCGGTCACCGCCTCCCTCAGCGTGGTGTCCTGGGCGGCGTACTCGACGGCCACGTGGCCGACCTTGATCGGAGGCTCGCCGCTGATGTCGCCGACGGTGTCGGAGCCGCGCGCGTTGAACCAGGCGGTGAACACCACCCCGGCGGCCGCGACGATCACCGCGCCGGCGATGCCCGCCAGCCACGTCCGCACGGCCTTCCATCCTCCGGCCGCCGCCGGAGGGGCGGAGGCGGCACGCCTTCTCCGGCGCGCTCTGGCCATGCGGATGCCCTTCGTCGGCGGCCTGCGGTAGCTGATGTATAGCTGATGGGACGCTGCGTAACCGCCGTGTTGACGAATTCGGTCTGGAAGGGGGCGCGGCCCCGAATTCGGCGACTTGAGTTCGCCCATAGGCGAACTCCTAGCGTCTCTGCCATGACGGAGAACAACGCCGACAGCCGCCTCCGGATCGCCGTGGTGATCGGAAGCGTGCGCAGGCCCAGAATGGCCGACCCGCTCGCCGCCTGGCTGGAGCGCGAGCTCACCACGATCGACTGGCTCGACCTCGACATGATCGACCTGGCCGCGGTCTCGCTGCCGATGCACGAGCTGCAGCCCGGTGGAGGGGCCGCGTCCCCGATCGGCGACGCGCTCGCCTCCGCCGACGGGTTCGTGTTCCTCGTACCGGAGTACAACCACAGTTTCCCCGCCGCGGTGAAGAACGCGATCGACTGGCACTTCACCGAGTGGGCGTACAAGCCGGTCGCGTTCGTCGGGTACGGCGCCTCCGGCGGCGTCAGGGCCGTGGCGCAGTTGCGCATGGTCTTCCCCGAACTGCGGGCCGCCACGGTCCGCGAGTCGGTGCTGATCCCGATGGCGTGGGAGCACCTGGACGCCGACGGCCGTTTCGTTCCTCCGCCGGGCACGACGCAGGCGCTGCACACGACGATGGGCGAGCTGCGCACGTGGGCGCGGGCACTGCGTTCCGTCCGCGTCACGGACCTGGCCGGTCGGCGGTGAGCGGACTGACCGGGCCGGAGCTGCGCGCCGCGGTCGTCCTGATGGCCGGCGGGCTGCTGGCGGTGCTGGACGCCACGATCGTCGTGGTGGCGCTGCCTGCGCTGATGGCGACGTTCGGCGCGTCGCTGAGCTCCGTGCAATGGGTCATCACCGCGTACACGCTCGGGATGGTGGCGACGATGCCGCTCGCCGCCGGGCTGGCCGCGCGCTGGGGCGCCCGGCGGGTGTACCTGGCGGCGCTGGTCGGTTTCGCGGTCGCCTCCGCCGCGGCCGGCGCGGCCGGCGGCCTGGACGGGCTGATCGCCGCTCGCGCGGCGCAGGGCCTCAGCGGCGGCCTGATGGCGCCGCTGGGGATGGCGATCGGGTTCGGCGCGGTCGCGCCCGAACGCCGCAGCCGGATGACGGCGGTCGCCGGGCTGCCGATGTTGATCGGGCCGATCCTGGGCCCGCTGCTCGGCGCGGCGCTCCTGGGCGCCGGCTCCTGGCGTGCGCTGTTCTACGTCACCGTGCCGCTGGCGCTGCTGACCGCCGCGGTTGCGCCGGCCTGGTTGCCGGCCGACCCCGAGCGCGGCCGGCGCGTCCGGCTGGACCTGGTGGGGGCGATGTCGCTGGTGCCCGGCATCGTCGCGGTGGCGTACGGCATCAGTGCCCAGGACAGCCCGGCCTGGACGCGGATCGCCGCGGTGGCCACCGGCGCGGTGCTGGTCGTGGCCTTCTGCGCGCGGGCGCTGAGGCGTCCGGAACCGCTGCTGCGGATCCGGCTGCTCGGCGATCCGACGTTCGGCCGGGGCGCCGCGGTGCTCGCCCTGTACGCCGCCCCCTACTTCGGCTCGGCCCTGCTGATGCCCACCTACGTTCAGACGCTGCGTCTCGACAGCGCCTCGGTCACGGCCGCGCTGATGATCCCCGGCGCGGTCGGCATGGGCCTGAGCCTGCAGGTCGCCGCCCGGCTGCTGGAACGGCTCGGCCCTCGGCGGGTCGTCGGCACCGGGCTCGGACTCGTGATCGCCTCGGGCGTGGTCCAGGTGATCATCCTCGCGCCGGACACCCCCTATCCGGTGCTCGGCCTGTTCGCGCTCCTCCAGGGAGCGGGCACCGGCGCGATCATGATGCCGACGATGTCCGGTTCCAGCCGGAACCTCCACGGCCCCGACCTGGCCTCGGGTTCCGCGCTGTTGTCGCTGGTGAGCACGGTCGCCAACGGCATGGGCACCGTGGCGGTCGGCGCGCTGTTCACGGCGCTGACCGCCGCGATGACCGGTGGCGCGTCGCTCGCGGCCCTGGCCGCGATGGACGCGGCGGACCGGGCCGCGCAGGCTCTCACCGTCACCGACGCCCTGCGGCTGACCCAGGCGGCGGCCCTCGTGGTGATGTCGCTGGCCCTCGTCGTACGATTGCGCTCTCCGGCCCGGCCTTCGGCGATCGCGGGCCGGCGGGAGTCGGCTGAGAGGACGGTGGGCGCGCCATGACCGTCACCGCCCGTCCCGGCTCCGAGGCGATCCCGGCCTCGCTCACCGTCGGGCAGGTGGCCAGGGCCGCCGGGGTGACGCCCAACGCCGTCCGCTTCTACGAGCGCTACGGCGTGATCACCGGCCATCGCAACAGCGGCAACGCCCGCCGCTTCACCGTGGACGCGGTCTGCCGGATCAAGCTCGCCCTCGCCGCGCAGCGGGTCGGCATCACCCTCAAGGAGAGCGCCGACATCCTCTCCGGCATCCCGCCCCTGTCCCGCGACCTCGGCCAGTGGGTCGCCGCGGGCGAGGAGCTCGTCCGGATCGGCCGCGCCCGCATCGACCAGCTGCAGACGACCGTGAACGAGCTGGCCACCCTGGACTTCCTCCAGTCCCCTTGATCGCCCTGCGGGCAACGAGCGGCACGCCTGCCACCCGCCCGCCCGCGGCCTTCGGGTGACTCATCCCGATCGACAGGAACCCATCATGAGCAACCTCCATGGCAAGACAGCGCTCGTCACCGGCGCGAGCAGAGGGATCGGCCGGGCCATCGCCCAGCGCCTGGCCGGTGACGGCGCGCGCGTCGCCGTCCACTACGGCGGCAACGACCAGGCCGCCGCGGAGACCGTCGCCGCGGTCGAGGCGGCGGGCGGGCAGGCGTTCGCCCTGCGGGCCGAGCTGGGCACGCCCGGTGACGCCGAACGCCTGTGGGCCGCCTTCGACGCACGCGCCGACGGGCTGGACATCCTGGTCAACAACGCCGGCATCCTGAACGACGAGCCCGGTATCGAGCACGTCACCAGACAGCAGTTCGAACGGCTCTTCGCGGTCAACGCCACCGCGCCGTTCTTCGTCACCCAGCTCGCACTTCCCCGGCTGCGTGACGGCGGCCGGATCGTCAACGTCTCCACGATGCTGACCCGCGGCTCGGCGATGCCGACGGCGATCAGCTACGCCATGTCCAAGGGCGCGCTCGACGTGCTCACCTCGACGCTGGCCAAGCAGCTCGGGCCGCGCGGGATCACCGTCAACACCGTGGCGCCCGGCGTCATCGACACCGACATGCACCAGGGCAGACTCGTCGGGGAGGCGCTGACCTGGTTGTCGTCGCTGTCCCCCATGGGCCGCGTGGGCACCCCCGCGGACGTGGCCGACGCGGTGGCCTTCCTGGCCGGCGACGACAGCCGCTGGGTCACCGGCCACTGGCTGGACGCCTCGGGCGGCACCCTGCTCTGACGGCGCCGAACGGGCCGTCCCTAACCGAGCAACCACAGGACCCGCGCGGCCTGAACCGCCAGGGGGCCGTCGAGGCGGGAGATGTGCTCGCACAGCTCGCCCAGCTCGAAGGCGCGATCGTTGCGGCCGGAGTCCTCCCAGTCGACGAGCCGGACGCGGCGGTCGTGCTCGTCCCACAGGTAGTTCGCGCGGTTGCCGTCGGCCACGGCCGCCACGGGCCCCCAGGGGGGCGGGCCCGACCGTTTCCACCACCCGGCGCGGAAGCCGGTGCAGCCGGTTCAGGGCGCCGGCCAACGCCTGGATCTGCTCGTCGGTGGCCTGCTCGCCGCGCAGGACGCGGCCGGGCAGCCGGCTCATCACGATCATCGGCGGACGACCGTCGAGCGCGGCCCGCACCGGGGGCAGGGGCGAGGCCGGGGGCGTGTCGGGCGAGGAGGGTGAGCGCCTGCCATTCCCGGCGCGGTTCTCCCCGCCCCCACGAGGCGTAGCGCTTGATCACGACGTCGTCGTGGAGTTCGAGGTCGTGCGTGCATCGGCCGGCCGTCATTCGCCCCTTCCGGTCCCGTGCGGTCGGTGGACGGGTGGTCCTCCGGCCAGGTAGGCGGAGCGGAGCCCCGACAATGGGAACATTATGGACAATCACCTCACCGCAGCCACCAGGGGACGCGCGCGGGCGCGCGAACTGGGCGTCGTCGTCGGCGCCCTGCCGACCGGGCCGTTGAACGCGATCACCGACGTCGAAGGCGTCCTGGTCGGCCACACCACCCTCGACGACGGCGCCGATCTGCACACCGGGGTCACCGCCATCGTTCCCCGTCAGCTCACCGCCGAACGGCGGGCGCTGCCCGCGGCCGTGTACGCCGGCAACGGATACGGCAAACTGGTCGGCTCCACCCAGATCGACGAACTCGGCGTGCTGGAGTCGCCCGTCGTCCTGACCGCCACGCTGTCGGCGTTCCGGGCGGCGGACGCGCTGCTCACGTACCTGATGGAGCGCAGCCCGGAGGGGATCTCCTTCAACCCGGTCGTGGGCGAGACCAACGACGGTTTCCTGTCCGACATCCGGCGCCGCCCGATCACCGAACGGCACGTGCTCGACGCGCTGGAGGGTGCGTCCGGCGGGCTGCCCGCCGAAGGATGCGTGGGAGCGGGCACCGGGACGACGGCGCTGGGCTTCAAGGCGGGCATCGGCACCTCGTCCCGGCGGCCGGTGGCCGAGGGGGCAGCGGTGACGGTCGGGGCGCTCGTCCAGGCGAACTTCGGCGGCGTGCTGACCGTGGGGGGCGTCCCGATGCCGGTCGAAGAGCTCGTCCCGGGGGCGGCGAACGAGGAGCCGATCGGCAACTCCTGCATGATCGTGGTGGCCACCGACGCGCCGCTCGACGCGCGTCAGCTCGCCCGGCTGGCCCGCCGGGCGATCTTCGCGATGGGCCGCGTCGGGGCGTCGTACTCCAACGGGAGCGGCGACTACGCCATCGCCTTCACCACCGCGCCGCCGGAGCTCCCTCGCCTGCCCGACGCCGGCCTGAACCCGCTGTTCGCCGGGGTCATGGACGCGGTGGAGGAGGCGCTGCTCAACTCCCTGTTCACCGCCACGACCACCACCGGCGTCCGCGGCCGGACCCGGCACGCCGTTCCGTACGACCGGCTTCCGCGGACCGGCGCGGCAGAGCCGGTCGGCTAGTCACCGGTCAGGACGACTGGACCTCGTCGAAGACGGCGAGGGCCGTGGCGGGATCCGGGCCGACCAGACGTTCCAGGCCGTCCGCCGTCATCTTCGCCCACTTCCCGGCCCGTTCCCACATCCGCTCCTCGAAGGCGCGGACGGCCTCGTCCGGATCGCCGGGGGCGGCGGCGAGGGCCTCGGCGAGTTCGGCGCCCTCCAGCATCGCCAGGTTCGCGCCCACCCCCAAGGGCGGCATCAGGTGGGCGGCGTCCCCCAGGAGCGTCACCCCGGGGACGTGGGTCCAGGTGTGGGAGACGGGCAGGACGTAGAGGGGACGGTCGGCGAACGCGGTGCCGTGGCGCAGGAGGTCGAGCACGGGGTCGGCCCAGCCCTCGAACAGCGCCAGCAGGCGGGACCGCACGGCCTCCACGCCGTCCGTGCCCGCGTGCCGGTCCAGCGGCGCGCGGAACTGGGCGTACACCTTGACGTGGCCGCCGCTGTTGCGCTGGGCGACGATGGCGCGGTTGACGCCGTAGACGGCCAGGGAACCGTCGCCGATCAGCCGGGCGAGGTCCGGGTGGCGGGTGTCGACGTCGTCGAGCGAGGTCTCGACCGCGGTGACGCCGGTGTAGTGCGGCGTCGCGGCGGAGACCGCCGGGCGGACCCGGGACCAGGCCCCGTCCGCACCGACCACGAGGTCGAACGTCTCCTGCCGCCCGTCGGCGAAACGGACCGGCACGCCGTCCCGGGTTCCGGGCGCCACCTCCGTCACGCCGTGTCCCCACCGGACGTCCAAGGGGCCGAGCAGCAGGTCACGCAGCTGCCCGCGGTCGATCTCCGGATTTGCCACGTCGTCCGGACCGGGCCGCCAGTCGCGGAGCACGGCCCCGTCCGGGGCCAGGATGCGCATGGCCTGCCCCTCGGGACGGGACAGCGCCCGGAACTCCGCCAGCAGCCCCGCCTTGTCCAGCGCGCGCTGGCCCATCCCTTCGTGCAGGTCGATCGTGCCGCCCGGAGGACGGGCGTCGGGCGCGGCATCGCGTTCGAAGACGGTGACGGGGTGGCCATGGCGGTGCAGGACGCGGGCGAAGGTGAGGCCCGCGGGGCCGCCTCCCACTACAGCGATACGATGTCTCATGTCGATACACTGTATTTGGCCGAGACGCTGTATCGCAACACTACGATGTATCCATGACTGTGTGGGACCGCCCGGAGCCGCCGACCCGACCCGCGCCGCTCGACCGGCAGCGGATCGTCGACGCCGCCGTCGCGCTGGCCGACGAGGGCGGGCTGGAGGCGGTGTCGTTGCGCAAGGTCGCCGCCCGGCTCGACGTCGGCCCGATGCGGCTGTACGGATACATCTCCACCAAGGAGGAGCTGTTCGACCTCATGGTGGACGAGGTCCACGCCGAGATCCTCCCCGACGGGCGGCCCGGCGACTGGCGGGAGGCGTTGCGCGGCCACGCGGTCCGCACCAGGCAGGCCGCCCTCCGTCACGAATGGCTGGCCGACCTGCTCGGCGGCCGTCCGAGCCTGGGCCCGAACGCCCTCGCCGTGACCGAACGCACGCTGGCCGCCCTCGACGGCCACGCCGACCTCGACACCGTCATGCACGCCGTGCGGACCGTCGGCGCGTACATGACCGGCGCGATCAGGCGCGAGATCGCCGGCCTGCGGGCCGAGCGCGCCACGGGTCTGTCCAAGCTCGACTGGCAACGCGCCTACGGCCCGCACGTGAGCAGGATGCTGGCCACGGGCCGCTACCCCACCCTGGCCAAGTTCGTGCACGACGGCACGGAGGTGGACGCCGAGGAGTCCTTCGCGACCGGCCTGGAGTGGGTCCTCGACGCCGTGGCCGCCAGACTCGACCGGCCGCCGGCGTGACACCCCCCGGGCCACCTTCCGGGCCACCTTCAGTGCCCCCCGGGGGGTCGCCCGCGGCGGCGCGGCGGCGGATGTGGCCGCTGTACGCGGCCGGGTTCACCACCGCGTTCGGCGCGCACGGCATCGCCGCCAACCTCGGCGGGTTCTCCACGGACGCGGTCACCTCGCTGCTCGTCCTCGGCGCGCTGCTGGCCCTGTACGACGGCGCCGAGGTGCTGCTCAAGCCGCTGTTCGGCAGCCTCGCCGACCGCGTCGGCGCCCGTCCGGTGCTGGTGGGCGGGCTGGTGGCGTTCGCGATCGCCTCCGGCCTTTACGTCGTCGCCGACACCCCCGGCTGGTTGTGGGCCGCCCGCCTGGGCCAGGGAGCGGCGGCCTCGGCGTTCTCCCCGTCGGCCTCGGCGCTGGTGGCCAGGCTCAATCCGGCCGCCAAGCTCGGCCGGGCCTTCGGCGGCTACGGCTTCTGGAAGTCGATCGGCTACACCCTGGGCCCGCTGCTGGGCGGCGTGCTGGTGTGGGCGGGCGGCCTGCGGCTGCTGTTCGCGGTCCTGACCGTGCTGGGCGCGGCGGTCGCCGTATGGGCCGTGCTGGCCGTGCCCGCGGTGCCGCCGCTGCCCAAGGTCCGCCAGACGGTGCTGGACCTGGCGCGGCGCCTGGCCGATCCGGCCTTCCTCGCGCCGACCGCCGCCCTGGCCGGAGCCACCGCCGCGCTGTCGGTCGGTGTGGGCTTCCTGCCCGTGTCCGGCCGGGCCGCCGAGCTCGGCACGGTCGCGACCGGCGCGGCGGTGTCCGTCCTGGCGGCGTGCGCGGCGGTGGTCCAGCCCAGGGCCGGACGGGCCCTCGACGAAGAGCGGCTGTCGGCCCGTACCGGCCTGCTGGGCGGGCTGCTGGTCACCGCGGCGGGGCTGGCCTGCGCCATGCTGCCCGGCCTGGCCGGCATCCTGTCGGCCGCCGTGCTGATCGGGGCCGGGACGGGGCTCATCACCCCGCTCGGGTTCGCCGCCCTCGCCGCCCGCACCCCCGCCGAACGTATGGGCCAGACCATGGGCGCCGCCGAACTCGGCCGGGAGCTGGGCGACGCCGGCGGCCCGCTGCTCGTGGCCGGCGTCGCCACCCTGGCCTCCCTCACCTACGGTTACGCCGCCCTCGCGCTCCTGCTCGCCGCCGGCCCGCTCGTCGCCCTGGCCCTTCACCGCTCCCGCACACCCTGAAGACCCCCCGAAAGACCGCCACGACACCGAGGCGGTCCGGTGCTCACCGGGGCACGGGTGGTCGCCGGTGCCGGCCTGGTGCTCGCGCTCAGCGCCGTCCTGGGCGCGTACGCGGCGTTCGCGACGTGGCGGGCCCTGCGCCGCCGGGCCGCGCCGGGACCGCCCGCGCCGCCCGGGTCTGGCATCATCGCCGGGTGATCCCCATGACGACCGACCGGCTGCTCCTGCGTCTACCGGACGACGACGACCTCGTTTCCTTCACCGCCATGAACGCCGATCCCGAGGTCATGCGGTACATCGGCGACGGTTCCGTCCTGCCGCCGGACCGGGACCGCGCGGCGGCGTGGATCGCGCGCGCCCGCCGGGAATGGCAGGAACGCGGCCACGGCCCGCTCTCCGTCGTCGTGCGCGAGACCGGGTTGACGGCCGGCTGGGTCGCCCTGACGGTGCCCGCGTTCCTCCCCGAGATCCTCCCCGCCGTGGAGATCGGCTGGCGGCTCGGACGACCGCACTGGGGCAACGGCTACGCCACCGAGGCGGCCGGAAGGTTGCTGCGGTTCGGGTTCGCCGAGTGCGGCCTCGACCGGATCGTCAGCATCCGTCACGTGGACAACCAGCGGTCCCGCCGGGTGATGGACAAACTCGGCCTGCGGTTCGCGTTCGAGACGGTGGTTCCGGGCCACGGGCGGCCGGTCGCCGTGCACGAGATCACCAGAGCCGCCCACGACGACCCGGCGCCTCACCCGCGCCTGCCGTAGAGGAAGAGCACGAGCGGCCCGCACACCGCGGCGCCCCCCGCCAGACCGACAGCGAGCGGAACCGGTCGACGGCCCCCACGACGTCGTGCCGCCGCGCCTCGAACGTCATCCGGCGCGGCCAGGACACCGGCGACTTCGACCGGTCGCCCCCGCCGCCTGGCCGGCCGCCGCCGTCGTCGGGCTCCAGCACGCCGGCGGCCGCCTCACCGTCCGGACGGCCAGGCGACGTCGTCCACCGCGAGGAACGGCGAGAGCGCGACCGCGGCCGGCGTCACCCCCGCGAAGGTCATGACGTCCCTGTGCAGGTGCGACTGGTCGGCGTAACCGCTCTCGGCCGCCACCAGGGCGGCCCGCTCACCGGCGGCGAGACGGTGGGCCGCGTGGTCGAAGCGGATGAGCCGGGCGACCCGCTTGGGCGTGAGGCCGACCTGGGCCCGGAACCGGGACCACAGGCGCTTGCGGCTCCAGCCGGCCTCGGCGGCGAGCCGCTCGACGGGCACCCGCCCGCCGCTGGCCGCCATCCGCCGCCACGAGAAGGCGACCTCCGGATCGGCGGGCCTGCCCTCGTCGGCCCGCCTGGCCAGCGCGTCCCGCGCGATCGCGAACCGGTCCTCCCACGACCGGGCGGCCCGCAGCCGCTCCTGGACGCGTTCTGCCTCGCGCCCCCAGAGGTCGTCGAGCGCGACCACCGTGCCGCTCAGCTCGGCGGACGCGCCCAGGACGGCGTGCGCCGCCATCGGCGACAACCGGATCTGCAGGCACTCCATCCGGCGGGTCAGCCCGCTCCCCCGCACCTGCCGGGGCGCGAGGCCGGCGACGACACGTCCGAGCCGGCGCGAGCCGCGGTCGTCCTCGATGACGAACGGCTCGTCGCCGAGGTCGAAGAGCAGGGTGACCGAGGGGTGCGGGACCAGGGCGAGGTCGCGGAACTCGTTGGCCCGGTCGCTGAACCCCGCCATGACGACCCCGGGCAGGCCGCCGGGCCGCGACGGGACGGTGATCTCCCATCCGGGCATATGACCGCGAACCGGCGCAACTGACCGCACCCCGACATCGTACGAGCCCCGCGCGCGAGGCGGTGGACGGTCACCGGAAGGCCCGGCGCAGTGCGGAGACGCGGTTCGCGACGGCGCGGCGGGTGATCTCGGCGTCCGGGACCAGCTTCTCCGAGCCGTGGAAGACGCCGGGGTAGACCTGGAGCTCGGTCGGCACGCCGGCCTGGGCCAGGCGCATGGCGTACAGGATGGCCTCGTCGCGGAAGACCTCCAGCTCGCCGACGTCCACCAGGGCCGGTGGCAGGCCGGACAGGTCCTGCGCGCGGGCGGGGGCGGCGTGGCCGCCGACGGAGCCGGTGGCGCGGCGGTCGCCGAGCAGCGCCGTCCACGACTCGACGATGTAGGCCCGGTCGATCACGAGGACGTCCTCGTACTGGGTCATGGACGGAGTGCCGGCCCGGTCGTCCAGCATGGGCGAGCTCAGCGCCTGGAACACCGGGGAGGGGCCGCGCCTGTCCCTGGACAGCAGGGTCACCCCGGCCGCCAGGCACGCGCCCGCGCTCGCGCCGCCGATCGCGATCCTGGCGGGATCGACGCCGGGCCCGGCGGCGGCGACCCACACCAGCCCGGCGTAGCAGTCCTCGACGGGGGCGGGGTCGGGGTGTTCCGGGGCGAGGCGGTAGTCCGGGGAGACGACCACGCACCGCAGCTCGCGGACGAACCGGGCGGCCACGCGGTCGTCCTGCTCCGGCTGGCCCAACGTCATGCCGCCGCCGTGGATCCAGTAGACACAGGGCAGCGGCCCGTCCGGCTCACCGGCCGGGCGGTGCACCCGTAACCGCAGCTCAGGGCCGCCCGGGGGCCCCGGCACCCACACGTCCTCGATCGTGACCGCCGGGTCGGGCACGAGGGCGGCCCGCCGCGCCGCGGCCATGCGCGCCCGCACCCGCGCCAGCTCTTCGAGGCTGTAACCGCGGGCACCGGTCTCGGGCAGGTCGAGGTGGACGAGCGCGGCGGCGAGCTCGGGGTCGAGGTTCTGGAACATCTTCATGGACGGTCTCCTCTCCCCTGCTCCGAGCCGGGACCGCGCCCGGCGGATACCACCCGGCTTCGTTGCTAGGGTCACGCGCATGCGATCGACATATCTCGCCTGGGACGATGCGGTGGACCTGTTCGAGCGGCGCGGCCTGCCGAAGGAGACGTACGGGAACCTGTACGCGGAGGAGTACATCCTCGTGCCCGGTCCCGCCACGGTGACCGGCGAACTCCCCCTCGACGAGCACGAGCGCACGCCTTGGCAGGAGGGCACGCCCGACGCCGCGACCGGCTACATCGTGGACGGCGACCTGGTCGTCGACGGCAACGTCACCGACGTGGACGACGGCTCCGCCGCGCTGATCGTCCTGGGCGACCTGCGGGCACGGAACGTCTACCTGGCCGGTGACGCCAAGCTGGTCGTGCGCGGCCACGTGACGGCCGAGACGTTCGTCGGCGACATGACCGACAAGCTGGTGATGATCCATGGCGACCTGCGCACCACCGTCTCGATCTTCTGGAACGAGTTCTGCCCCGACCTGGTCGCCGGCACCCTGCACGGCAGGGCCCTCACGCCGGCCTACCTCGACCTGTCCGGCGCCGCCGTCGGCGCCCTGGCCGACCCGACGCCCGAGGTCCCGCTCAGTGACCTCCTCGTGCCCGAACTGCTGGTCAGCGGCGCCCCCGGCCCCGACGACCTGCCCGAGATCGGCGTCCGCGGGGACGTACTGCGCGACCGCCTGCTGTCCGGCCTGCCCCTCACGACCGCAGGATGGGCCCCGGACGCCGATCGCGCATGACAGGTGTTTCCACCACACCGGCCATGTCCCCCGAACCACCCACGACCACTGATCACGGTCAGACATTTTGACGACGTGCCTTCGACGGGGGCCGCGGTTCACGCTTTGGGAGCGAATTCCGCGATCTACCGAAGGACGGTCATGTCACTCCAGCTCAGGAAATGCCGGAAATCACTCCTGGCGGCGGCCGCCGTCACCGCGCTGACCGCGGTGACGGCGCTGACCGGCGCCACCGCCGCGCACGCCGCCGCCACCGATCAGAACGTCAGCACCTTACGAACGGGTGACGGGTTCGACGTGCTGATCGGCGGCCAGGCCCGCGTCCACCTCGCGCAACCGGAGAGGTCGGACGGCGTCGTGACCGCCGCCGGCCCCGGCCACGTCGCCGTCATCCCCGACCACGACGGCTCCCGCGGCAGCCGCCTGATGACCTACGACACCCGCACCGGGCGCACCCGCACCCTCGTCCGGGGCGAGGTCGTCTCCGCCGCCTTCTCCCCGGACGGCACCCGGCTCGCGTACACGGTCGCCGGGCAGGCCGGCGCCGACCTGTACGCGGGCTCCGCCGAGGCGCCCGGACGCCGGATCGCCGCGATCCCGGGCGCCCGTGTCGAGGTGGTGGGCCTGTCGGGCGACGCGAGCGCGGCGTTCGTGGCCGCCTACCCCGACGCCCGCGACGACCGGCGGTACGCGGCGAGCCTGCTGCGCGTCGCCCTCGCCGACGGCTCGGTGACGCCGCTCATCGCGAGCGACCCCGCCCACGGCCAGGTCTACGCCGACTTCCGCCTGGTGAACGGCGAGCGTCAGCTCGTCAGCTTCATCCGGCGGTCCGGGCCGTACCTGTGCTCGGGACGCTCCGAACTCGGGCTCGCCGACCTCGACGGCCGGACCGTGGCCACGTACGGCGCGAGCTCCGGGACGGCCTACCGCGAGGCGGTGTGGAGCGGGGACGGCGACCGCCTCGCCTACGCCGCCCAGCCGTGCGCGTCCCAGTCGAAGGCCGCGGCCGACCCGGCGGCGACGGCCGCCCGTACGCGCGAGGAGTCGGGCACCTTCGTGGCCCGGGTGTCGGGCGGCGCGCCCGTACGCGTGGTCAGCGGGGTGACGTCGGAGTTCGGGATCGACGGGTTCGACGGCGACCGGGTGCGGCTGGCCTCGGCCCGGCTCGGGGAGCGCACCGTCGGGGCGGACGCGGTGGCCCGCGGCGTGGCGCAGCCGCTCGCGGCGGCGAGCCTGGACGGCGTGTCCCGCTCGCCGGCCGGCGGCCGGACGAACCGCGCCGTGCACATCAACCAGATCTACGACACACGGGACGAGTTCGACGGGCGCGGCTCGTGCGGCCCGACCACCGCCGTCATGACGCTGGCCGGCTACCAGCTGGGCGAACGGGGCCTGTGGGTGAACTACGGCGGACGCCACTACTCGCCCTACGGCCTCTACATAACCGACCAGTACGACTACAACGGCTCGACGTTCTCCTGGACCGCGCCCGACTACTCCGGCAACGGCTCGTGGAAGGGAGCGCACGGCGCGATCTACGACCCGCAGTACGGCGCGGTCTGGGCGGACATGTTCGGATACATGAACCGGCACACCGGCTGGACCAAGCAGAGCGGCTGGAACCCGGACTTCGTCCGGAACCAGATCGACATCGGCAACCTCGTCGCCGTGTCCGGTCAGATGACCTCCGCCGGGCACATCGTCCTGATCAAGGGCTACACCGATGACGGCAGGTGGGTCGTCAACGACCCGTACGGGCCGCACACGAACGGCGGGCCCGGCGGCGCCGACCAGGTGTACGACACCGCCTACCTGCGCCCCGTCCAGGTCTGGGGCAACTGACCCGGGCAGCCCGCGCGCCGGGGCCGAGGACACCGCCCCGGCCCCGGCGCGCTCACAGCCGCCTGTGCGGCAGGCACATCGCACCCGCCAGGACGACGAGGAACACGCCGATGACGCCGACCGCCCCGACCGGCGCGCCCGCGACCGCGCCGGGCAGCACCGCCCCCGCCGCCGCGGACGTCGCCATCTGCACTCCTACCCGGCGCCTGCAACGAGGGTGTTCAATGCCTTCCGGCTTGCACTCACGCGCCCTGGGCAACGTCCAGCCCATCAGCCCAACTGGCCCGGACCCCTAAGTGTGAACCTTGAGGCTTTTTCAACCTGATCGGGCTGATCAGCAGGAGAGAACCGGGACGGGTTGGCATGAGAAGAGGCTCTCGGCAGCTCGTACGCCCGGGTCTGACCCCATGAAGACCAATAGGCTGCTGGTTGCCAGATGTGCCGGTTGAGCGGTCTTTGACGGCTCGGATCATGTGTGGAGGGATCTCGGTGATGATGATCAGCCAGCTCGTGATCGCCGGGCTGTTGTTACCGAACCTGTCCGTACCGGCACAGCCCCCTCTCCTCCACGTGATGACGTGGAACGTCTGTGCGGGCACCAACGCCGGGTGCGCGCTCTTTCGCCGCTCGAACGCCGAGCTGGCCTGGCACGTGGCAGTGCTGGCGACCGAGGCGGACGTGGTCTTCCTCCAGGAGTTCTGCACGGGCGCCGACGCCGACCTGGAACACGAGCTCGAACGCCGTACCGGCCGGAATTGGAGCGTCCGGTCGGCCGGGCTGATGTACTCGGACGGCTCCCCGTACCAGTGCCTGCCCGACAGAAATGGCAGGCCGCGTGGGGTGCTGAGCGTCACCCTGGCCGTGGCCGGAGCGGACACCGGCCTCGTCGTGCACGCGCTGACCTCGCCGCCGTGGGGAGCCCGCAGGTACGCCGTCTGCACGGCCGACCGGGCGTTCTGCACCGCGCACTTCTCGTCGGGATCGAGCTACGACGACAGGCAGAAGGGCAGGCCCTACCGCCACATCCAGTTGCGCGAGCTGTTCAAGCTCGGCCGGGGTGTGATCGGCGGCGACCTCAACCTTGTGCCGCGCGACGCCGCCGCGGCCTACAAGGGCCGCGACGAATGTGACCCGCGCCGGCGCTGGACCTACGTGACCCGCAAGCGGAAGATTGATTACGTGTTCGCCGGCGAGGGCCGCGTACGGAAATGCTTCGTCGATTACGCCCGGAGCACGTGGTCTGATCACGTCCCGCTGCACGCCTGGGTGAGAGCAGGCTCAACGCCGCCTGCACCACGTTGAGCCGGCCCAGCACCAGGTTGTTCGTCATGCCCTACCAGCGAAGCGCGGATTTGCGCATCCACCTCACCGGCCAGGGACGAATGGGGATGCGCCCTCCCTGAGGCCTTTCATCCGTGGGTGAGCTCGTAGTTCTGCAGGACGGCGATCGCCTTGCATGCTGTCCTGCCTTGTGCGGGCAGCAGCGAAGCTTGCGGAGGATGCGCCAGCCTTTGAGCCGGGCGTTGGCGCGTTCCCAGGGCCTGCAGAGCCGGGCGTGGGAGCGATTGGCCGCCTTTTGTGACAGGGGCTTGTCGTGGCCCTTGTACGGTGTGGCCATCGGGCCTTCGGCGCCTTGGTAGCCCTTGTCGGCCAGGGTCAGCATGCCAGCCTGCGCCAGCGCGCGGAGGACGGCCCAGATGCGAGCGGCGGTCAGGTCGTGGGTGCTGCCCGGCAGCGAGCCGGGGGTCCAGATGATCGTGCCGTCTGGAGAGGCGATGACCTGGATGTTCATCCCATGCATGCGGTGCTTGGCCGAGTAGTACGGCCGGTCGGCGCGCACGCGGTCGATGGGGATGAGCGTGCCGTCCAGCACCAGGTAGTGCAGGCCGTCTCGCGCGGCGTTGCGTAAGGCGCGGTCAAGCTTGGGGGCGCGGGCGCGCAGCAGGGCTACGGTCTCTTCCACGTACCGCCAGGCGGTGGCCACCGATACGCCGAACCCAGAGGCGAGCTCGTTGTACGTCTCGCCTTTGTGCAGGTAGATCAGGAGCCCCTGGTGGTGACGGCGTTGATTGTGGTGATCCACCCGTCTACCAGGGGTTCTTCGCGTCATCAGGCGAACGCCGAACTCGCGATCATGCTGTGATCAGGCAGCAGTTACTTGATCAGGGGCCGAAGCAAACTTCGGCCCGAGTCCGGTGGGATCGTGGCGGCCACCGCCGCGTGGTCCTCAAGGATCTGCAGCAAATGAGGTAGCGGGACCATCTCGCGCTCGCGGTGCACGAACGGAGCGATGGCCTGCCAGGTTCGAACGACTCTGTCGTTGAGCGTCATCAGGTACCGGTCGTCGATGATGCCGAGCCGCTCCAGAATCACGAAGTTGTGCAGGAAGAAGGCGACGTCGTAAACGGCTTCCTGGGCTTCCATGGGAAGGCCGGAGATACCGAGCTCGGGGTCGTGTTCGGCTCCGAGCCGCTGAACGACATACCGATGGTGTTGATGGAACGTCGGCGACCGGAAGACGTCGAGCAAGGCCAGGTACGCCGGAACGTAGTTGGCGCGCCTCATGGATGACACCTGCTGGAAGGCGAAGTAGACCGAGCTCAGCAGCGCCAGGACGGACAAGCCGATCGCCACAACGTTGAGTATCACGTCCAACCCCCAGCCCGCGAACCCGTATGGCAGTAGAACGGAACCAGTGAGATGTTGGTTCCAAAGTCCTTGAGCAACGCCGCGTCTTCGAGGCTGGACCGCAGTTCCGGTGAGCGAGGGAGCCCGCATGGTCGGCGAGAACGTCCATTCCGTGCCTGACTCCATGACACATGCGCGCGAGAAGGCGGCGATCGCCATGACGGGTGCTGCCACCGCCTGGCTGAGCTCCCTGAACGACCGCCAGTTGGCCCTGGCCGCATGGGCTTCCCCCATGGATGCGGCAGCGGAGACGGAACGGCTGCGCTGGTTCTACACCCCCACGGATCACGGCGGACTCGCCATTCGTGAACAGGACGCCCGTCAGCAGAGCCTGGCCATGCAGTTGGTGGCCACCGGGCTGTCGACAGAAGGCTTCGCCATCGTCGCCACGGTGATGGGAATGGAGAACATCCTGGACCAGGTCGAGGGCTGGGGGTCCGCTCTGGGCCGCCGGCGCGGCCGGGATCCGGGTCAGTACTGGCTCAGGCTCTTCGGCAGGCCTGGCGACCGCGTCTGGGCGTGGCGGTTCGGAGGCCACCACATCTCACTGAACAATGTGATCATCGACGGTAAGGCCGTCGCTACCACGCCCTGTTTCATCGGCGCCGATCCGGCCAGGACCGAGTTGCTAGGAGGCTCTTTGCGGCCTCTTCAAGGGGTCGAGGAGGCAGCCCGTGAATTGTTACGGACACTCAGTGACAGCCAGTTTCGGCAGGCGCTTCTCCATACTTCCGCGGTGTCGGACATCGTCTCCGGCAACCGGCCGCAGGTGTGCCATGGCGACACGATGATTCATATGCAGGATTTGTGGAGAAGACCGTTCCCTGACCCCGCGCTGGACGAACTCGTCAACGAGATCGACCGCCAGGCGGAAACGAGCAGCGGATACACCGAAGCCGACCACGCACGCGTGGCGATCACCATTCCACCCCAAGGCGTCAGCGCCCGGGACCTGGACGCCGAACAACGTCACCTACTACGGCGCCTTCTCAGCCGCTACACCGGGCGTGCCCCTCACGACCTCGCTGCCGCGCACGACGCCCATCATGCCCTCGACTCCATGCTCGACCAGATCCATTTCGCCTGGGCGGGAAGCGCTGACGAGGGTGAACCGCACTATTACCGGGTTCAAGGCGCTGGCATCCTGGTTGAGTACAACCACACCCAGCGGAATGGCAACCATGCCCACTCGGTCTGGCGTGACCTGAAATCGGACTTCGGCTTGAGCGAACTGGCCGAATTCCAAGCTCTCTGAGCAGCTCCAAGCGCCTCACCCTCAGCTACTCGGTGAGTGGATGTCCTCCCGACAGAGAACTGGACACGACGTACCCCGCGACGCCGAACGGCACGACGAAACCCAGCGCCTCGACCGGCTGTCGGAGGTCGAGCCGTACCGACGGCCAGGTGATGCCGCCCACGTTGTCGGGCAGGGCGATGGAGACATGGGCCACATAGGCCAGGAAGATCAACGGCACGCGAAGGCCACCCTTCCGGGCTGCGCATCAGGAGCGGAGCGGGCGCAGCACGCGTCGGACGAGATCAGGGATCCGAGTCAGCGCGTGCCGGGACGACCGGGTGGGGCCGCACCGGCCGTCCCGGTGCCGGACAGTTCCTCCATGGCGGGTGACGTTAGCGCCACGATCCGCACGATTCCGGCGCGTCGGTGGACGGCCGGCCCCCGGCCCGGTTGCTGATATCTCAACTTCTGCCTACTGTGATCCCAGTTTGGCCGGATAGGGGCGCGGGCCGTCGCGCTCGCCGGAGACACTGGACGGAGCATGTCGTGACCACTGCACTCCTCATCGGCGACATCCAGCGGGGCATCACGGGCGGTTACCCGTTCGCCCGGCAGGTCGTGCCGCCGCTCACCGAACTGCTGCCCCGTGCCCGCGCGGCCGGCGTCCTGGTGGTGTTCGTGCACTTCGCCTTCCGCGCCAACGGGGCCGACGTGCCGCCCGGCAGCGCGCTGATGAAGTCGTTCTTCGAGGCCGGGGACACCTTCCACGAGGGGTCGGCCGGAACCGAGCTCGCCCTGCCGGTCGCCGAGGAGGACGTCGTCGTGCTGAAGCGCCGTGGCAGCGCCTTCGCCGGCACCGACCTCGACCTGGTGCTCCGCGCGCGGGGTGTCACCACTGTGGCGGTCGCCGGGGTCGCCACCAGCGCGATGGTGGCCGCGACCTGCTACGACGCGGCCGACCGCGGCTACCAGGTGACGGTGCTGAGCGACGGCTGCGGCGACGGCGATCCGGCGCTGCACGACTTCTTCGTCGACGCCGTCTTCCCGAGCCGGGGGTTCGAAGTGGTGTCGTGCGCGGAGTGGCAGGTTTGATCGCGGACGGGCGGGGGGCGTCCCGGCCGCTCCACCCCGTGACCGGCGCGATGGCGCACCTTCCCGCGTTGCTGCTGGTCGGCCAGGAGGACACCGGTCTCGACCGCACCGGCCAGGCGTACCGGGCGATCAGGCGCCAGATCATCGACCTGACGCTGCCGCCGGGCAGCAGCTTCAGCGAGGCGTCGCTCGCGCGGCAGTGGCAGATGAGCAAGACGCCGGTGCGGGAGGCCCTGGCCCGCCTGCGGCGCGACGGGCTCGTGGACGCGCTGCCGCGCGCCGGTTACGTCGTCAGCCCGATCACGCTCCAGGACACCGACGACCTGTGCGCGCTGCGCACGCTCCTGGCCGGCGAGAGCGCCGCCGCCGCCGCGCGCCGCGGCGTCGCGGGCCCGGCGCTGGAGCGGCTCGAAGAGCTGGCCGAGGTGCCCCTCGCGCTCGCGGCGGGCGAGGCCGACCTGGAGCAGTCGCTGCGTGCCGGGATCGAGTTCGAGGCCGTCATCGCCGACTCCAGCGGCAACAACCGCTACGCCAAGGCGATCGTCGGCGTGCTCGACGAGCTGGAGCGGGTGCTGCGGATGGCCGCGTTGATCGCACCGGAGGTGGCGAGCCCGCCCGGGGAACTGGCGGGCGTGCACGAGCGCCTGCGCGCCCGGGACGCGGGCGGCGCCCGCGAGGCCATGCGCGGCCGGTGCGAACGCGTGCGCCGCGACGTGCTCCGGGTCCTGACGAAGAGCGCCTCCGTCAGCCGGACCGGCATCGAGATGCCACCACCGGCGTAGGGGCCGCACGATCTCCGCGACCTTGATTGCAAACAGTTCTTCGCGAACAAGTCTTTGCGAAGAACTGTTTGCGGTCTAGGGTTCGAGGCATGACCGAACCCTCCGAGAGCGTGGTCGTCCTCGACGCCAAGGGCCTGCGGGCACTGGCCCACCCGGTACGGGTGCAACTCGTGGACCTGCTGCGCAAACACGGCCCGTCCACCGCCACCCGCCTGGCCGAACGCCTGGGGGTGAACTCGGGCACCGCCAGCTACCACCTGCGCAGGCTCGGCGCCGCCGGGTTCGTGGCGGAGGACACCGAGCGCGGCAACGCCCGCGAGCGCTGGTGGCGCTCGGTCCACCACGTCACCCGGCTCAGCGACGACGAGCTGGCGGAGCGGGAGCCCGAGGCGGTGCTGGCCTACATGCAGTCCATCGCCGCCCTGTACAGCCTGCGCACCCAGCGGACGCTGAACGAGCTGTCGACCATGCCGGCGGAGTGGCGGCGGGTGCTCGACCTCAGCTCCGTCGCGCTGCGGATCACCCCGGAGGAGGGGCGGCGGCTGCGCGAGGAGCTGACGGAGGTCGTCGACCGCTACCGCCGAGACACGCCCGGCCAGCCGGCGCCCGAAGGGGCCGCGCGGGTCTCGCTGATCACCCAGCTCCTGCCCGAGCTGCCCGAGTCGCCCGAGGACGCGTGATGGCGTCGCGCGAGTCGTTACGCCCGATGGCCGGCCTGCTCGCGGCCATGACGGTGTCGCTGACCGCGACGCGGGTGTCGGCCATCGCGTTGCCCTGGTTCGTCCTGACGACGACCGGGAGCCCGGCGCGGACCGGGATGGTGGCGTTCGCCGAGATGGCCCCGTACGTGCTGGTCAAGGCGCTGGCCGGGCCGCTGGCCGACCGGGTCGGGCCGCGCCGGATCTCCTGGGTCGGGGACGTGGTGAGCGCCGCGGCGGCCGGGGCGGTCGTCCTCCTGCACGCCCTGGACCGGCTGCCGCTGGGGGCTCTGCTCGCCCTCGTCGCGGTGGTCGGCGCGGCCCGCGGTCCGGGCGACCTCGCCAAGGAGATCATGATTCCCGAGGCGGCCGAGCGCGGACGGGTGCCGCTGGAACGCGCCACCGGGCTGATGGGCGTGACCGAGCGGCTGGCCCAGACGGTGGGGCCCGTTGCGGGCGGTGCGGTGGTGGCGCTGCTCGGACCGCTGGCCAGCCTCGGCATCAGCGTCACCTGTTTCGGGCTCGGCTCGGTGATCGTGGCGTGGGCGCTGCCGCGCGGCATGGGGCACCGCGCGCCGGCGCAGGAGGCGCAGGAGGCGGAGGAGAGGTACTGGCGGCGGTTCGGTCAGGGCTTCACGTTCCTGCGCGGCGAACCGCTGCTGCTGTCCGTGGTCGTCATGGTCGGCATCACGAACCTGCTCGACGCGGCCTTCAGTCAGGTGCTGGTGTTCGTGTGGGCCAGGGAGTCCGGTCACGGCGCCGCCGTGGTCGGCCTGAACAGCAGCGTGATGGGGTTGACGGCGGTCGGCGGCAGCCTGGTCGCGGCCGCCGTGGCGCACCGGATGCGACGCAGGCCCGTCTTCTTCGTGGCGTTCCTGCTCGCCGGGCCGCCCCGGTTCCTCGTCCTGGCGGTGGACGCGCCGGTGTGGGCCATGGTGGCGGTGTTCGCGGTGGGCGGGTTCGCCGGCGGGTTCCTCAACCCGATCCTCGGGGCGATCTCCTACGAGCGGGTGCCCCGGAGCCTGCTGGGCCGGGTGAACGCGCTGAAGGACTCTCTCGCCTGGGCCGGCATCCCGCTCGGCGGGCTGGTGGGCGGGGCGCTGGTGGCTGCCGCGGGGCTGACGCCGGTGCTGCTCGCCGGTGGGGCGGTCTACGCCCTCACCACGAGCCTGACGGGACTTCGGCCCGAGTGGCGGCAGATGGACCGGCTCCGCGGCCAGGGCCCGCCCGTCCCGCCGGCGCCACCCGCGCCGCCCGCGCCGCAGGTCAGACGCCTGCGGCGATCTTGAGGAGCACCACGCCGCCGATGATCGCGGCGAACGAGGCGAGCTTGGCCGGCGTGATCTTCTCCTTGTAGATCAGCGCGCCGAGGACGACCGTGCCGATCGAGCCGATGCCGGTCCAGATGGTGTAGCCGACGCCGACGTCCAGGGACTTCAGGGCCAGGCTCAGGGTGAAGATGCCGCCGGCGGCCGACAGCAGGGTGAAGACGGAGGGCCACAGCCGGGTGAAGCCCTGGGTGGCGTTGGTGCCGAGCGCGAAGCCGATCTCGAAGACGATCGCGATGGAGAGGTAGATCCAGGCCATGATGACGTTCCTTGGGCAGTGGTGGGCGGATGGTCAGACTGCGGCGGGCTCGGTGGTGGCGGGCTCGGCGGCGGCGGGCTTGGCGGCGGACAGGTGGTCGGCGAGCTTGAGCCCCAGCACACCGCCGATGATCAGGACGAAGGCCAGCCCCTTCCAGACGGTCAGCTCCTCCCCGAAGATCACCGAACCGAGCAGCACGGTGCCGACCGAGCCGATGCCCGTCCAGACGGTGTAGCCGACGCCGACGTCCAGGGTCTTCAGCGCCAGGCTCAGGAAGAAGATCCCGCCGGCCGCGGCGGCGGCGGTCAGCAGGGACGGCCACAACTGGGTGAAGCCCTCGGTGGCGTTGGTGGCCAGGGCGAAGACGACTTCGAAGACGGCGGCGATGAGCAGGTAGATCCAGGCCATCTCAGGTTCCTTCTTTATTTGCATGTACGTGCAAGCGGTTGGGCGACAGAGAGAAGCTTGCATGTGCATGTATGCTTTTGTCAATCCCGCGTCCGAGAGACCCGGGTCCTCAGAGAAGGAGGAGGCTCCCATGGCTCCGACGGCACCCAGCCCACGCCCGGCCCCGGCGCCCTCGGCGGTGTCCAGCTCCTGGAACGACGTCCTGCTGCTGCACGCCCGCGTGGAGAACGCTCTGGCCACCGCCCTCCAGCGGCGGCACGGCATCGGCCTGTCGGAGTACCGGGCGCTCGGCCATCTCGCCACCTCGGACGCCGGCGAGCTGCGCATGCAGGAGCTGGCCGACAGGATCGGGCTCAACCAGAGCTCCGTGACCCGGCTGGTGACCCGGCTGAACACGGCGGACCTCACGTACCGGGACCTGTGCCCGGACGACAAGCGCGGGGTCTACACCGTCATCACCGACGCGGGCCGGGCCCGCTACGCCGAGGCGAACGTCACCTACGAGGCGACGCTCAGGACCGCCCTGGAGGAAGCCGCGCAGGCCGACCCGCGACTGGCCGCGGCGCTGCCGGTCCTGGGGCTGCTCGACCGGTAACCGCCATCCCGTTTGTCGCGAATATCGAGGAGTTGAACATGCGTGCTGTGCGGATCACCCGCTTCGGCGGCCCGGACGTCCTGACGGTCGCCGAGGCGCCGCCGCCCCGGGCCCGGGACGGCGAGGTGCTGGTGAGGGTCGTCGCCTCGGCCCTGAACCCGGTTGACGACAAGACCCGTGAGGGAGCCATCGGAGATGGCGCCCCTCCGCTGCCGATGACCTTGGGATGGGAACTGGCCGGCATCGTCGTGGACAGCCGGGACGATGCGTTGCCCGTGGGTGAGCGGGTCTTCGGCATGTCCCATCAGCTCGGTACCGGCCGGGGGACGTGGGCCGACCTCGTGGCCATGCCGGTCGGTTCGCTGGCCGTCGCGCCGTCGGCGGTCAGCCTGGTGGAGGCGGCGACGCTGCCGTTGCCGGGGCTCACCGCGCTGCAGACGCTCGACTGGCTGGCCGTCCGGGCGGGCGAGCGGCTGCTGGTGGCGGGCGCGGCCGGCGCGGTGGGCGGGCTGGCCGTCCAGCTGGCGCGGGCGCGCGGCGCGCGAGTGGACGCGCTGGTCTCCAGACCGGCCCAGGTCGAGGTGGCCACCGAGCTGGGGGCCGACCGGGTCACGACCGACCCCGCCGCCCTTCCGGCGGGGGCCTACGACGCCGTCTTCGACACCTTCGGCGCCTTCGCCGTCGAGGCCGTGGCCGACGGAGGCCGCTACGCCTCCGTCGCCACCCAGGCCGGGCCGGTGCCCGACCTGTCTCATCGATCGGTCCGCACCACCGTCAACCAGGTGCGCGAGGACGGCCCCGGCCTCGCCGAGCTGGCCAAGGCCGTCGACGCGGGCCAGGTCAGGGCCCGGGTCGAGGCCCAGTACGGCCTGCAGGACGTACGAGCGGCCCACGAGCACTTCCGGCGCGGCCGGCTGAACGGCAAGATCGCCCTGGTGTTCTGAGACCGACGCGCTCAGATCATGCGTCGCAGCGCGGTCTCCACGGCGTCGATCAGCGGATCGCCCTCGGTCTGCGGATGCCGGGCCAGGCCGAGCTCGACGTCGGGCAGGGCGGGCAGGGCGTCCTGGTCGTAGCAGGCCATGTCCGGTTCGAGGTTGCCGGGCATGAGCGCGGCGACCCCGAGCCCGGCCCGCAGCGCCGCGAGCACGCCGGCCAGGCTGTTGCTCTCGAACACCGGCCGCCACCGCCGGCCGGTGCGGTCGAGCGTGTCCACCACCGACGTACGCCACGCGCACGTCCCGGTGAACAGCACCACCGGCAGCGGATCGGCGGCCGGGTCGACGCCCTGGCCGACCGCCCACACCAGCGGCCGCCGCACGGTCCAGCGCGGCGGCCCGGGAAGGTCGCTCGCCTCGTCGAGCACGAGCTGCACGCGGCCCGCGTGGTAGGCCTCCCGGGTCGTGACGCCGGAGAGGCTCAGCACCTCCAGCGTCGCGCCGGGGTGCAGCCGGGCCAGGTCGGCGAGGGCCTGCGGCAGCTGTGCCGCGGCCAGGTCCTCCAGCAGGCCGACGCCGCAGCGGCCGGTGAGCGCGCGCCCGGTCGCGGTGAGCGCCTGTGCGGAGAGCGACAGGATGCGCTCGGCGTAGGGCAGCAGCTCCTCCCCCGCCCGGGTCGGCGAGACGCCGGACGGCGACCGGTGGAGCAGCGGGCGGCCGACCGCGCTCTCCAGCTTGCGCAACTGCTGGCTGAGTGCGGGCTGGGTGTGCCCGAGCGCGGTCGCGGCGCGACTGATGCTGCCCGCCCGCACAGCCGTGACGAACGACCGCAGCAACGCCGTCTCCAGATCCTTGGCCATAAGCATTCATTATGGCGGTTCCAACGAAACAACGTCTTCCTATGGCCTCCGATGATGACCTAGCGTCGCCCGGGTGACCGGATACCGACAGGTTCTCGCCGTGCCGGGGATGGCGGCGCTGCTGGGCGTCTCGCTGCTCGCCCGTGCCGCGATCACCGCCGACGTGACCGCGCTGACCATGTACGTCGTGCTGAGCCTGGACCTGGGCTATGTGGCGGCGGGCGGCGTCGCGGCCGCCCTGACCGCCGGGGTGGCACTGAGCGGGCCGCTGCTGGGGCGCATGACGGACCGGCGGGGGCTGCGCACCGTGCTCACGATCACCGTCACCGCGCAGGTGGTGTTCTGGGCGAGCGTGCCCGCCCTGCCGTACGCGGTGCTGCTGGGCGCCTCCTTCGTGGCGGGGCTGCTGATGGTGCCGGTCGGGGCGGTGGCCCGGCAGGCGATCGCCGCCATGACGACGCCGGGTCAGCGGCGGGCCGCGTTCGCGCTGGAGTCGGTGCAGGGCGAGCTGGCGTACATGGTGGGGCCGCCGGTGGTGATCCTCTGCGCGGCGGAGCTGTCCCCCCAGGCGGTGGCGTGGGGGCTCGGAGCGGTGATCGCGGCCGGCGGGATCGGGGTCGCCCTGCTCGATCCGCCGCTGCGGGCCGAGGGCGAGGCGGAGACCGGTTCGCCCGGACGTCCGGCGCGCCGGGAGTGGCTGGACCGCCGCATGGTCGCCATGCTGGCGATGGGGTTCGGCGCCATGGTGCTGCTCAGCGGCATCGACCTCGCCATCGTGGCCACGCTCAAGGAGGCGGGCCAGGTGTCCCGGGCCGCCGCGGTCGTGGCCGTGTTCGGCGTGACCTCCGTCGCCGGCGGCCTGGTCTACGGCACGCTGCGCCGTCCGCTGCCGACGTGGCTGCTGCTCGGGCTGCTCGGGCTGCTGACGATCCCCGCCGGGCTGGCCCACGACTGGCGCTGGTTGTGCCTGGCCGTCGTCGGCGCCGGGCTGCTCACCGCGCCGACCCTGTCCACGGTGGCCGACGCGGTGAGCCGGCTGGCGCCGGCCGCTGTACGGGGCGAGGCCACGGGCCTGCAGGCGTCGGCGGCGAGCGCGGGCTTCGCGCTCGGATCGCCGATCGCCGGGCTGGCGATCGACGCCGCACTGCCAGGTGGCGGCTTCGCTGCCGCCGGGCTGGCCGGCCTCGCCGCGGCCCTCGTCGGACACCTGCTGTCCCGCGCCTGGCGGGCGGACGACCGCCCGCCGGGCCGACAGCTTCGACTCACATCAGAAGAAAGGAAAAGTCCTGTTTCGTCCTCCGATTCGGTGGGATGTCGATCTTGATTCGGCGGGCGACCTCGTCCCGGCCGACGCCCAGCCCGAGGCCGATCAGCCGTTCGGGACGCAGCGGGACGGGATCGTCGAAGGCGACCGTGATCCGGACGGGCCACGGACTCTCGGGGACGGGCGGCGCGTCGAGCTCCCAGCACCCGTCCCAGTCGAACGCGTACCGGTTCCGGCGGGCGGTCGACGGGTCGAGCAGGACCCGCGCGACGAGGGACGGCGAGTCGTCCGAGTACCCCGCCAGCAGGCCGGCGTCCAGTGAGCGGACCGGAACCCGGTCGTGGACGGTGAGCTTGCCGGTCCGGTCACAGGCCACGCAGTTGACCAGGAGCCAGACGTCGAGCAGCTTGCCGTTGGCGTTGACGCGGAACCGGCCGTCACCGACGGTGGCCCGCCCGGATGGGCAGGCCACGCAGCGCAGGACGAGCAGGGGCAGGCGGGTGCGCCGCACCACCCAGGGCAGCACGATATGAGGATGTGAAGACATGATCTCTCTGAAGACCTGACGAAGAGCACGGAAAACAGAGCCGACGGCGTCCGTCGGCGACCGATGCGCAGGAAGGTGTCAGGTCTAAAGAGCAGGCGGCGTCATGCGCGCGAAGTCCTCACGAAGGGGTGGTCAGGGGGCGGCGCTCAGCTCAGGCGGGCGCGCAGCAGGCAGAACTCGTTGCCCTCGGGATCGACCAGGACGTGCCACTGCTCCTCGCCGGTCTGGCCGACGTCGGCCGGGCGCGCCCCGATCTTGAGCAGGCGGTCGAGCTCGGCGGCCTGGTCGCGGTCGGTGGCGTTGACGTCGAAGTGCAGCCGCAGCGGGCCCGTCTTGGGCTCGGTGGTGGGGCTGAAGACCAGAGTGGGCTGCAACCCGCCGAACCCTTCCCGCGGGCCGATCTCCACCGAGCCGTCGTCCGGGGTGTCGAGCACGACGAAGTCGAGCACCTCGCACCAGAAGGCGGCCAGGCCGTGGGCGTCTTGGCAGGGGACGATCAGTTCGGAGATGCGGCAGGCCATGATCGGCACCCTACCGGTCGCCGGCCGCCCCTTTCCAATGTTTAACGGCCCCTCGGCGACGTGCGGCCCCGGCATCCGCGGCGATCACTTTGCAGTGGCTTGATCGCCATCGTTCTCTCTCCGGGTACGTGAGCTGATACACCCTGTAAGGGAGGGGGCGGGCGATGACCGTGAGAATGGCATGGGTCTGCGCGCTGCTGGCCGTGATCGCCGCGGTGATCCCGCCGGCGCTGAGCGCGAAGCGCGCCAAGGGGCCGTCCGCCGCCCGCCCAGACCTGTCCGCCGTCCCGTTCGGGGTGTTCCTCGCCTCCGACTGGCGCGGGCCGTACCTGCTGGGCGCCTTCGAGTCGTGGCTGGGGGCGGAGGTCCGGGTGGGGCGGACGTACGTGCCGGGCGAGGCGTGGAACGCCCTGGGCGGCCCGGACTTCGTCCTGCAGCCGTGGATGCGGTGGCGGGCGGCCAAGCCGGGGCGCATGCTCGTGCTCAACGTGCCCATGGTCATGCCGAACGAGGGCGACCTGCCGGACGAGGCGGTGTCGGTGCTGCTGAACGCCGGCGCGGACGGCGCGTTCGACCCGTACTTCGACCGGCTGGCCCGGACGCTGGTGGCCGGGCGCGCGTCGGACACGGTGATCGTCCCGGGCTGGGAGATGAACGGCCTGACCTACTCCAGCCGCTGCTCGGCCGATCCGCAGGCGTGGCAGGCGTACTGGAGGCGGATCGTCGCCGTGATGCGGGCGGTGCCGGGGCAGCGTTTCCGCTTCGACTTCAGCCCCAACCGAGGCCCGGACGCGATCGGCTGGACCGAGTGCTACCCCGGTGACGACGTGGTCGACATCATCGGCATGGACAGCTACGACCAGGGCCCCGGCTACCGGTTCGCCGACTACGTCGACCAGCCGTACGGGCTGGCGGCGCAGGCCGACTTCGCCTCCTCGCACCGCAAGCCGATCTCCTTCCCCGAGTGGGGGCTGTTCCGGTACGGGGACCGGCCGGAGTTCGTGCGCGACATGCTCGACTGGATCGCCCGGCACGACGTGGCCTACCACTCGATCGTGGACTACTGCCCGCACGGCGTCTGGCAGTGCCCGGCCAACCCGCGGTCGTCGCAGGTCTTCCGGCAGCTCATGCGCGACCCCGGCTTCCGGCGCGGTCCGTCGGCGCCGCCGGCCTCCCCGCCCGCCACGTCCCCAGCCCCCTCCTCCGAGCCGAGCGGGAGCGGGTCGCCGGAGTCTCAGCCCCGCCCGGCCGTCACGTCCGCGCCCACGGCGGCACCGGCCGCGGGCTGACCCGGCCGGGCCAGGCGCAGCGTGTGCGCCGCCAGCCGGTCGAGGGTGACGCCGAGGTCGAACTCGGCCGCCCGCGGCGGCGCCGCCCGTTCCTCCGCGCGCCGCACGGCCGGGTCGGTCAGCCGGGCCACGATCGCCGCGGCCAGCGCCGGCGGGTCCTGCGGCTCGACGAGCGCTCCGGTGGCCGGGGTGACCACCTCCGTGAGGCCGGGGACGGCGGCCGCCACCACGGACCGTCCGCTGGCCATGGCCTCCAGCACGGTCAGCGGCAGCCCTTCCCAGCGGGAGGGCAGCACGACCAGGTCGGCGGCGGCGTACCAGGGCCGCGGATCGGCGCTGGCCCCCGGCATGAGGACGCCGGGCGGCGCGTCGCGGCGCAGGCGGGCGAAGTCGTCCCCGTCGCCGACGAGTGCCAGGCAGGCGTCCGGCACCCGGGCCGCGACCTGCCGCCAGGACTCCACCAGCAGGTCCTGGCCCTTCTGCCGGGTGATCCGGCCGACGCAGACGACCAGCGGCCCGCCCGGGGACAGGCCGAGACCCCGGCGGGCGGCGACGCGTTCGTCCGGCGTGGCGGGGCGGAAGCGGGCCAGGTCGACGCCGTTGCGGACGACGGCCAGCGGGCCGCGCACGCCCGCGTCCCCGGCCTGCCGGTGCTCCCCCTGGCCGACGCAGAGCACCAGCTGCGTCCACCGGGTGGCGGCACGCTCCCAGGAGGCGGCCGCGGCGGCCAGCGTGCCCCGGCCGGCCAGCCAGGACCAGCCGTGCGGCTGGAACAGCGTCGGCACGCGGCCACGCAACACCGCCCGGCCGACCAGCCCGGCCTTGGAGGAGTGCAGATGCACCACGTCGGGACGGAACCGGCGCACGATGCGGCCGAGGACGGCGGCGGCGGCCAGGTCGGCCGGATGCGGTGCCCGTACGGCGGGCCAGGGCAGATGCGGCAGCCCGAGGGCGGCCAGCCGTTCGCCGAGCGGTCCGCGCGGCGGCGCGGCGACGGCGACCGTCCAGCCACGCCGGCGCTGGTCGGCGCAGGCGCTCTCGACGTAGGCCGCGACGCCGCCCTCGGTGGGCTGGGTGACGTGCAGCACGCGCGGGGCGTGCGGGGTGAAGGTCGTCATCGCGGCCTGCGCAGGGCCCGGTCGAGCGCGCCCCAACGGCCGCGGAGCGCCCGGCCGCCGACCCGGGCGCGGGCGGCGAGGGCGTAGAGCGTCGCGGCCGGCGTCCTGGCCAGCAGGAGCCGGTTGCTGACCGCCTGCCGGCCGCCCCACTTGGTCTTGTGGGACTCGGCTCCGCGCAGCAGCGACATCGTCGGCCGGCCCAGCCGGTGGGCGAGCCCGAGATCGGTGCGCAGCAGCATGGTCACGACGTCGACCTGGGACCGCAGGTCGGGATGTGTGCCGTAGAGGTAGCCGCCGACGAAGTCCTTGCCCACGACCAGCAGGTCCACCGCGACGACCCGGCCGTCCAGGTGGTATTCGGTCAGCCGGGCCTGGCGGTCGGCCACCAGCCGCCGGGCGGCGCGGGCCAGGTGGGCGTGGAAGCGCGGCCTGGTGTGCTCGACGTTGACGCCGCGGCCCTGCCATTGGAGGGCGTGCAGGTCGAGCAGGCGCGCGACGGCGTGCTCCGCCTCCTCGGCCGGCACGTCCCGGACCTGGATCGGGGCGTCGTCCACGCGTCGGAGCTCGCGGCGCAGCTTGGTCCCGTGCCTGCCGGGCAGCCCGGCGAGCAGCTCGTGGAGGGGGACGCCGGGCAGTTCGACGCAGGTCGAGGCGGGCAGCCGCCAGGAGCGGCCCGGCCAGGCCGCCGCGAGCCGTTCGGCGTCGGCCCCGGGGCGTACCTCGGGCAGGTCGAGCACGTCCCACCCCGGCAGCTCGGTCAGGGCCCGGCCGAGCGCCGCCGGCAGGTCGGGGCCCCCGTCCCCGATCAGCACGTCCGTGTAGTCGGACTGGTCGCCGCCGAGCGGCCGCAGGACGCGCAGCCCCGCGCGGCGGACGGTCATGACGGGGGCCGCGGCCACCAGCCGTCCCCGCCGGCGCAGCAGGACCACGTTCAGGCTCGCGCCGTCGCCGTATGTCTCCCACCAGGACGACAACCAGGCGTGCGACTGGAACGGCGTCCCGGCCGGGGAGCGGTCGTGCAGGTCGGCCCACTCCCCCGCCAGGGTGCGCAGGCGTTCCGCGCCGGTCACGACCTCGGTGACCAGGTCCGAGACCTGGCGGATCGCGGTGGTCACGCCGACGCCGTCTCGGCCGGCCGGCGCGTGGGCGGGACCTGCTGGTCGTCCTGCCGGTCGTCCCGCCGTCGCCCGGCGGGGGCCGCCAGCCAGACCAGGGCGGCCAGCAGCAGGCCGCCGGCCGTGCTGACGGCGGTGGCGAGCAGGGGCCGGGGCGAGCTGGGCGTGGCGGGCGGCGCGGCGGGGGCGAAGCTGGACAGCCGGACGCCGGTGTCGGCGCTGTGCCGGTTGGCGTAGGCGGTGAGCGCGGCCGTCGCGCTGTTGGCCCGCCGGGCGGCCTCCTCAGGGGTGCCGGCGAGGGCGGCCAGCCGGATCAGCGGCGCGTCGGGCGAGGCCGACGCCTGCAGGGTGGTCCGCAGCAGCTCGCCGTCGGCCAGGTAGGCGTCGCCGTTCCCGGCGAGCAGGCCGGGATGGACGGCCACCCTGGCGTAGGCCTGCGCGAAGTCGGCTTCCTGGATGGGAACGTCCTGCCGTACCGAGCTGACGACCGCGTAGGCGTCGGCGGTGTAGACGGGCTCCTGGGTCAGTGAATACGCCAGCCCCGCCCCCATGCCGATCAGCGGGAGCGCGAGCAGGGACCAGGTGCGGAGCGCGCCGGCGGCGCGCTGGACCGGGTGAGTCATGACAGCCTTTCCTGGTGGCGCCTGGTGAGCAGGCGGTCGTAGAGGTCGTGCAGGCGCCGGGCTTGCCGGCGCACGTCGTAGCGGTCGAGGGCCGGGGGCGGCGGCAGGCGCGTGCGGGGCCCGGCGAGGGATGCGTCGAGGAGCGCGGCCAGCTCGGCGGCCAGCCGGTGGGGCGCCACCCGGCGGGCGCCGGGCACCGTCCCGGGGGGCAGGTCGTCGATCGCCGGGCACGCGCCGTACAGCACGGGCAGCCCGGCGGCGAGCGCCTCGACGACGGCCAGGCCGAACGTCTCCTCCTGCGAGGGGGCGGCCAGCACGTCCATGGCCGACAGCAGGGCGGGCACGTGCACGCTCTCCCCGGCGAGGACGACGCGCCGCCCGACGCCGAGCCGCTCGGCGAGCGAGCGCAGCCGGGGTTGTTCCGGGCCGGCGCCGACGAGCAGCAGCACCGCGCCGTCCAGCCGCGGCAGCGCCTCGACGAGCAGGTGGAAGTTCTTGCCCGCCACCAGGCGGCCGACCCCGCCGACGACGAACGACTCCGGCGGGATGCCCAGGCTCAGCCGGGCCTGGGCGGCGGCCCGCGGATCGTGGCGGAAGGCGGCCAGGTCCACGCCGTTGGGGATGGTGACGACGCGCGAGGGCGGCAGGCCCCAGCCGTGCAGCCGGTCGGCCACGGTGGGCGAGACCGCGACGACGGCGTGCGTCAGCCGGGCGGCCGCCCGGTACAGCGTGCGGACGGGCGCCGTGACCGGCCGCCCCTCGATGTGCCTGGCCCCCGCCGAGTGCTCGGTGGTGACGACGACCGGCACGGCGGCCAGCCGGGCGGCGAGTGGCGCGTAGACGCAGGCGCGGTACAGGTGCGCGTGCACGACCTGGTAGCGGCCGGCGCGCATGAGGCCGGTGAGCCGGGGCAGCGCCCGCAGGTCCCGGTTGCCGCCCATGCCGACGGCGTGCACGGGCGTCCCGGCGGCGCGGATGGCGTCGGCCAGGGCGCCGGGCCGGGTCAGGACGGCGACCTCGCCGGCGCAGTCCATGTGCGGCAGGAGCGTACGCAGCTGCTGCTCGGCCCCGCCGGCGGCCAGCCCGGTGATGACGTGCAGGACCTTCATCGGTGCCGCCCCCAGCGCAGCCGGTGGCAGGCGGTCTTGGCGAGCAGCCGGGCGGCGGTGTCGCGGTCGCCGACGTAGCGGCGGGGCAGGGCGTGCCTCCCGGCGAGCCGGCCGGGGCGGACGGCGCAGGCGTGCTCGTAGCCGGCCTGCCGTACGGCGGCGACCTCGCGGGCGGTCAGCTCGCCGTAGGGGTAGGCGAAGCCGGTGACGGGGGCGCCGAGCACGTCCTGGAGCACGAGTCTGCTGGTGGTCAGCTCGTCGGCGAGCTCGTCGGGGCCGGCGGCCGGCAGGTGGGGGTGGCTGCGGGTGTGGGAGCCGACCTCCATGCCGGCGGCGGCCACCCGGCGCAGCGTGCCGGCGTCCATCAGGGGGCGGGGGGCGACGTCGCGGTCCCAGGCGTTGTGGCCGCCGATCCGGCCGGCGACGACGTACACGGTCGCGGTGAAGCCGTATCCGGCCAGCACCGGAACGACGTCGGTGGCGAAGTCGGCGTAGCCGTCGTCGAAGGTGAGCCCGACGAGCCCGCGCCGGTCGCCGGGATGGTTCAGCAGTTCGCGCACCGACACGCCGCGCAGCCCGCGCCGGGCGAGCCAGCGTATGTGCGCGGCGAAGCGCTCGGGGGTGACGACGATGTCGAAGGGGTCCTCGCCGCGCTCGGCGACGGAGTGGTACATCCAGATGAGCGGCAGCGCGCCGATGCGCGTGCTCATACGCGCTCTCCTTCCCTGACGGTCGTGACGGCCCCCCGGAGCGGCGACAGGCCGAGGCGTTGGAGACCGGCCAGCATGAGGGCGGCGGTCACGGTGATCCCGGCGGCGTTGGCCAGGGCGATGCCGCCCTGTGCCATGCCGGGGACGAGCGCCGCGGCCAGCACCGCGGTCAGGGCCAGGCCGGCGGCCATCGCCAGGGCCGGGTACCACAACCCGCGCCACCCTCCGGCGCAGAAGTAGGCCCGGCAGACCACGCCCACGACGGTGTGGCCCAGCAGGCCGATCGTGTAGAGCCGCAGGACGTGCGCGGTGGCGGTGGCGGCGGCGTCGTCGAAGGCGCCGCGGCGCAGCAGCACGCCCACGATCGCGGGCGCGAAGGCGATCAGCAGCGCGGCGGCGGTGACCGTGACGGCCGCCGCCGTCGCCAGGTCGCGGGCCAGCAGCCGCCAGGCCCGGCGGGTGTCGCCCGCGGCGATGCTGCGGGCCAGGTGCGGATAGGTGACGGTGGCCAGCATCAGCGAGACCACCATCGGCACCTGGGCGATCTTCTGGGCGTAGTTGAGATGGGAGATCGCGCCCGCGGGCAGGTCGGCGGCGAGCACGCGCTCGACCAGCACCTGGCCCTGCCGCAGCAGCGTGAAGGCGATGATGGGCAGCAGCGCGGCGACCGGCAGCACCAGTCGCCGGGGCAGCCGCCGGGGCAGGCCGACCCGCCGCAGGTACGCCGGCGCCTGCATGGCCACCATGAGGACGGCGCCGGCGGCGACGCCCCACGCGGCGGCCCGCACGCCGAGCGAGTCGTGCCAGATCGTCAGGCAGCCGACGAGCGCCAGGTTGTAGGCGAGGCCGGTGGCCGCGGGCGGGCCGAAGACGTGACGGGCCCGCAGGGCCGCGCTGGCGTACCCGGCCAGCGCGAACGGCAGGATGCAACCGCAGCAGATCCGCCAGCACTGGACGGCCAGCCCGGTCTGGGGCAGACCGGGGACCAGCGCCGCCACCAGCCAGGGCGCGCCGGCCGCGGCGCAGACGGCGACGGCGGTGAGCGCGGCGGCCAGGGCGGGCAACGTCCGCTCCACCAGCGCCGCCCGCTGCCGCGCCCCGGACGCCGTGCTGAACAGCGGGACCAGCCACAGGGCCATGGCCCCTTCGATGAGCAGCGGCGCCGCGGTCTCGGGCACGGTCCAGGCGACCAGGAAGGCGTCGGTGTCGGCGTTGGCGCCGAACAGCGCGGCCATCAGCAGGTCGCGCACGTAGCCGAGCGCCGAGCCGGCGCCGACGAGCATCGTGGTGAGGGCCGCGGCGCGCAGGTCGGCCGCGCCCCGGCTCAGCACGCGGGCCGCCGCGACGGGAGCGCGGCGGAGCCGGTCCATCCCGTCGCCAGGCCCAGCATGACCGACATGACCAGGCTCGTCGCGCCGCCGATGTCGGCGTAGGCGAAGTCCACCGCCAGCCACGTCACGAAGCCCGCGGCGGCCAGCCCCGCCGGGCCGGAGCGGCCGGGCCGGGTGAGGGTGCGCACGAGTGCCCCGCCCATGAGCAGCGCGAACGCCGCCAGACCGAGGAGCCCCTGCTCGCTGAGCACCAGCAGGTACATGTTGTGCGGGGACAGCAGCGGCTGGCGGCGGTATCCGCCGGCCGGGTCCTCGACGTCGCTGCCCGAGGACAGGGCCAGCGGCGCGTAGGTGTCCCGCCAGGCGGCGAACCCCTTGGGGCCGACGCCGGTGACCGGGTGGTCCTGCCACATGCCGGCCGCCGCCTGCCAGAGCTGGTACCGGTCCGCCACGGACCGGTCGGGCTGGTCCACCGAGGAGGAGATGGAGGTGACGCGCTCGGCGATGACCCCGCCGCCGGGCCCGACCAGGAGCGTCAGGAGCACGGCGGCGGCCACGGCCGCCATGGCGGCCCGCGCGGCCAGCCGCGCGCCACGCAGCACGAGCATCACCGCGACGGCGCAGGCCACCGCGAGCCAGGTGCCGCGGCTGAGCGACAGGACGAGCGGCGGGCACAGCGCCGCCGCCGAGACCAGGGCGGCGGCGCGCCGGGCCGGGCCGCCGGTGAGTGCGACCGCCAGGGCGATGATCAGCCCGAAGCTGACCACGCTCGCCAGCGCCATGACCTCGCCGGCGCCGAACGTGCCGACCGCGCGGATCGGCAGGCCCGCGTAGGAGGCGCCGCTGCCCGTGAGCGCCTGCCAGCAGCCGAGCCCGGCCTGGACGACCGACACGGCGGCGACGGCTCCCCCCACCAGCAGCAGGTCGGACCGCTGCCGCACCGCCACCGTCACGGCGACGGGGACCAGGACGAACACCTGGAGGAACCGGGCCAGGCCGGGCAGCGTCAGCAGGATGTCGGGCGCCGCGAGGGCGGCCGCCGTCGCCGCGAGCGCCGCGGGCGCGGCCAGCAGGGCCCACCGGCCGGGACGCGCGCCGCCACGTGCCAGGCTCACCGCGACGGACACCAGCAACGCCAGCGACATCAGGTCGGCGAGCCGCGGCTGGACGACGTCGGCGGCGTGCGGTCCGGCGGGCACGCACACGGCGATCACGGTCAGCGCGGCCCACAGGCTGGGACGGGCCGGCAGGCGGCACAGGGACGGCAGGAACGCCCTGATCACGATCGGCCCCGCCACAGCAGGCAACCGACCGTCCGGATCATGATCTTGATGTCGCGGCGCAGGGACCAGGTGTCGATGTAGTGGTTGTCCAGCCGCGCCCGGTCCTCGATCGAGGTGTCGCCCCGCAGGCCGTGGGTCTGGGCCCAGCCGGTGAGGCCGACGGGCAACCGGTGGCGGCGCCCGTAATGGTGGTCGCCGCGTGAGAACAGCTCCACGAAGTGCGGCCGCTCGGGCCGGGGGCCGACCAGGCTCATGTCGCCGCGCAGCACGTTCCACAGCTGCGGCAGCTCGTCCACGGAGCAGGAGCGCAGCAGCCGGGCCGCGCGGGTCAGTCGGGGGTCGTCGTCGATGCTCCAGCGGGTGTCGGACTCGCCGGCGCGCAGCGGGGCGAACGTGCGGAGCTTGATGATCTCGATGGGCGTCCCGGCCATCCCCACCCGGACCTGGCGGAACAGCACCCCGGGCCCGCCCTGCCCGCGCAGCAGCAGCATGCAGGCGGCCAGCACCGGAGCGCTGACGACCAGCCCGGCCGCCGCCAGCACGACGTCCAGGGCGCGCTTGAGCGGCCAGGACGCGCGCCGCTGCGGCAACGGCCGCATGCGCAGCACCGGGAACCCCCGGACGTGCTCGCCGGCGGGCACGAAGTCGACCAGCACGCCGCCGGGTTGCGGCGCCAGGTACACCGGGTACCCCGCCAGCCGGGCCTGTCGCGCGAGCCGGTGGGTCTGCTCCTCGCCGCCCGGCGGCGGGGCCAGGACCACCACGCGGGCCCGGTGCCGGCGGGCCATGGTGAGCAGGGTCTCCGGATCGTCCACGATCGGCGCGTACGGGGCCTGGCCCAGCACGTCGCAGGCGCCGCCGACGGGCAGCAGGCCGTACTCGGTGTGCCGCACCAGGGTCAGCGCGAGGTTCCTGGCGTGCGCGCCGGACCCGACGACCAGCGTGGGCACCCGTGCGCCGCGGCGGCGGGCCTGGCGCAGCACCGCGCAGACCAGCCCCCGCCCCACCAGCGTCAGCCCGAGGTAGACGGCGACGATCCGCGCCGACTCGCCCGTCCAGGCGGCCAGCGTCGTCTGATGGTCGAGGGCGGCGACGGTCAGCGCGCCGGCGATGGCGGTGGCGCATCCGCCGCGCCACATCCACCCGTCCATCACGGACGGCGACAGCCGGATCCGGTACGTGCCGCCCGCCAGGTTCAGCAGGACGAGCAGCACCGCCGCCAGGCAGGCGAGCAGCGCGCCGTAGCCGGCGTCGAGCACGGGCGCGGCCAGCGCGGCGGCGTCGACGCTCGCGTCGGCGAGGGAGCAGATGGTCCAGCATGTCACCGGACGCCGCCGGCCGGGGGCGTGGCGGGGGCCGCCTCGCTGCGACAGCAGCATGCCCTTGGACGGGGAGTGCGGGAAGGGTTCCTCTTCCCGAAGGGGTGTGACCATATCTGCTCCACTGCGGAAAACCAACGGCGATCATTTCAGAGCGTGATATCCACGAACAGGGGGTGGATATGGCAGTCTTACTTATCGCGAAAATTCGCTCATCTTTGGCCTCCATTCCGATAATCGCCCCGATTCGCGGGCAGCGACCAACTTACTTGGAGTGTTCACGGGTACGACCGTGTGGACGGGATGGCGTCCCACAAAGATTGCGAATTTTCGGGTGTCGCGAAGCCCTGCTATTTGTCCCGGTTCGCCGCTCAGATAGTGATGAAGATCTTTGCCGGGCCATGGCGGCGGTATGACGCCGCAGGCCGGCCCGGAGGGTCAGCGGGGGGCCGATGTCCGCTGATCGGCGCCGGCGGTTGAGCCGCGAACTGAGGGCGTAGCCCGAATCGGCATTACCGCCATACTCAGGAACCGGGCGATAGCGACATTCCGTCCGTCGATTTCAGGACGTTTTTCCCAGCCGGTACGGCTTCAGGATGTTTTTCCCGGCCGGTATGGCTGACGTCGCCCGAACAGCCGTCCGAGCTGGTGGTCGACGATCGCCTCGGCGTCCGCGGCGGTGTAGTGGCCGATGAGGACGGGGTTCACCAGGCCCTGGGCGAGGGCGAACAACATGTCGGCCTCCTTGGCCGCGTCGACGTCGGCGGCCACCTGCCCGGCCGCCTGGGCCGCCCTGAGCTGACCGGCGTAGAAGTCGAGGACGATCGGCAGGCCCGCGCGCAGCAGCGCGGCCAGCGGCTCGCTCACCACGGAACGGGCGAGGAAGGCCAGCCCGACGCGCGCCTCGAAGCGGCGCTCCTCGTCCAGGGGCAGGAGTTCCAGGAGCGCCACGCGCAGCAGGCCGAAGGGGGTGCCGTCGTGCGCGGCGGCGGCGACGCGGGCGGTGATCCGGGTGTTGAGGTGCTGCAGGGCCAGCGTGAGCATCTCGTCCTTGGTGGCGAAGTAGTGCTGCACCGCGCCCATGGACATGCCCGCCTCGGCCGCGACCTCGCGCAGGCTGACGCTGTGCATGCCCTTGGCGTCGATGACGCGGTGCACGGCGTCGGCGATGTGCCGCCGGCGGGTCTCGTGGTCGACGATCTTCGGCATCGGTTCCCAGGTTTTTGTCATGCGGTCGCATTGTGAAACGCGTGCCCGCCGTTTACCATGCGAGTGCATGATAAACGGCGGGCGAGGAGGGCGTCATGCGCGTACTGATCGTCGGCGTGGGCACGCAGGGCGACGTGGCCCCGTACACGGGGCTGGGCGTGCGGCTGCGGGACGCCGGGCACGAGGTGGCGATCGCCTGCCACCAGCCGCACGCCGCCCTGGTGACCGGCGCGGGCCTGGAACATCGCGACATCCCGGGCGACCCGCTGCCCCTGCTGCCCGCGGGCAAGGGCGGCGCGCGGGTCTCCCTGTCCGCGAAGCTCGCCATGTTCGCCGAGTACGCCGGGCAGATCTCCGACGGCATCGTGCGGGCCGCGGCGGCGGGGACCGACGTCCTGCTGCTGAACGTGGCCGCCTCCGCCGGGCAGCACGTGGCCGAGGCGATGGGCGTGCCGAGCATGGGCGTGCACCTGCAGCCGGTGGCGCCGACGGGGGACTTCCCGCCGGTCATGAGCGTCCTGCGCCGCTCGCTCGGCCGGTGGGGTAACCGGACCGCCGCCCGGCTGGCCTTCGCCGTGCCCTCGCCCGCGCACTCCGGGTCGGCCAAGGAGTTACGGGCCCGGCTCGGGCTGCCGCCGATCAGCTCGCGGGAGGCGTACCGGCGGCTGGAGGCCGCGCGCTGGCCGGTCCTGCACGGGTTCAGCCCGGCGGTGCTGCCCCGGCCCGCCGACTGGCGGGACGGGCTGGAGGTGACGGGCTACTGGTGGCCGGTGCGTCCGGCCGGTTGGCGGCCCGCCCCCCGGCTGAGCGACTTCCTCGCCGCGGGCCCGGCGCCGGTGTTCGTGGGCCTCGGCAGCCAGGCGGGCCCGCGCGCCGAGCACTACACCGACCTGGCCCTTCGCGCCCTGCGGCGGGCCGGGCTGCGCGGCGTGCTGCAGACGGGCGTGTCCGGGGAGCTGGACGACGACGTGCTCGGCGTCGGGGACGTGCCGCACGACTGGCTGTTCCCGCGCATGGCCGCCGTCGCCCACCACTGCGGCAGCGGGACCACGGGGGCCGGGCTGCGCGCGGGCGTGCCCGCCGTCGGCCTGCCCGCGCTGAACGACCAGCCGTTGTGGGCGTCCCGGCTCGCCGCGCTCGGGGTGGGCCCGGCCGCCGTCCCGTTCCGCCGGTTGACCCCGGAACGGCTCGCGGACGCGCTGGGTGCCGCCGTGAGCGAGCCCTCGTACCGGCGGCGGGCCGCGGAGCTGTCGGAGCGGATCGGGGCCGAGGACGGGAGCGCGGCCGTGGTGGCGGCCGTGGGCAGACTGGCGTGACCGTTCCCTCCCCCCGGGCCGCCGTCCAGGGGCACGCAGGTCGGCATGACCATGCGCTGAGCTCACCTTTAAGGCAACTGAAAGATCATTTTCTAACGTTGCCCACATGAGATTCAGCCCATTCCTGGCGGCCATCGCCGCCGCCATGCTCCTCGCCCCCTCACCTGCCATGGCCACGGCCAAGGCCGCGGCCCCTGCCGCCACCGAGGAGTCCGACCGCGAGATCGTCCTGGCTCAACTCGACTACACGACCGGGCTGTCGGTGACCTTCACCGACAGCGTCCCGTCCAACGAGGTCGGGATGGTCCAGACCGGCCCGATCGGACGCGCCCCCCTCATCGTCCGTGACGACGAGGACACCCTCCTGGAGACCTATCTGGAGGTCACCCCGGCCGACGTCGCGGTCCCCCGGCGTCTCGTCGAGGACCACGGCGCCGACCTGCCCGCCGAGCTGCAGCGACGCAGGATCACCAGCGAGCCGGTCACGGCGGGTGGCCTGACCGCCCCGGCGAGCGCGGTCCGCTCCGGTGCGGCGACCTGCACCTGGTCGATCTTCGGCTGGACGGGCTGGCACGACGACGGCATGCCCGGCCTGCCGTTCAAGTCGTACAGTACGTTCGACTTCGGCGGCTTCAAGCAGAAGACCGCCGAGAGCTACATCGCCAACTGCACCCCGCCGAGCTCGACGAGCAACCTCTGGGCCCGGCACCGGGTCTACTACAGGAACGCCCTCGGCAACTTCGTGAAGCACTTCGAGGGAATTGTGCCGCCGGGGCACCACCAGGCCGTGACGAAGAAGGGCGTGATCAAGCGCCACCGCGCCGTCTCCTACGACGACAACTGGAACGCCGACCCGGCCTGCTTCGACTGCATCTACGCCCGTGAGGGCCGTTTCCGCAGCTAGAAGCTCCACGGCCGCTTCTCGCGCAGCGCGCGAGAAGCGGCTTGCCGCATGTCAGGCCCGGAGAACGTCCGCAGGGATGCCGTCCAGGCCCTGGTCCCCACCGTCCTGGAGGGCTGCGGACCGGTTGATCCGGCGGGTCGCGCTACTGTTCCGTAAAGGGAACGCCTGACGAAGAGGAGCCACATGACGTCCCAGGAAGACACGGCCGCTCCCGGCCGGCCCGTGCACGCGGGGCCCGCCGGCCCGGAGGCGCCCCTGGCCGGGCAGGTGGCGATCGTCACGGGCGGCTCGGCGGGGCTCGGCCGGGCCATCGCGCGGGGTCTGGCGTCCGCCGGATGCACGGTGGTGCCGGCCGGCCGGCGGTTGTCGGCGTGCCAGGAGGCGGCGGCCGAGATCACCGCCGCGACCGGCGTCGTCGCCTCGGGCATGGCCTGCGACGTCACCGACGAGGACGCGGTCCACGGTCTGGTGCGGGACGTCGTCGCCGCGCACGGCCGCCTGGACGTGCTCGTGACCAGCGCCGGAATCCAGGCCCGGGGCGAACTGGCGGCCCTCGACGCCGCCACGCTGCGCCGCTGCCTGGACGTCAACGTCGTCGGCACCTTCCTCGCCTGCCAGGCCGCCGTACCGGTGATGCGTGCGGCGGGGTACGGCCGCATCGTCACCCTGGCCAGCGCTCTCGGGCTCGTCGGCGCCGCGGGCCGGGCCGGCTACGCGGCCAGCAAGGGCGCGGTCGTCCAGCTCACCCGCAGCCTCGCCGTCGAGCTCGCGGGCACCGGCATCTGCGTCAACGCCCTGGCCCCCGGCCCGTTCCGCACCCCGCTGAACGAGGGCGTCGAGGACGACCCGCACGTGCGGGAGTTCCTCGACCACCAGGTCCCCATGAGGCGCTGGGCCGACCCCGCCGAACTCGTCGGCGCGGCGGTCCTGCTGGCCGGTCCGGCGGCCTCCTACCTCACCGGCGCCGTGCTGCCGGTCGACGGAGGCTGGACCGCCCACTGAAGGCGTCGGACCGCTGTCTGATCCCACGAAGCCCCGGGTGCTCTTTGGTGTCCCGCACGATTCGGTCCCGCCGCACGGTGCCGTAGCGTCACCGTGACACTTGAGCATTCGGAGGGCCGGCACGTTGATCGCGATCAGGGAACTCCATGGGATCGCGGAGTTCGAGCAGGTCAGTGAGCTGTTCGACGGGATCTGGCACTTCGACCCGGACAGCCGGCCGATCACGGTCGAGCTGATGCGGGCGATGTCGCACGCGGGCAACTACGTGGCCGGCGCGTACGACGACGCGGGCCGCCTGGTGGGCGCCTCCGTCGGCTTCTTCGGGGCGGCCAACACGTTGCACTCCCACATCACCGGCGCGGCGAGCGGCCACGGCGTCGGCTTCGAGCTGAAGCTGCACCAGCGCCGCTGGGCCCTGGAGCGCGGCATCGACCGCATCACCTGGACCTACGATCCGCTGGTGCGCAGGAACGCCCACTTCAACCTGGCCAAGCTGGGCGCCCGTCCCGAGGAGTACCTGCCGAGCTTCTACGGCGTCATGACCGACGCCATCAACCAGGGCAGCGACTCCGACCGGGTGCTGGCCTCCTGGACGTTGTCGGCGCCGCACGTGGCGGCCCTCGTACGGGGCGAGCCCTGCCGGCGGCCCCTCCCGGCGGACGCCGCGGTCGTGCTGGCCGACGAGGACGGACGGCCGGTGACGCGCGACAGCGACGCCTCCACCCTGCTGGTGGCGTTGCCGGAGGACATCGAGGCGCTGCGCGTCGCGGACCCCGGAGCCGCCAAGGCGTGGCGGCTGGCCGTCCGGGAGGTCCTGGGCGGCCTGCTCGTGGAAGGCGGCGTGGTGACCGCCTTCCACGACAAGGCGTTCTACGTGGTGGAGCGGCCCAGCCTGGGCACGGCCTCCAGCAACGACCGGGTGTAGCCGTGGGTGGGGGCGCCGACCACTTCCTCGGTCGGCCCCAGCTCCACGATGCGCCCCTGGTGCAGCACCGCGACCACGTCGGAGACGTAGCGCACCACGGCCAGGTTGTGCGAGATGAACAACATCGACAGGCCCAGCTCGTCGCGGAGCCTGCGCACGAGGTTCAGCACCGAGCCCTGGACGGACACGTCCAGGGCGCTGGTGATCTCGTCGGCGACCAGCAGGTCGGGCTCGGCACCCAGCGCCCTGGCGATGGCCACGCGCTGCCGCATGCCGCCTGACAGCTCGCGCGGGTAGCGCCGGGCCACCTCGGGCGGCAGGGAGACGAGCGACAGCAGCCTCTCGACCGAGTCCCTGCCGCAGCCCTCGGCGACGGACGCCCCGACCTTCATCCGGGGGTCGAGCGAGGCGTAAGGGTCCTGGAAGACCATCTGGACGCGGCTGGCGCCGGTGATGGTGCCGGTGTGCGGCACCAGTCCGCTCACCGCCCTGGCCACCGACGACTTGCCCGACCCCGACTCGCCGACCAGCCCGACGATGGACCCGCTCGGCACCTCCAGGGTGATGTCGTCGACGGCGGTGAACGAGCCGAACCGCACCGTCAGGTTCTCGATGATCATCAGACCTCCCAGCAGGCGACCTGGTGCGCCTTGCCGTACGTCGTCAATGGGGGACGCTCGCCGGCGCAGCGGGCCGTGGCCAGCTCGCAGCGGGCGGCGAAGGCGCAGCCGTCGCCCACGTCGGAGGGGGCGGGCTGACGGCCGGGGATGCTGGCCAGCGGCAGCGACCTGTCGGTGTCCATGTCGGGCAGCGAGTCGATGAGCGCCCGCGTGTAGGGGTGCGCGGCGCCGCCGGCCAGCAGTTCGACCGGCAGTTGCTCGACGACGCGGCCGGCGTACATGACGACGACCACGTCGCACAGCTCGCCGACGACGGCGATGTCGTGGGAGATGAACAGGGCCGCCGCGCCGGTCTCGTCGGTGACCTCGCGCAGCAGCTTGAGTATCTGCCGCTGCACGGTCACGTCGAGCGCGGTGGTGGGCTCGTCGGCGATGAGCAGCCTGGGGGTGCCCATGAGGCCCATGGCGATGACGGCGCGCTGCCGCATGCCACCGGACAGCTCGTGCGGGTGCCGGCGCGCCACCCGTTCGGGCGCGGGCAGGTGCACGTGGCCGAGCCGGTCGACGGCGCGCTGGTGGGCCTCCGTCTTGCCGGCGCCCTGGTGCACGATCGCGACCTCGGCCAGCTGGCCGCCGACCTTCAGCGCGGGATTGAGCGAGGCCATCGGGTCCTGGAAGACCATGGCGAGCGCGGTTCCGAGTTCCTTGGGCGACATCTCGGCGATCTCCTGGCCGGCCAGCGCCAGCCTGCCCGCCGTCACCACGCCCGGGTACGGCACCAGCCCGCCGATCGCGGCCGCGGTGAGGCTCTTGCCGCTGCCCGACTCCCCGACCAGCCCGGCGATCTGCCCGGGCGCGACGGTCAGCGACACCTCGCGCACCGGCGTGACGCCGCCGGGGAAGGTCACCGTCAGGTCCTTGACCTCCAGCACCGCCTCGGGGTCCGGCTCGCCGGGGACGGGCGGCGCGGCGGGCCTGGCCTCCCGCGTGTGCACGGCGGTGCGGGAGGCGGCCTTGGCCAGCGCGTCCCCCAGCAGGTTGAAGCCGATGCCGGCCAGCGCGACCGCCAGGGCGGGCCCCAGCGCCACCTCGGGCGTGACGTAGATGCGGCCGAACCCGTCGAACAGCAGCCGCCCCCAGTCGAAGGCGGGCGGCTGCACGCCGAGCCCCAGGAACGACATCCCGGCCAGGCCCAGCAGCGCGCCGCCGAGCGCCTGGGTGAGGTTGAGGATGAGCGGCTCGGCGATGTTGGGCAGCACGTGCCTGGTCAGGATGCGCATGCGCGGGACGCCGAGCATCCGGGCGGCCGCGACGTAGTCGGCGCCCGCGACGGTCGCGGCCAGCGTCTGGGTGAGCCGGGCGAAGCTCGGGGCGATGGCCACGCCGATGCCGAGCACCGCTCCCTTGGCCCCGAGCCCGGCGATCACCGCGGTGAACATGGCCAGCAGCAGGCCGGGGAAGGCGACGAGCGCGTTGACGGCGCCGGTGACGAAGCGGGCGCCGCGCGCCGGCAACACCGAGGGCAACGCGCCGAGCACGGTGCCGACGGCCGCGCCCAAGAGCGTGGCCGCCAGCGCGAGCAGGAGGGAGAAGCGGCCCGCGACCAGGACTCTGGCCAGCAGGTCGCGTCCCAGGTTGTCGGTGCCGAGCGGATGGGCGGCCGAGGCGCCCTGCAGGATGGCGCCCGCGTCGATCTTCTCCGCCGCCGCGCCCCAGATCGGCGGGCCGACGACGGCCAGGACCACCATGAGCGTGACCAGCACGGCTCCGGCGACGGCGGCCGGGGTGCGCAAACGCATCAGTTTTCCTTGATCTTGGAGGTGGGGTCGAGCGCGCCCAGGATCAGATCGACGGCGAGGTTCACGACGAGCACGATCGCGCCGTAGACGAGGATGACGCCCTGGGCGACGGGATAGTCCTTCTGCGTGATCGACTCGACGATCTTCAGGCCGAGCCCCGGCCAGGCGAAGACGTACTCCACGAGCACGCTGCCGGCGATCAGCGAGGTGAGCAGCAGCCCGCCCACGGTGAGCGTCGCGGTCAGCGTGTTGGGCAGCACGTGCCGCAGGTGCAGGCGGGCGGCGGGCAGCCGTTTCGACCGGGCCAGCCGCACGTAGTCGGTGGCGAGCTCGCGCAGGGTCTCCACCCGGGAGATACGGGCGATCATCGCGACCGGGCCGATCGCCAGCGAGGCCACCGGCAGGATGTACGACATCGCCCCTTCCTTGCCGGCCGGCGGGAACAGGCCGAGCCCGATCGAGAAGACCGCCACCAGCGCGATGGAGTAGAGGAACTCCGGGACGGCGACGGCGGTGCCGGTGACCGAGCTGAAGGTGATCTCGGTGCCCCGGTTCCTGCCGTTCTCCGTGCGGATGGCCGCCCACATGCCGAGCGGCACGGCCAGCAGCAGCGCCACCACCGTGGCCAGCAGCGCCAGGCCCAGCGTGTTGGGCAGCCGGGTGGCGATGACCTCGCCGACCGGCTCGCCCGTCAGGAACGAGGTGCCGAAGTCGCCGGTGAAGATGTGCCCGATGTAGGCGGTGAACTGCTCGGGCAGCGACTTGTCCAGCCCGAGCAGTTGCTTGCGGGCGTTGACCAGCTCGACCGGCGCGGCCGGGCCGAGCGAGGCCCGCACCGGGTCGCCGGGGATGAGATGGATCATCGCGAACGACGCCACGAGCAGCACCGCCAGCGACACCACGAAGCGCACGAGGCGCCGTAGGCTCACTCAGCCTCCCTGGGTGAGGCGGATCGTCGAGGGCAGGAACAGGCCGGCCATCGTCCGGAAGGTCGCGCCCTTGGTGGCGGTCAGCGTGTTCATCTCCATCACGGGCACCAGGTCGGCGGCGTCGAACAGGGCCGACTCCGACGCCTCCCACTTGGCGCAGCCCTCGGCGCCGGTCAGCTTGGCGGCCTCGGCGATCAGCGTCTCGTACTGGGCGTTCTTCAGGTGGGCGAAGTTGGCGCCCTTGGGGGCGGCGGGGCCGGACAGGAAGCCGACCAGCTGCGAGGGCAGCGTGACGCCGATGGGCAGCCAGACGACGTCCCAGTCCTGGGTGGCGTTGAGCGACTCCGCCAGCTTGGTGTCGATGACGCCGTTGAGCTTCACGTCGACCCCGACCTTCTTCCACGCCGCCGCCATGTACTCGGCGGCGGCCACGATGCCGGGGCCCTTGGTGGTGCCGTACATGAGGCGCAGGGAGAGCTTCTTGCCGTCCTTCTCCCTGATGCCGTCGGCCCCGGCCGTCCAGCCCGCCGCGTCCAGCGCCGCGGTGGCGGCCGCCGTGTCGAAGGCGGGCACGTGACCGGTGACGGTGTCGCCCTGGCACGGGCGGGGCGGGGCCACGAGCCCGGTGGCCGGCTTGCCGGTGCCGCCCGAGGCGATGCCGCCCAGCTCCTTCAGGTCGAGCGCCTGGGTCAGCGCCTTGCGGACGGCGGGATCGTGGCCGGGCCTGTCATCGCCCTGGTGGTAGAAGAACTGGCCGTTGCCCTGCGCCTCGATGATCTTGCCGAGGGCGGGGTTGGCCTCCAGGCGGGTGCGGTCCGGGCCGTAGAAGGTGGCGGCGTTGAGCGAGCCGGCGAGGAGCAGGTTGGCCGCGGTCTGCTCGTTCGGCACCACCTTGAGCACGAGCGTCTCGGGGATGTCCTTGGCGGTGGCACCGTCCGGGCCCCAGGTGTACTCCCGGCGCACCTTGAAGGTGTAGTGGTCGCCGGGGACGGCCTCGGTGAGCTGGTACGGGCCGGTCCCGGAGGTGGCGTGCGCGAGAAGCGAGCGGTCCTTGACGGCCTTGCCGCAGACGATGAACAGCAGCCGTGAGCTCTCCAGGATGAAGCTGAACGGCTCGGGCGTCGACAGGGTCACGGTGCCGGCGGCCTCGTCGGCCTCGGCCTTCATGCCGGCCGGTACGAGCACCCCGTAGATGGGCGACTTGGTGGCGGGGTCGGCGATGTGGTTGACGTTCTCGGCGACGTCGGACGGGGTGAGCTTGGAGCCGTCCGAGCAGGTGACGTCCTTGCGCAGGGTGAAGGTCACCCTGTCGGGCTTGACGTCCCACTTCTCGGCCAGGGCGGGGACGGTCTTGCCGTCCGCCGAGACGGAGACCAGGGTGTCGTAGGCCACCGACAGGGTCTCGTTGGTGACCGAGAGCACGCCCATGGCGGGGTCGAGCACCCCGGGGTCGGCGCTGATGGCGGCGGTGAACGTGCCGCCCGTGACAGGCTTGCCCGTGCTGCCCGCCGTACCTCCGCCACTGCCGCACGCGGCCGCTAGCAGGGCCAACGCGGTGAGCACCGCTGTCTTCTTCATGGCGACTCCAGGAGAGCGTGGGGTGGTGACCCACATTCGTCCCTCTCGGCCCGACGTTCTTCGTCGCCCGTCACAAAAAGCGGGGACGGCCTCGTGCTAGCGCCCGAAGATCCGCATCTGCAGCATCACTGTGAGTCGCGCGTCGGGGTCGGACAGGTCGAGCCCGCTGATCTCGGTGAGCCGTTTGAGCCGGTAGCGGAAGGTGTTGGCGTGCACGTGGACCTTCGCGCAGGCGGCGTTGACGTCGCCGAACGCGTCGAGGTAGGCCCGCAGGGTGGCCACCAGCTCGCTGCCGTGCTCGGCGTCGTGCGCGAGCAGCCGCTCGTACGGGCCGGTGGGCACCTGCTCCTCGGCGGCGACCACGTCGGAGACCTGGAGCAGCAGCGACTCGAAGTGCACGGCCGTGTAGCCGGCGACCTGGCCGGCCTGGCCGCGGGCGCGCAGCACGCGCAGCGCCCGGTCGGCGTCGGCGCGGGCCCGTGCGACCTGGGAGAGGTTGGCGGCCAGCCGGCCGACCCCGATGTTGGCCGCGTGCCGCGGCCCGACCCTGGACAGGAAGGACTCGGCGACGCGCACGGCACGCGTCTCCTCGTCGCCGCCCGAGCTCAGCGGGAGGACGGCGTAGGCGACCGAGCCGATCATCGCGGCGGCCGCCTTGGGATGGATGGCGCCGACGTGCAGCGCCAGGGCGTCGCAGAAACGTTGCCGGTCGCTCTCGGCGCGCGCCGGGTCGGCCGCGTCGCCGTCGGCGAGCTGGGCGGCGAGCACGCACAGGCGCTCGGTGGCGATGCCGAGCCGGCCCGCGGCGTCGGCCGCGTCGGAACCGCCGGCCAGGACCGTGGACAGCAGGTCGGCGCGCAGCCGCCGCTGGGTGTCGGCGCCGGCGCGCTCGCGCAGCAGCTGCAGCGCGACGATCTTGGCCGCGTCGGCCAGGGCGCGCTCGCGCTGCGGGGTGAGCGGCTCGCGCACGGCGACCCAGATGGAGCCGAGGATCTCGTCCCCGATCCGCACGGCCACGGCCGCCCGGTTGATGCTGTCGCCGTCGAGCTCGATGTAGATCGGGTCGCGGCTCTGGTAGAGCTTCTTGAAGAAGCCGCGCTCGTCGAGCATGCGCTGGAAACGCTCGGGCACCTGGCGGCCGAGCACGGTCTCGACCCGGCCGGGGTCGGCTTCGTCCTGCCTGCCGGAGAAGGCCAGGACGCGGGTCGACCGGTCCTCGATGGTGACGGGCGCGTCGAGCAACGCGCAGACGGCGTTGGCCAGCGCGAACAGATCGCCCTGCGGCCCCTTCTCCGGCATGGCCAGGTCGCCCTCGGCCAGCAGGGAGCGCAGCAGCGCGGCGACCTGCGACCAGGACGCGGCCCTGGTCAGCCCGAGCACGGCGACGCCGGTCTCCAGGACCTTGCTGCGCACCTGCTCGTCGACGTCGACCGGCAGCTTGACGACGATGCCGCTGGCCTCGCGGGCGGCGTCCAGCAGGCCGCAGATGGCGGTGGCGCCCTGTACGCCGACGGCCAGCAGCAGCCCACCCGGCGGCACGTACAGCTCGTCGAGCGGGTCGTAGATGTGCACCCCGGTGACCTCGGTGTCGAGGTCACCGGGTGAGGCGGCCACGTCGAGGACCGTGCTGCCGAGATCGAACAGGATCCGCTCAAGGCTGGCGCGCGGACGGCTGTTCATCCGCTCACGATAGTCGACGTAGACCGTCATCAGCCGCGCAGGTGCTCGACGGCGAGACGGGCGGCCTCGCCGATGGCGGCGTCCGCGGCCGGAATGCGGAAGGCCAGGTTGTCGCCGTGCAGGAACACCGCGACGGCGTACCGGCCGCCGTCGGGGTACTCCACGACGCCCGCCTCGTTGCGCACGCCCCACAGGGTGCCGGTCTTGGCCGACACCCGCACCTCGTCCGGGAAGCCCGAGGAGAGGCGGTGCGGCCAGATCTGCCTGCTCATGATGTCGCGCACCTCCGCGCACGCCTCGGCGGGGCCCGCCTCGTCGCGCCAGACGGAACCGAGCAGGGTGGTGATCTCGCGGGGCGTGCCCGCGGTGGTCCGTTCCGGATCGCGCACGGCCAGCGCCCTGATGCGCTCCTCGGGGATGCCGGCCACGTCGATGGTGCCCAGCTCCTCGACCACGGACTCGAACAGCGTCGCGCAGCCGCCGATCAGACGGGTGCGCCTGAGCCCGAGGCCCTCCAGCGTGGCGTTGACGCGGTCGAGGCCCACCCGGCGCAGCAGCACGTCGGTGGCCGCGTTGTCGCTCATCGACATCATGAAGTGGGCCAGGTCGCGCAGCGTCAGCGACACGTCGTCGGCGCAGCCCGAGGTGCCGATGCCGCCGTCCTTGTCCGCCGCGGTGACGGTGAGCCGTTCGGTGCGGTCCACCTCGCCCGCCGCGGCCTGCCTGGCGTACTCCAGCAGGATCGGCAGCTTGAACACCGAGGCCAGGACGACCGGGGCGTCCGGGTCGAGGCCGATCTCGGCCGCGCCGTCCACGTCGCGGGCGTGCACGAAGCCGCGCACGCCCGCCGCCGCGAAGACCCTCTGCGCGTCCCGTTCAAACACGCGGGACCGCCCGGCCGTTGTGCAGGTGCGTGGCGACCCCGTCCCGCACGACGAACGTGACGGTGTCGTGCCTGCCCTCCTCGGGCTGCTCGGCGATGAAGGTGTCCTCGGCGAGGTGGACGTACCTGGCGGTGGTGCCCTGCTGGCCCATGCTGGCCATGAACGCGCCGGGGATCAGGGTGACCTCGACGCCGCCGTCCGCGGGCGAGACCTCGTAGGCCAGCTGGGGCCCCTCGTACCGGCCGGTGTACGGCGCGGGGTCCACGGCCCGCGGCTGCTCCGGCGGGGCGGGCAGGTCGGGGGCCGCCAGGCCGCCCTCCCTGAGCAGCGGCAGGAGCAGGTCGTTCATGACGCCGAAGAAGTTGCCGCCGTTGATGCTCATCGCGATCGCGTACGAGCCGTCGTCGGCCACCCGCCAGAACGTGCTCTGGCCCGGGGTCCCGCCGTCGTGCCCGTAGGCGCCCCAGGTGAACAGCTCGAAGCCGAGCCCCCAGTTGGCGGCCATCAGGCCGGGCACGCCCGGCACCGCGGCCTGCGGGGTGCGCATCGCGGCGACGCTCTCCGCCGACAGCACCCGGGTGCCGTCCTCGGCCAGGCCGCCCGCGGCGAACATGCGGCCGAACCGCACCAGCTCACGCGGGGCCAGGCACATGGTGGCTCCGGCGGGCGCGTTGGAGCGGGGCATCTGCCACTGGGGGCAGACGTCGTTGCCCGGCCCGATGTGCCCGGCCGCCGCGCGGAACAGCACGGCCTCCTCGGCCAGCAGCGCCGCGTGGGTGGCGCCGAGCGGCTTCAGCAGGTGCTCCCGCATGGCCTGCTCCCAGGTCGTGCCGCGCAGCCTGGCCACGATGGCGCCGAGCACGCAGTAGCCGGCGTTGCAGTACGAGAACAGCTCGCCCGGCTCGTGCACCTTGCCCGCGCCGTGCAGGTAGGCCACGAACTTCTCGAGGCTGTCGTCGCCGCGCCCGGTGTCCTCGAACAGGTCGCCGTCGAAGCCGCCGGTGTGCGTCAGCAGCTGCCGGACGCTGATCACGGCGTCGTAGGACAGGGCGAACTCGGGCAGGTACGCCCCGATCTCCTCGTCCAGGTCGAGCAGGCCCTCCTCGACCAGCTGCATGATCAACGCGGCCGTCCACACCTTGGTGGTGGAGCCGACCTGGAAGACGCTGTCGGGGGTGGTCTCGACGCCGGTGTTGCGGTTGACCACGCCCGTGGCCGCCTCATGCAACTGGCCGCCGGACCACACGGCGATGGCCGCGCCCGGCACGTTGTGGGCCTTGGCCGCTTCGTCGAGGCGTTTCTGCAGATCCATGCGGTCTCCTCAGGCGATCTTGGGGGTGGCGCGGACGCCGAGGTGGAAGTAGGGCGAGCCGTCGTCGAGCTGGTAGAACACGCCCGAGACCCAGTCGGGGTCGCCCTCGCGGCGGCCGACGAAGGTGACGTCGTCGACGGCGACGAGGTCGAGGTCGAACGGCTCCTGCAGGGCGGCGAGCGCGCCCGTCGCCTCGACGCGCAGCCTGAGCGCGCCGTCGTGCATGCTGGCGGTCATGCGCGCGCCGACCCGCTCGTAGACGCCGGCGTAACGCTCGACGTCCACCTGCACGGGGGTCTCCGGCGGGCCGAGCACCGGCGGCACGGCCAGGCCGTCGAGCTCGGCGAACAGCTCGGTGGCCACGGCGTGGGTGAGGGCGCCGCTGTGGCCGCCGTTGGTGGTCACGCACACGACGGTGCCGGTGTCGGGCACGACCCAGAGCATGGCGTGCTGGCCGATGGTGTTGCCGCCGTGCGAGATGACGCGGTGGCCGGACCACTCGTCGAGGATCCAGCCGATGCCCCACTGCCTGCCCAGGGTGTGCGGGTTGGGGATGTCGACCTGCGGCTCCCACATCGCCCGCGGGTCGTCCAGCAGGCCGCCCTCCAGGTGGGCGCGGCCGAAGGCGACCACGTCCCGCGGACGGGCGCAGATGAGGCCGGCCGGGCCGCACGAGCGCATGAGGCCCCACACCGGGGCCGCCTTGCCGTCCTCGACGTGGCCGTGCGCGGCGCGGAAACGCAGCACGTCCTCCGGCAGCGTCCAGGTGTGGGTCAGGCCGAGCGGCTCGCAGATGTTCTCGCGCAGCACCTCGTCCCAGGTCTTGCCCTCCAGCACCTCCAGGATGCGCCCGGCGATGACGAAGCCGGAGTTGCAGTAGGACTGGGTGGCGCCGAGCGGGTGGTTCTGCGCCAGGTCGGCGCAGGCCTCGACGTACTTCTGGATGCAGTCGTCGCCGCGGCCGGTGTCGAGGAACAGGTCCCCGTCGATGCCGCTGGTGTGCGACAGCAGGTGCCGGACCGTGACGGTCTTGGTCACCTCGGCGTCGGCGACCCGGAAGCCGGGCAGCAGCTCGGCGACCGGGGTGTCCAGGGTCAGCCGGCCGCGCTCGACCTGCTGCATGAGCAGGGTCGCCGTCCAGACCTTGGAGACCGAGCCGATCTGGAACAGGGAGTCGGGGGTCGCCTCCACGCCGGTGTCGACGTTGAGCACGCCCGCGGCGAACTCGTGCAGCTCCCCGTTGTGCAGGTAGGCGAGCGCCGCGCCCGGGACCTCGTACTTCTCGATCAGTTCGGCGAGACGCTGACCCATTGTTCCAGCCACGCGAGGATCCTTTCGTTGTAGTCGAAGCGGTGTGAAGGCCGTCCGTTGAGGATAAAAAGGTGTGAACCACCGGGATACCGGACCAGGCGGACCGGCACCCGGCGCTCGCGCAGCGCCTCGAACCACTGCTCGGCCTGGCCGATCGGGCAGCGGTCGTCCGACCCGCCGTGCAGGATCAGGGTCGGGGTGACGACGTCGCCGGCGTACGTGATCGGCGACTGCTCGACGAACTCGTCCCTGACCTCGTGCTTGGCCAGGAAGTAGCCGAGGTCGGCGGTGCCGAGCATGCTGCGCAGGTCGACCACGACCCCACCGGGGACGGCCGCGGCGAAGCGCCCGGTCCTGCCGGTGAGCCAGCACGTCATGTAGCCGCCGTAGCTGTAGCCGGTGACCGCCAGCCGGGCGGGGTCGGCGACGCCCTCCTCGACCAGGACGTCGAGCGGGGTGTGGAAGTCGTCCTCGTCCGAGAGGCCCCAGGCACCGGCCGTGGCGGTGTAGAACGCCTCGCCGTACCCGTCGCTGGCCCGGGGGTTCACCAGCAGCACGGTCCAGCCCTGGGCGGCGAGCGCCTGGTGGTAGAGGTGCACGCCGTCGAAGACGGGCGCCCAGGCGTTGTGCGGGCCGCCGTGGATGTCCAGCAGCAGCGGGCCCGGCTCGGTGAGCGTCTCGTCGCGCAGCACGAACGCCTCGACCGGCGTGCCGTCGGGGGCGGTGAAGGTGCGGCTGCGCGCCTGGAACAGCTCGACGCCCTCCGGGGCGTGGTCGGTGAGGGCGTCGCCGTCGAGGTAGACGTCACCGGCGCTGCGCGGCGTGGAGGCGACGTAGGCCACCCGGCCGGCGGCGACGCTGACGCCGGCCACGTTCCGGTCGGCGTCGACGATGCGCTCGGCGACACCGCCGGGCGCCAGCCGGTACAGATGGGTGAATCCGCGGTCGCGGACGCAGAACAGCAGGTCGTCGCCGTTGAGCGTGGGCGTCGCCCCCGGGTAGCCGGGCGCGCCGATCATCACGTTGCGGTCGAGGCCGGTCTCGATCTCGGCGAAGTCATCCCCTTCCAGGGCGAACAGCCGGGTGTGGCCCTCGGGCACGCCGCGGTAGCCGGCCACGATCCAGCGGCCGCCCAGCCACCAGACGCCCATGCAGATCACGTCGTCGCCGCCCGCGCGTTCGAGCGCGCCGTCCTGCTTGGGCTCGACCAGGTAGAGGCCGCCGCAGATGTCCAGGTCGCGGTCGGGGTCCAGGCCGGCGGTGAAGGCCAGCAGGTCGCCGTCCGGGGCCCAGGCGGGCGCGCCGGCGTGGAAGTCGCCCGAGGTCACCTGTGCCGAGACGCCGTCCTCGACGTCGACGACGAACAGGTGTGTGGTCAGGCCGCACAGCAGCCCGGCGCCGTCGGCCTTGTACTCCAGCGTGTCGATGACGATCGGCGCGTTCGGGTCCACCTCGCCGGCCGGCCCGGCGTAGGCGATTCGGGTGCCGTCGGGCGACCAGACGGGCACGCCGGCGCCGAGCGGCGCCGAGGTGAGGACGCGCGGCTCGCCGCCGTCCATGGGCAGCAGGTGGATCTGCGGCGGCCCGCCGGCCGGGCGCAGGAAGGCGAGGGTGCGGCCGTCGGGCGACCAGCGGGGGGCCGCACCGGTCGCCAGCCTGCGCGGGGCGGCGCCCGGGGTGGCCAGCCAGATCTCGGTCACGTTGGCATCGGACTCGCGGTCCGCGGTCGTCAGGGTGTAGGCGACGGCGGAGCCGTCCGGACGCAGCTGCGGATCACCGGGTACGGCCAGGCCGTACAGGTCGTCGAGGGAGAGGCGGCGCATGACCGAACGCTAGGCCAGGCCGCCGCAGTCCTCTTCATCGTGGACGACGAATAGCGTCTGAGACCTTGTGCCCGGGGCCAAAGCGCCCCCCGGGCCGCCCGTCTACCGCGTCGTGGCGCTCTCGCGCTCTGCCCGCTCCCTGATCAGCTCCTCGACCGCGCTCGGCAGGGTCGTCTCGAAGTCGATCAGCTTCACCCACGTCGGGGTGACGACGATGCGGACCATGCCGTCGTAGAGCGAGCGGACCTCGGCCTCCCACTCGACCCGCTGCTCGGGCGTCATCTCGTACGAGCCGTTCATCTGCAGGAACTCCTCCGGGATGCCGTCCACGACGTCCAGTTCGGCCCGGCCGCGGATCAGCAGGATCTTGGGCGGGTGCACCTCGGTGTCGATCGTCAGGGCGACCATCGGGTTCGCGCGCAGGGCCGCGAGCTTGGGGGCGTTCTTCGTGGTGCACATGACGATCCGGGAACCGTTCCAGGTGAACGAGATCGGGACGTTGCGCGGCGTGCCGTCCTTGGCCACGTACGCCAGCCGGGTCAGGTCGCGGGCCAGCAGCTCCCGGCTGATCGGCCGGTCCATGATCTCGGTGATCTCGGTCGTTCGCATGGTCGTCCCTCCAGGGTCGTCGTGTTCCGCCCCTGGGACGGAGCCGCCGGAGCGTTCTCGACATCCGCCGGCGAAGTTTTTTCGGCCTACCGATGGCTATCCCCGCCGGCCGGACGGAGTACCCGGCGCACGGCGTCACGCAACCACCGGTGGGCCCCGTCGGCGGTGTGGCGCGGGTGCCAGGCCGTGCCGATGGTCAGCGGCGGCAGCGGCACCGGGATCTCCAGCAGGCGCAGCCCGAGCGCGCGCGCCGCGTCGCCCAGCGGCGAAGGCGGCTCCCCCGGCAGCTCGGCCGGCACCAGGCAGACCGCGTCACCGGCCGCGGCCAGCGCCATCGCCGCCAGATGTCCGGGCAGGACGGCGCTGACCCGCCGGCTGAGCCCCTGCTCGGCGAGGGCCACGTCCAGCGGGCCGGTGAAGCGCCCCCGGCGGCTGACCGCCACGTGCTCGGCGGCGGCCAGCCCGGCGGGCGTCAGGGGTCGCCCGGCGAGCGGGTGCCCGTCCCTCACCCCGGCGGCCATCCGCAGCGTGACCAGCTCCTCGACCCGGGTCTCCGGGTCGACGTGGTCGATGGCCCCGATCTCCAGGTCGACACGGCCCTCGCGGAGCGCGGGGCCCGCCTCCCACTCCTCGGCCAGCACCCGCAGCGAGACGCCCGGCGCCCCACGCCGGGCCAGGTCGAGCAGGCCCGGCGCCAGCGCCGCGCCGACCAGGTCCGACGCCTGGACGGTGAAGGTGCGCCGCATCGCGGCCGGATCGACCCCGCCGCTCGGGGTGAGCAACGCCTCCAGCCGGCGCACCACCGCGGCGGCCTCGTCCCGCAGCGCCTCGGCGCGGGGCGTGGGCACCATCGCCTGCCCCGCCCGCACCAGCAGCGGGTCCTGCAGCACCCGGCGCAACCGGGCCAGGGTGCGGCTCATCGCCGCGGGTGACGTTCCCAGCCGGGCGGCGGCACGGGTGACGCTCTGCTCGGCCAGCAGGGCGTCGAGGGCGACGGCGAGGTTGGCGTCCAGGTTCGGGGTCGTGCTGGTCAACGGCGTCATTCCAGTTCGGGCAAGGATTGCATGCTGAAGTTCCCATTGTGGCAATACGGGCCGGATCTGCACGATGAAAGCGCTGTACCGATCCGACAAGAACCGCGAGGTTTCTCATGATTGTCATCACCGCCCCCACCGGGAACATCGGCCGGCGGCTGCTGTCCCTGCTGGTCGAGGCCGCGCCCGCCCGCGGAGAGGAGGTGCGCGTCGTCGTCCGCGACCCCGCCCGGCTCCCCGACGCCGTCCGCGGCCGGGTCGAGGTGGTCACCGGCTCGCACGGCGACGCCGCGACCGTCGAGCGCGCCTTCGCCGGGGCCGACGCCGTCTTCTGGCTGGTGCCGCCGGACGCCTCGGTCACGCCCGAGAAGGGGTTCAGCGGCTTCACCCGACCGGCCGCACGGGCGTTCGCCGCCTCCGGCGTCGGCCATGTCGTCGGCGTCTCGGCGCTCGGCCGCGGCACCCCGCAGGCCGCCCGGGCCGGGCTGGTCACCGCCTCCCTGGCCATGGACGACCTGATCGCCGCCTCCGGCGTCGCCTACCGCGCCCTGGCCTGTCCGTCCTTCCACGAGAACCTGCTGGAGGAGGCCGGCTCGATCCGCGCGGACGGCGTCTTCACCGACACCGCCGCCGCGGACCGTCCGGCCCCGATGGTGGCCGTCGCCGACATCGCCGCGACGGCGGCCGGGCTGCTGCTGGACCGCTCCTGGACCGGCGTCGGCAGTGTTCCGGTGCTCGGCCCGCAGGACCTGTCGCCCGACGACCTGGCCCGCATCATGACCGAGGAGCTGGGCCGTCCGGTCCGCTACCGGCGTCAGCCGTTCGGCGAACTGCGGTCGGCCCTGCTCGGCCACGGCCTCGACGAGGCGTTCGTCGAGGCCGTCGTCGAGATGAAGCGCGCCAAGGACGAGGGCCTGGACGCGGGCGTCCACCGCGCGCCGCAGGCCGCACAGGCCACCGGATTCGCGCAGTGGTGCGCGCGCACGCTCAGGCCCGCCGTCCTCGGCACGCCGGAGGCAGCCGATGCCCGCTGACCGGACCGAACCGCCGGTCACCGCGTTCATGCTGGTCAAGACCACGCCCGAGTGGCTGGCGATGACCGTGGCCGAACGCGTGCACGCCTTCACCACCCAGGTCGTCCCGGTGATCGAGGCCCGCACCCGCGGCGTGCGCTCCCGCTTCTACGACACGGAGTTCTACTCGGCTCGGGTCACCGACATCTGGGTCTGGGAGGCCGACGACCACGACGCCTACCGGCTGCTGATCGACGCGCTGCGCGAGACCCCCTTCTGGGACCGCTACTTCGACGTCGTGGACCTGCTCGTGGGCACCGAGAACGGCTACGCCCGCACCTACGGCGTGGCCCCGGTGGCCACCCTCGCCACCTGATCCGACTCAGGGGGACATCAGCCGGCCGGCCTGCCGAACCAGCGGGACAGGTGGCCGTCCAGGTCCCGCTGGTCGTCGCCGATCCAGGCGACGTGGCCGTCCGGACGCAGCAGGACGCACGGAACGTCCAGGGCCGCGGTGGGATCCGCGACGTGGTCGACCCGGTCCGACCAGCCGCCGGCGGTCAGGCGTTCCGTGCGGTCGAGCAGCAGGCCGCGGCCGCGGCGCAGCAGATCGTAGAGGCGGCCCTGTTTCACGTCGATGTCGCGCAGGCGGCGGCCGAGCAGGTCGGGACCCTCACCGAAGTCGTAGCGGACGCCGATCGCGGTGATCTTCTCGATCAGGTGCCGGTTCACCTCGTCGAAGTCCATCAGCTCGGTGAGCAGCCTGCGCACGGCCCGCGGCCCCGGTTCGGCGGACAGCAGTTCCGCCTGGGCGCGGGTGTTGTCCAGCACGTCCGCCGCGACCGGCCGGCGCTCGGCCTGGTAGGTGTCCAGGAGCGGGTCCGGCGCCCGGCCGCGGATCTGCGCGGCCAGTTTCCAGCCGAGGTTGACGGCGTCCTGAACGCCCAGGTTCAGGCCCTGTCCGCCGATGGGCGGGTGGATGTGCGCCGCGTCGCCGGCCAGCAGCACCCGCCCGACCCGGTAGTGCTCGGCCAGCCGGGTGGCGTCCCCGAACCGGGACAACCAGCGCGGGGAGTGCACGCCGAAATCGGTTCCGGCGACGGCGCGCAGTTGTCGCCGGAACTCGTCGAGGGTGGGCGGCGCCGCGCGGTCGCCGGCCTCGGCGGCGGGCACGACGACGCTGTAGATCCCCTGGCCGAAGGGCCGGAGCCAGAACGGCTGAGGCTTCTCGCGCATCCCGGCCACCGTGGCGGCGATCTCCTCCTGCGGTACGCCCACCTCCATCTCGCCCATCAGCGTCCCGGTCCGCGAGGGCTCGCCCGGGAAGCCGACGCCGAGCAGTTTGCGCACTGTGCTGCGCGCGCCGTCGCAACCGACGAGATAGCGGGCACGCACCCGTTCCCCGTCGGCCAGTTCGACGGTCACGCCCTCGTCGTCCTGGTCGAGACCGGCCACCGCGCGACCGCGCCGGACGTGCGCGCCCAGTTCGAGCGCGTGTTCTTCGAGCAGCCGCTCGATGACCGGCTGCGGGATGCCCACCATGTAGGCGTGCGCGGAATCCAGGCTCTTGGGCGCGGGCTTGTCGATGGCGGCGAAGAAACCGGCGGCCGGACGCTGTCGTCCCTGCTGGAGCACGCGCTCCAGCAGCCCGCGCATCGCCATCAGTTCGAGGCTGCGAATGTGCAGACCGACGATGCGGACGAACGACTTCGGCTCGGTCTCCTTCTCCAGGACGAGGACCCGTACGTCGTGCAGCCGCAGTTCGGCGGCGAGCATCGCGCCGGTCGGCCCGCACCCGGCGATGACCACGTCGTAGGCGAGGGGTGCTGCGGTGGACTGCGGAGAATGCATGGTTGTTGCCTTTCGGGAGTGCCTGCTGGCGCGGCGCTCCCGGCGACACCTGCCTCAGTCGCCGACCGTGACCCCCAAGGGGAGCACCCATGTCGTTGTTGTTGCCAGGGGTACCACCTCCTCGATCTCCTGCACGGCCACCGGCAAACTAGCAGCGGCCGCCGCGGGCCGCCAACAGGTTTTCACGCAGGCTCCTGGCGACAGGCGGACGGCGCCTGGTAGCGGGCGGCGAGCGCGGTCGCGCGGGCGTGCAGGGAGTCGCGCAACCACTGCGGGGCCAGGGCCTCGGCGTCCGTGCCGAGCTGCCACAACGCCCAGACGGCGTGCCGGTCGTCCTGGAAGGTCACCTCCATCCGCAGCAGGCCGTCGGCGTCGGCCTCCTCGGCGAGGACGGCCAGCGCGGTGCCCAGCAGCTCCTCCCGCCGCCTGGGAGCCATCCGCACCAGCACGGTGACCTGGTCGCCGCCGCTGCGGAACCGGGTGCTGCGTTCCTGCCAGGCCCGGCCCAGGTCGACCCGGTCGGGCCGCTGCGCGGGTTCGGGGAGCGCCCTGGCGGCCTGGACGCGCGACAGCCGGTAGGTACGGTCGGCCCCGGACCTCGTGGCCAGCAGGTAGCCGCGGTCGCGGATGGTGACCAGGCCGATCGGGTCGACCGTCCGCCACTCCGGTGCCCCGCCGAAGGGCGCGTAGTGGATCTCCAGCTTGCGTCCGGCGAAGACCGCGCGCAGGACCTCGGCTGCCACGGCGTCGGGAACCTCCTCGGCGGCCGGCCGGCGGGACAGCAGGTCGGTCTCCGGGTCGATGAGCAGCCGCTCGGCCGCGCCGGCCGCGGTGTCCCGGTAGCTCTCGGGGAGCGCGTCGACCACCTTGAGCATCGCGGAGGCGAGCGCCGAGCCGAGGCCGAACGCCTGCGCGCCGCGCCGCGATCCGGCGACCAGCAGGGCGAGCGCCTCGTCGGGGTTGAGGCCGGTGAGCTCGGTCCGGAAGCCGGGCAACAACGCGAAACCGCCGTGCCGGCCGCGTTCGGCGTAGACCGGGACGCCCGCCGCGGACAGCGCCTCGATGTCGCGCAGCACCGTGCGGGTGGACACCTCCAGCTCGCGGGCGAGGGTGGTCGCGGACAGCCGTCCGTGCTGCCGCAGCAGCAGCACCAGGGAGACCAGCCGGTCGGCACGCATGCGAAAACCCTACCGAGATACACGACACAGGATGTCGTGATTCGTTGGGAGGCTGATCACCATGACGTCGAAGAACGTGACATCGAACGGAGCGGACGTGACATTGGAACGAACGGCGATCAACCCGGTCACCTGGTCGGTCGAGATGGGGTTCAACCAGGGCGAGCTGGTCTCCGGGCAGACCCGCACCCTGTACTGCTCCGGGCAGACCGCGATGGGCGACGACGGCACGCCCCGGCACGACGGTGACATGGCGGCGCAGCTGGCGTTGAGCCTCGACAACCTGGAGGCCGTCCTCGGGAAGGCCGGCATGTCCTTGGCGAGCCTCGTCCGGCTCAACGTGTACACCACGGACGTGGATCTGCTCTTCCAGCACTACGGCGTGCTGGCGGCGCGGCTCGGGGCCGCCGGGGCGGCGCCGGCCACCACGATGCTCGGCGTGACCCGGCTGGCGATCCCCACGTTGATGGTCGAGCTGGAGGGGACCGCGGTCGCCTGACGCGACCGCACCGCCGGCGGCCGGTGTCGGTCGAGTGACAGCCCCGCCGCCTCGCCACCCGGGACGCCGGCCTGGTGCGGCTGCTCACCGAAGGCGACCCGCGGACGTCCTCGCCGACGCCGTGGCCCTCCTCCTCGACAGCGCGATCGCCCCCGTCGGCCAAGCCGTCCCCGCGGACTGAACCCGGCCTGCGGTGACGGACGCGGTGTCACCTGTGTCAGCTCAGGTGGAGGGTGTCGATCAGTCCGCCATCCCGGCGAACATGCCGGGCTCGTAGGAACCGCCGGGCTTGCGCACGATCACGTTGAGCCGGTTGTTCGCGTTGATCATGGCGACCAGGGAGACCAGCGCGACGGTCTGGTCGTCGTCGTAGTGCCTGCGCACCTCGGCCCAGGTCTCGTCCGACACGCCGTGGTGGCCGTCGGCGATCCGGGTGCCCTCCTCGGCCAGCGCCAACGCGGCCCGCTCTGCCTCGGTGAACACCGTCGACTCACGCCAGGCGGCGACCAGGTGGACGCGGGTGGCGCTCTCACCGGCGGCCGCGGCGTCCTTGGTGTGGTAGTCGACGCAGAAGCCGCAGCCGTTGATCTGGCTGGCACGCAGCATCACCAGGTCCTGGACGGTCTTGGGCAGCGGCGACTTCTCGATCAGCACGGCGACGTTGTAGACGCGCTTCGCGATCTTGGCGCCGAGTTCGTTGGTCAGCAGGTCGAGACGTTCCATGACGGGGGTCCTCACTTCGCGGGCTGTGTGTCGTGGGGGTCGTTCACCGGGCGGCGGGCTGGTAGGCGCCGCCGCGCTGCCGGTTGATGACGGCGAAGCGGTTGGTGGCGTTGATGAGCGCGATGAACGCCACCAGGGCGGCGAGCTGGTCGTCGTCGTAGTGCTCGGCGGCGTTCGCCCAGGCCTCGTCGGTGACGCCGCCGGCGCCGTCGGCGATGCGGGTGCCCTGCTCGGTCAGCTCCAGGGCGGCGCGCTCGGCGTCGGTGAACACCGTCGACTCGCGCCACGTGGCGACCAGGTTCAGGCGGGTGCTGGTCTCGCCGGCGTGCGCGGCGTTCTTGCCGTGGACGTCGGTGGCGTAGCCGTCGCCGTTGATCTGGCTCGCGCGCAGCATCACCAGGTTCTGGGTCGTGGCGGGCAACGCCGACTCCTGGATGAGCACCGGGGCCACAGCGCCGTAGTGCCCCATGGCCTTGGCGACGACCGGGCTGCCGAAGAGGTTCAGGCGGGTTTCCATGATGTGCTCCTTGCTTCTCGGTGGTTCGACCAAGAGATGCCGGAGACCCGCGTCCTGTGACAGATGGAAACGTGACGTGCGCCACACCGGCGCGGGACGGTCAGCCAGGAGCCGGCTGGGTGCGCCGGGCGTAGGCGCGGGCGGCGCGGGCGCGGTCGCCGCATCGCGTGGAGCACCAGTGGCGGCGGCCGTGCCGCAGCAGGTAGCGGTTGCAGGGCGGAGATCCGCAGCTGGTGAGGCGTTCGGCGTCGGGGCCGGTGAGCAGGTCGGCCGTGTCGGCGGCCAGGGTCGCGAGAGCGCGGTCGAGGATCTCGTTGGTGGGGCACGGCGTCGCGCGGTAGGGGCCGTTCTTCTCGTCCCAGTACAGCAGGGCGGCGGTGGGGGCCTTGCTCAGCGCGTCGTTGACGGCGGACAGGGCCGTGGGCAGGACGGGCAGCCCCGCGACATGCGCGCTGAACAGCGCCCTGACGTGCTCGCGCAGCGAGCGCAGCTGCGTCGCGCACATCTCCTGCACCCCGGCGTCGGCCGGCGCGAGGCCGCGTTCGGTGAGCCAGCGATTCGTCGCCGCCGGGGTGCCGAGGAGGTCGATGAACTGCCCTCCGGGCAGCGCGATGGCGCTGTTGACGAAGTCGAGGGCGAGGTGGTCCGCCGCCCCCGGCGCGGGCGGCAGCACGGACTCGGCGGTCGGCGTCTCGCTCATGTGTCTCATGGTACGGCTTGCGCTCGTCCGTGAGACACCGTTACCGTCATCACGGATAAACCACTTCCCATCCGTGAGGTATTGCGCATGGCCAGTTTCGGCGCGCCCATCGAGCAGATCCCCGTCCGCGTCCTGGGCGGTCCCACCGCCCTCTTCGAGTACGGTGGCCTGCGATTCCTGACCGACCCGACCTTCGACGCCCCCGGCGACTACGACGTGCCGGGCGGCCGGCTGACCAAGACGGCTCCCCCGTCCGCCACGCCCGCCGACCTCGGCCGCATCGACGTGGTCCTGCTCTCCCACGACGAGCACCCCGACAACCTGGACCATGCGGGCCGCGCGCTGCTGGCCGACGTCCCGCTCACGCTCACCACGCCCGGGGGCGGGCAGCGCCTGGACGGCGGCGCCAAGGGCCTGGCCGACTGGGAGTCGGTCGAGCTGGACCGCCGCGACGGCGGCACGATCACCGTCACCGGTGTGCCCGCCGTGCACGGCCCCGGCCCGCGCGAGGAGGTCGAACCGATCACCGGCCAGGTCGTCGGGTTCGTCCTGACCGGGGAGGGCCTGCCCACGGTCTACGTCAGCGGCGACAACGCCTCGCTGGACGCGGTCCGGCAGATCGCCGACCGGTTCGGCCCGGTGGACACCGCCGTGCTCTTCGCCGGTGGGCCCCGGTTCTCCGTCCTGTTCGACGGGCGGCTGATCGTTCTCGACAGCGCGCAGGCCGTGGAGGCGGCCGGGATCCTCGGCGCCCGCCGGGTGGTTCCCGTGCACTACGACAGCTGGGCCCACTTCACCGAGGGCCGCGACGAGCTGGTGGCCGCCTTCACCGCCGCCGGCCTGCTCGACCGCCTGGACCTGGGCGACCGAGCCTGACCACGCGTGCGGCCCGGGCAGCCGTCCGGGCCGGAGCCAACGCCGTCGACGGCAACCCCTCTCGAAAGAACTCTCTCGTGACGACCAATGTGCCCGTCCGGACATCCGACGTCCCGCGCGTCGAGGCGCAGCGCCACTCCCTGATCGTCCTGGTCATCGCCCAGGTCCTCAGCGGCGTCGGGCTGGCGGCCGGCGTGACCGTCGGCGCCCTGCTCGCCCAGGACATGCTCGGCTCCACCGGCCTCGCCGGGCTGCCCAGCGCCGTGGGCACCGCCGGCTCCGCCCTGGCGGCCGTCGCCGTCGGGCGCGTCTCCCAGGCCCGCGGCCGCCGCCCCGGCCTCGCCCTGGGGTATCTCGCCGGCGCCGTCGGCAGCGGCGGCGTCATCGCCGCCGCCGTCGCCGGCGACCCCGTCCTGCTGTTCCTCTCACTCTTCCTGTACGGCGCCGGCACCGCCACGAACCTCCAGGCCCGCTACGCCGGAGCCGACCTGGCCGCCCCCGCACGCCGGGCGGGCGCCGTGTCCACCGTGCTGGTCGCCACCACCCTGGGTGGCGTGGCGGGACCCAACCTCGCCGCGCCCACCGGCAGCCTCGCGGCCGTCCTCGGCGTCCCGTACCTGGCGGGGCCGTTCCTGCTCGCCGGGGTCGCGTACGCGCTGGCCGCCCTGGTCCTGGCCGTCTGGCTGCGTCCCGACCCACTCCTGCTGGCCCGCGCCCTGGAGGCCGACCCCGCAGCCACCCCGCACGCACAGCCGGACGACGTCGGCAGCCGGACCCGGCCGTCCGTCGCTCGGCGCCGCCCCGGCGTGGCGGTCGGCGCGCTGGTCATGGTGCTCACCCAGGTCGTCATGGTCGCGATCATGACCATGACGCCCGTCCACATGCACGACAGCGGGTCCGGCGCCGCCGCGTCCGGCCTGGTCATCGCGATCCACATCGGCGCGATGTACCTGCCCTCGCCCCTGACCGGCCGGCTCGTCGACCGTCACGGCCCGCTCGCGGTCGCCGCCGCCTCCGGGCTGGTCCTGCTGGCCGCCGGTACGCTCGCCGCCATCGCCCCCGACGACTCCGTCGCCGCCTACGCGGTGGCCCTGGCGCTGCTGGGGCTGGGCTGGAACCTCGGCCTCGTCACCGGTACCGCGATCATCACCGACGCCGTCCCCCTGGCCACCCGTGCCAGGACACAGGGCTGGGTCGACGTGTCCATCGCGATCGCCGGCGCCGTCGGCGGCATGGCCTCGGGTCTCGTCGTCGCCGTCGCCGGTTTCCCTCTCCTCGCCGTCGGCGGCGGCGTCCTGGCGCTGGCCATCGTGCCGGTGGTCGTCATCGCACGCAGACGGTGAGCGTCACCCCATGCGGACGGGCGCGCCCGCCCACCGCGTCAGGGCGTCGGTGAGGCCCGAGACGTCGGTGACCGAACCGGCCCAGCAGACATAACCGTCGGGCCGTACCAGGACGGCGTCCGCCCCGAGCTCCGCCTGCACGTGCACCCGGCCGATCCTGGCCGACCACGGCTCGGCGGCCCGGGCGAACGCGGCCTCGTCGGCGGTCGTCAGCAGCAGGCCGCGGCCGTCGCGCAGCAGCCGGGCCACCCGGCCGGGCCCGGACGCCGTCACCAGGTCGAGATCGGGGACGTGGCGTCCCAGCAGGTGGTGGCGCCGGCCGGGCAGGTCGTAGCGGATGTCCAGCCCTGAGATCATTCCGGCGACGATCCGGTTGGCCTCGGGCACCCGGACGAGCTGCTCGACGATGTCGCGCAGGGCCACGTTCTCCTCCTCCGGCACGATCAGGACGGCCTGCGCGCGGGTGTTGGCCAGGACGCGCGCGGCGACCGGATGCCGTTCGGAGTGGTAGGTGTCGAGCAGCCCCTCGTGCGCCCACCCGCCGATCTCGGCCGCCAGCTTCCAGCCCAGGTTGACCGCGTCCTGCAGCCCGAGGTTGAGTCCCTGCCCGCCCATGGGCGAGTGGATGTGCGCGGCGTCCCCGGCGAGCAGGATCCGGCCATGGCGGTACCGTTCGACCTGCCGCGAGGCGTCGGTGAACCGGGACGCCCAGCGAACGCCCGTCAGCCGGACCCCCGGGCCGAACTCGTTGTGCAGCGCCCGCTGCACCTCCTCCTCGGTGATCGGGGTGTCGCGGGACAGCGCCTGCTGCTCGGCCCCGTAGAACAGGAACCGGTGGACGCCGTCGCCGATGGGCGCGATGTAGCCCTTGCCGGTCTTGTCGGGCGTCATGACGGGCAGGGTCCAGGTCTCCGGCACGGCGCCGTCCGGGTCGGCGATCGTGATGTCGGCGACCACCGAGAGCAGCTTGCCGTCCAGGCCGGGAAAGCCGACGCCCAGCAGCTCGCGGACGGTGCTGCGGCCGCCGTCGCAGCCCACCAGGTAACGCGCCGTGAGCCGCGATCCCCCGCCCGCGGGCCCGCGCAGGGTCGCCTCGACCCCGTCGGCGTCCTGCGACAGCGCGGTCACCTCGTGCCCGCGCAGGACCCGCACGCCCAGCTCGCCGAGCCGCTCCTCCAGCAGGGCCTCGACGCGCCCTTGGGGGATGCCGATCGAGTACGGATGCCGGGTGTCCCAGGCGGTGTAATCCAGTCGAAGCCCCGCGAAATGCCCGCCGGGCACCCGCTGGATCGCCCGGTCCATGAGGCGTTCGAGCAGACCTCGTAACTCGAGCGCCTCCGCGGAGCGGGGCTGGATGCCGAGCGCCTTGGACTGCCCGCTGCGCCGGGGAAGCCGTTCGACGACCACGGCCTCCACCCCTGCGAGGCCCAGCTCTGCGGCGAGCATGAGCCCGGTCGGCCCGGCTCCGACGACGATCACATCGACGTTCATCACGGATGCTCCGTTCGACAGGGATCGGCGATGAGGTCGCCGACCGCTGCGCAGACGGTAACGGCGAGGGTGCCGGTTCCCGCAACGATAGTCACCGAGATCCACACCTTCTGCGGCGATCTATAATTTCGACTGATATCGAATCAAGGAGTCGCGTCATGGCCGCCCCCGGCAACCGCCTCGCCGTGGAGAGCACCGCCGGACTCTGGCACGCCCGCATCGTCGTCAGCGCCACGGGCACCCTCCCGCTCCTCGCGCGCGCCGTCCGGCCGAGCATGTCGTGATTTTCTTCGGCACGGACGTCGAGACCGGCGCCCCCGCTCCGACTCAGCTGCGAGTCGCTCCGGACAGAGGAGCGGCCGACGGCAAGGGAGTCGACATGGGGACGCTGGAGAACAAGAACGCACTGGTGACCGGCGGGTCGCGGGGTATCGGGCGGGCGATCGTGGTGCGGCTGGCCCGTGAGGGCGCGGCGGTGCTGTTCACCTACCACCGCGACCAGGCGGCGGCAGAGGCGGTGGTGGCCGAGGTGGCGGCCTTCGGCGGGCGGGCGATCGCCGTACGGGCGGACCAGGGACGCATGGAAGACCTCAAGCACCTCTTCGGCGAGGTCGACCGCTGCCTGGACGGCCTGGACGTGGTGGTCAACAACGCGGCGATCAATCCCATGGGGGACATCCGCGACGCAGTCGAGAGCGACTTCGACGAGGTGATGGCGGTCAACACCAAGGGGCCGTTCTTCGTCATGCAGGCCGCCGCGGAAAGGCTCGGCGAGGGCGGCCGGATCGTCAACATCTCCTCCACCGGCGCGGCGCCGGGCCTGGCCCTGTACTTCGCCAGCAAGGCGGCGCTGGAGTCGATCACCGCGGTCGCCGCCCGCGAGTTCGGCCCCAGGGGCATCACGGTCAACAGCGTCTCCCCCGGCGCCACCGACACGGACATGATGCGCGCCGCCGCCGGTGAGCATCTGGAGCAGGCCATCGAGCACACCGTGGCCCTGACGCCGCTGCAACGGCTCGGACGCCCCGAGGACATCGCCAACGTCGTCGCCTTCCTGGCCGGGCCCGACTCCCAATGGATCACGGGCCAGAACCTGCGGGTCTCCGGCGGCCTGGTGATCTGACCGGCGGCAGCGGGCCGTTCCGTCCCGGTCAGGAGCCGTCGAACGGCTCCAGAGGGCGGGCGCCGAGCACGCACCGGGCCGGCACGTGCGGCAGGCACGCCTGCACACCGGCGATCTCCTCCTCGCCGATCGTCCAGTCCATGGTGGCCGGGCCGCCGCCGAGGAGGACCGCCTCCATGAAGTCGTTCCAGCGTCCGTACGAGCTGAGCAGGACCATGTCGTCCGGCACGTCCAGGTCCAGGACGACGTAGCGGGCGTACTCCTCGTCGGTCTGCGGGCAGAGGAGGGCCTCGGCCGTCACGGCCACCGTGTCGTCGCGGGTGTCCGGGCCGGGCCACGCCCACACCGGCGGACGGCCCCGGCAGTCGAGGCCGCGCCTGGCCATCTCCGTCACCATCTCCTCGTAGATCTGCCGGTACGACGGGATCGACAGGCGGGCCCAGTCGCCGGCCAGTTCGCCGTCGGTCTCCAGCGTGACCAGGACCGCCCGGTGCTGCACCGTCCACAAACGCATCGGACGATTGTGGCAAGACAGCACAGCACGATCCACGCGGTTTCTGACATGAAAGCGCGGCCGCCGGCGATCTCGCGTATCGCGGGTGTATCGAAAAACGCATACATCACGGCAACAGCCGTCCCCCTTCACTGGAGGCATGGAAAGGGAGAAGGCTTCGGCCGATGACGGGAGATGGGACCGGCGTTCGTTGTTCCGGGGGGCCGCCGCGCTGGCCGGCGCCGCCGCGACGGCGCCGCTGCTGGACGGGGCGGCCACGGCGCTGGCCGACGGCGGCGACGCCGACGCGCTGTTCAAGGCCGGGGAGTTCGAGCAGGCCGGCCGCGCGTACGAGGAGATCCTGAAGAAGGACCCCGGGAACCTGCACGCGGCCCGCCGGCGCGGCCATGTCGGGCTGCTGTCCAACCGGTTCCCCGAAGCCGAGAAGTACCTCAAGACGGCCGTCCGCCTGGCGCCCGCGGACAAGGAGGCCAACGAGCTCCTGGGCGACTGCTACATCCGGCAGGACAAGTTCGCCCTCTCCGTTCCGTGCTGGCAGGCGGCCGGCGCGGAGGACTACGCCAAATGGTTCGCGGCGATCAGCGGGGATCCGTACCAGATCAAGGGCGACGTCGGCCGGGCGCGGTTCCTGCAGATGGACCCGCGGCCGCTGGTGGAGGCCTCGGTCAACGGCGGACCGGCGAAGCGCTTCACGTTCTACACCGGCGCCCCGAACCTGAGCCTGACCGCGTCGGCGGCCAAGGAGGCCGGGCTGAAGGCCGTCGTCAGTCAGAAGACCGACTTCGAGGGCACGCCCATCTGGGTGTACTACGGGGTGCTGGACTCCTTCAGGCTGGGCGGCATCGAAGTGCGCAACGTCCCCGTCGGCTGGTCGTCGACGGAATCGGGCGCGGACGTCGGCACCGACGGCGACGGCCTGATCGGCACGTGGCTCTTCTACCACCTGCTGACCACGTTCGACTACGCGGGCCGGCACCTGATCCTGCGCCGCCGCACCCCCGAGACGGCCAGGAAGGCACGCGCCGCCGCCGCGCGGGCGGGCGCCGAGCCGCTGCCGATGTGGCTGGCCCGTGACCACGACGTGCACAGCCTGGGCAGCATCGCGGGGTCCGGCCCGCGGGTGGTGGGCGTGAACCTCGGCGGGGTCGGCGAGGTCGCCGCGGGCATGCCCGGAGAGGTGGCCAAACGCCTGGGGGTCCGGATCGACCACGACCGCCCGATCGAGACGTTCGCCCACAGCCACCCGACCATCACCCACCCCTGCTATCCGGAGGAGATCCGGCTCGGCGGCGCCGTCGCCGAGCGGGTCTACTGCGAGGCGGACCCGAACATGCCGGTCAACGTGCCCTGGCCCTACGGGACGGGCTTCGACGGGATCGCCCACTTCGCCCACTGCTTCTTCAAGCCCTACAACCTCACCCTCGACTTCACCGACATGAAGCTCTACATCGCCCGCGGCAAGGCCACCTGATCATCGCGACCGCGGCCGGTCGCGGCGGCGGGTCAGGGAGGCGGTCTCGGCGGTGTTGCCGGCCAGTTCGATGGCCTTGTCGTAGGCGGCGCGCGCCTCCTGATCGCGGTCCAGCCGGCGCAGCAGGTCGGCGCGGGTGGCGTGGTAGGCGTGGTAGCCGGCCAACCTGTGCCCGAGACGGTCGACGGCCGCCAGTGCCACCTCCGGCCCGTCGAGCTCGGCGACCGCGACGGCCCGGTTGAGCGCGACGATCGGCGAGGGGTCGAGGCGGACGAGCTGGTCGTAGAGGGCGAGGACCTGCGACCAGTCGGTGTCGCGCATGTCGCGGGCGGAGGTGTGCACGGCGTTGATCGCCGCGAGGATCTGGTAGCGGCCCGGCGCCGCCCCGGCGGCGGCCGCGGCCAGGCGCTCGCGCACCAGCCGGTGGCCCTCGGCGATCAGCGCCACGTCCCAGGCCCCGCGGTCCTGCTCGTCGAGCGCGACCAGTTCGCCGCCGGCCGAGACGCGGGCGGGGCGGCGGGCCTCGATCAGCAGCATCAGCGCCAGCAGCCCGGTCACCTCGCCGTCGTCCGGCAGGAGGGCACGGATCAGGCGGGTGAGCCGGATCGCCTCGGCGGTCAGCTCGTGCCGTACGGGATCGGTGCCGGGGCCGGTGGCCAGGTAGCCCTCGTTGAATACCAGGAACAGGACGGCGAGCACGCCGGAGACACGCGCCGGGAGATCTTCGGCGGACGGCACCCGATAAGGGATGCGCGCCGCCTTGATCTTGGCCTTCGCGCGGGTGATCCGCTGCCCCACGGCACTCTCCTGCGCCAGGAAGGCGCGGGCGATCTCGGGCATGGTCAGGCCGGCGACCAGGCGCAGCGTCAGCGCCACGCGGGCCTCCATCGCCAGCGCCGGATGACAGCAGGTGAAGATCAGCCGGAGCCGGTCGTCGTCGATGGCGCCGGCAGGCCCGGGCAGGTCGTCGTAGGACATCTGAGCCTTCCTGTGCTTGTCGTCACGCTTGTTCTCGCGCCGGATCCGGTCGATGGCCTTGCGGTTGGCGGTGGTGGTCAGCCAGGCGCCCGGATTGGGCGGAACGCCGTCGGCCGGCCACCGTTCGACGGCGGTCGCGAACGCCTCGGCGGCCGCCTCCTCGGCGATGTCGAGGTCACCGAAGCGCCTGGTCAGGGCGGCGACGACCCGGGCCCACTCCTCACGGTGGGCCCGGATGACCACCTCGCGGGCGTCGTTCACAGGAACGGTCCCACCTCGACCCTGCGGTTGCGGTGCTTCGCCCCGTCGGCGGCGAGCCGGAGCGCCACGTCGAGGTCGGGGGCCTCGATGATCCAGAAGCCGGCGAGGTACTCCTTGGACTCCAGAAAGGGCCCGTCGGTGACCATCGCCTCCGCGCCCCGGTTGTCGATGACGGTGGCCGAGTCGGTGCTGTGGTCGATCACGGAACTCAGGTATCGCATGTGAAGATCGTCTCCTGTGGAGTCAGGGCGGCGGGCGTCACTCAGGCCGTGGCGTACCGCGGGCGCCCGGCCGGTCGGTAGACCTGGATCGTCACGCCCTTGGTGTCGACCCGCGACTCGACCAGGTCGAGCGCGAGATCGGGGCCGGCGTCCGGGAACAACCGCGCGCCCTGGCCGAGAACCACCGGAACGACGATCAGGGTCAGCTCGTCGACCAGGTCGTTCGCCAGCAGCCACCGGACCAGCGTGCCACTGCCGTGCACCTGCACCTCACCCCCCGGCTCTGCCTTCAGTGCCCTGACGGCGGTCCTGAGGTCGCCGGGCAGGACGGTGGTGCCCGCCCATGCCGGATCGGTGAGCGTGGCCGACGCCACGTACTTGGGCCGCATGTTCAGCGCGCCCAGGACGGTCTCCCAGCCGGGGACGTCCCGGGCCGTCAACGACCCCCACGAGCCGGCGAACAGCTCGTAGGTGCGCCGCCCGAACAGGAACGCGTCGGCGCGCCCGTAGGTCTGGTTGATGAACGTCGTGGTCTCGTCGTCACCCCTGCCCAGGGCCCATCCGCCGCGCTCGAACCCGTTCCCGCGGTCCTCCTCCGACGCGCCGCCGTTGCCCTGCATCACTCCGTCGACGGTGACCTGGGTCATGGTCGTCAGCTTCATGGTCGCGCTTCCTCCGCCTGTGGCGCCGCCCCTCGCGGGCGGCCTCACCCCTGCTACGAACGCCGCCGCCGCGATCCGACACCGCCGCCCGGATCTCTTGTGCGTACTTTTACATGGAACGCCGAGGGCGGGACGCCCGATCATCTGGTGTGCTCCTCAGCAACCGTGCCGTCTTCGCCAGCTCCGACCTCGACGAGGTCCGCGGCGAGGTCGCCAAGGTGTTCTGCCCGCACCGGCTGGACCTGGCCGGGGACGCGAACCTGCTGTCGGCCCGGTTCAACTCCGTGCAGCTCGGCTCGGTCCGCGTGAGCTACCTCGACTACGGGGCCGACGTGCACATCGAGCCGGGCGACCTCGACACGTTCTTCCTGGTCATGATCCCGCTCGCCGGACGCAGCCTGATCCGCGCCGGCGACGAGGAGATCGTCTCCACCCCGTTGCTGGCCTCGCTGCCCTCGCCCACTCGCCACCTCGACATGCGCTGGGCCGCCGGCTGCCCGCAGTTGCTGGTCAAGTTCGAGCGCTCGGCGATCGAACGCTCGCTGGAGCAGATGCTCGGCGAGCCGCTCGACGGCCCGGTCATCTTCGACCTCGGCATGGACCTGACGACGGGCTGGACCCGTTCCTGGCGCGACATGGCCGACCTGCTGGTCAGGGAGGCCGAACGGGACGACGGGCTGGCCGGCCACCCGCTGGCCATCGCCCATCTGGAGAACGCCCTGATCACCCTGCTGCTGACCATGCAGCCCTCCAACTACCTGAAACGACTGACCGCTCCCAGGCCGCCCGCGCTGCCGAAGGTGGTGCGCCGGGCGATGGAGTTCATCGAAGGGCACGCCCACCTCCCGCTGAGCACCACGGACATCGCCGGCGCCGTCGCGGTCAGCAGCCGCTCCCTCCAGGAGGGCTTCCGCGCGCATCTCGGGCTGTCCCCGATGGCCCACCTCAGGCAGGTCCGGCTGACGCGCGTGCACGACGAGCTCAGGACGGCCGACCCGGCCAGGGCCACGGTGACCACGGTGGCCGCCCGATGGGGATTCCTGCACCAGGGACGATTCGCCGCCCAGTACCGCGAGAGGTACGGGCAGCCGCCGTCGGAGACGTTGCGCAGAGGTCCCGCGTCAGGCGGATGAGATCCGCGCTCAGCGGATGGCACGGGCGCACACGCCGCCCGTACCGTTCTTGTCAGGCGCCGATCAGATCCTCCACACCACACCAGAAGGACACCACCATGCGTGACATCCTCATCGTCGGCGCCGGCCAGGCCGGTCTCCACCTGGCCATCGGCCTGCTCCAGCACGGCTACGACGTGACCGTGGTCTCCAACCGCACCCCCGAGTCCATCCGCGACGGCCGGGTGATGTCCGGCCAGGCCATGTTCGGCACCGCGCAGGCCCACGAGCGCGAGCTCGGCCTCGACTGGTGGGCCGACGTCTGCCCGCCCATCGAGGGCATCGCGCTCACGGTCCCGAGCCCGGAGGGCGGCAAGGCCCTCGACTGGGCGGCGCGGCTGGACGTCCCGGCCCGCTCGGTCGACCAGCGGCTGAAGATGCCGGCCTGGCTGGGCGAGTTCGAGCGGCTCGGCGGCAAGCTCGTCCTGCACGACGCCACCCCCGATGACCTGGAGAGCTACGCGGCCCGGTACGACCTGGTCCTGGTCGCCGCGGGCAAGGGCCAGATCGCCTCGCTCTTCGAACGGGACCCCGCCCGCTCCCCCTACACCACCCCGCAGCGCGCGCTGGCCGTCACCTACGTCAACGGCCTCGCCCCCCGTCCCGATCACTCGGCGGTCTGCTTCAACCTGCTGCCCGGCGTGGGCGAGTACTTCGTCTTCCCCGCGCTCACGCACACCGGCCCCTGCGAGATCATGGTGTTCGAGGGCGTGCCGGACGGCCCCATGGACTGCTGGGGCGACGTCCGCGGCCCCGCCGAGCACCTGGCCCGCAGCCGCCGGATCCTGGAGACCTTCTTCCCGTGGGAGGCCGAGCGCTGCGCCGGGATCGAGCTCACCGACGCCAACGCGGTGCTGACCGGCCGCTTCGCCCCCACCGTCCGGCAGCCGGTGGCCGTGCTGCCCTCCGGCGCGCCGGTGCTCGGCGTCGCCGACGTCGTGGTGCTCAACGACCCGATCACCGGGCAGGGCAGCAACAACGCCGCCAAGTGCGCCGCCACCTACCTGCGGGCCATCGTGGAACGCGGCGGGCAGCCGTTCGACGCCGACTGGATGCGGCAGACCTTCGACCTGTTCTGGGCGCAGGCCCAGCACGTCACCAACTGGACCAACGCCCTGCTCGCGCCGGCCGAGCCCCACCACCTGGCGCTGCTGGGCGCCGCCGGCCGGCGCCCGGAGATCGCCTCCCGGTTCGTCAACGGCTTCGACGACCCGGCCGACTACGCCGAGTGGTTCATGGACGCCGGCCGTGCCGAGACCTATCTGGGCAGGGTGACGGCATGAGGTCGCTCCGCGAGGCCTTCGGGCAGTTCGCGACCGGGGTCGCGGTGATCACCACGGTGACCGCCGACGGGGAGCGGGCCGGCGTGACCGTCAACTCCCTCACCTCGGTCTCGCTCGATCCGGCGCTGCTGCTGTGGTGCCTGTCGAACCGGGCGCCCAGCGCGCCGCTCTTCCTGCGGGCCGGGCGGTTCGCCGTCAACGTCCTGGCCGCCGACCAGGGCGACCTGTCCAGGCGCTTCGCCACCCCCGCGGCCGACAAGTTCGCCGGGGTGGAGCTGCTCGGCACGCCGCTGCCGATACTCGCCGGGGCGCTGGCCAGCTTCGTCTGCCGCACCGAGCGCGTCCATGACGGCGGCGACCACCACATCCTCGTCGGGGCGGTGGAACGTTACCAGCGGGCCGGGGGCGAGCCGCTCGTCTTCCACTCCGGCCGGTACCGGGAGTTCTGGCCCGAGATGAGCGCCGGCGAGGGCCGCGTGGCCAGCCACGCGTGACGGCCTCTGGGGGGTGTCACTTCTGCCCCGGCGCCGCCGCCACGGCCGGGCGCCGGCAGACGTACGTACGCGCGGGCGGCAGGTTGCGCCAGACGGTTCTGGTCGTCAGCACCTCGTCGAAGGCGGCGTCCAGCCGTCCGCGGAACCGCCTGCCCGGGCCGGACCGCGTGCCGGTCAGGTAGGCGATCGTGGTGAAGCTGCCGCCGGGCGCCAGGACGCGCGAGACCGCATCGAGGATGCGCTCCTGGGCCGGTTCCGGGATGAGCGTCCACGGCAGCGCGCTCACCACGGCGTCCACCTCGCCCGCGCCGATGCGTGACCCCAGGTCGGCGGCGTCCATGTGCAGCACCTCCAGCCACGGACGGGTCTGCGCCAGATGGTCGACCATCGCGCGGTCGGTCTCCACCGCCACGAACCGCGCCCGGGACGGCAGCCGGGACCGGATCAGCCCGCTGATCGCGCCGGTCCCGGGCCCCAGCTCCAGCACGGTCGGCGCGCCCCGCTTCGGCACCACCTCGACGAGCTGCGCGGCCAGCAGCTCCGACGTGGGGGCGAAAGCGCCGATCACCAGGGGCCTGCTCGCGGCCGCCCTCAGGAAGACGCCAAGATCAGATCGCATGCCTCGACGCTAGTGACGCGCCGGTCCGGACGACTCCTGCCTGGTGGCGATTCCCCGCCTCCGACCATGAGCCGGGCTCGGCGGCCGGCCGGCCGGACCGGTCCTCCTCCCGGAGGACCCGTCACGCCCGGCAGGCCACCCGCTAAGGGCGTGAGCCATGCCAGGAGTTCCACAACGCCTGATAGACCCCGCCGGCCGCAAGCAGCTCGTCGTGCGCGCCGACCTCCACGACGCGCCCGCCCTCCATCACCACCACCCGGTCCGCGTCCCGCGCCGTGTGCAGCCGGTGCGCGATCGCGATCACCGTGCGTCCGTCCAGCACCGCCGCCAGCGACCGTTCGGCGCGCCGGGCCGTACGCGGGTCGAGCATGGCGGTGGCCTCGTCGAGGATGACGGTGTGCGGGTCGGCCAGGATGACCCGGGCCAGGGCGAGCTGCTGCACCCGGTCGGGGCCGAGTTCGGTGCCGGAGGCGTGCGGGCCGAGCTCGTCGTCCAGCGAGGTCACCCAGTCGGCGCCGACCGCCGCCAGGGCCTTCTCCATCCGGTTGTCGTCGGCCGTGGGGTCGGCCAGGTGGAGGTTGTCGCGGACGGTGCCGAGGAACAGGTGCTGTTCCTGGGTGACCAGCACGACGTGCTTGCGGAGCTGGGCGGGCGACAGGTCGGCGACCGGGACCGCGCCGACGGTGACCGTGCCGAGGCGGGGCCGGTCGATGCCGGCCAGCAGCTTGCCGAGCGTGGACTTGCCGGCTCCCGAAGGGCCGACGACGGCCAGGCGCTCGCCGGGCCGCACGGTCAGTTCCACGCCGCTGACGACGTCGCCGGTGGATCCGTAGGCGAAGTGCACGCCGGCCGCCACGATGTGGTCGTCCTGGGGGTCGGGGGCGGCCACGTCGGTCAGCGCCGCCGGGGTCTGGAGCCCTTCGATCCGGGCGAAGGAGGCGCCGCTGCTCTGCAGCTGTTCCATCCACAACAGGATGGTCTCGATGGGCTGCTGGAGCTGGCGCAGGTAGAGCACGCACGAGACGACGGCGCCGAGGGTGACCTGGCCGCTGTCCAGCAGTGCGCCGCCGAGCAGCAGGACCAGCACCGGAGGCAGGAGGGCGGAGACCTCGACCGACGGCCAGAGGACACCGCGCAGGAAGAGGGTTCGCAGCTGGGCGACCCGGCTGCGCTCGATCACCCGCTCGGCGGCGCGGGTGCGCCGGTCCTGCAGGCCGAGGGCTTCGATGGTGCGGGCGCCGGCGGCGTTGGCGGCCAGGTGTTCGGCCAGTTCCGAGCGGGCGGCGCCCTCCTCCAGGTAGGCGTCGCGGGCGCGGCGCAGGTACCAGCGGGAGGCGGCGGCGACGCCGGCGAGCGCGACCAGACCGCAGGCTCCCAGCATCGGGTCGACCACGAAGACGGCCGCGACGAGGAAGATCGCCTGCAGGGCGGAGACCAGCACGGCCGGGGCGGCGTCGCGCAGGGTGCGCCCGACCACGCCGACGTCCGTGGTGCCGCGGGCGGTCAGGTCTCCGGTGCGGATGTGCTCGACGGTGGCGGCGGGCAGGGCGAGCACGCGGTCGAGGAACTCCTGCCGGATGTGTTCCTGGACGCGCTCGCTGAAGCGGGTCCCGGTCCGCTCGGCGTACCGGGACAGGACGAGCTGCAGCAGCGCCCCGCCCACGGCGACCGCGGCGAGGAGGTCTATCGTCCCGCCGGCGGAGATGGTGTCGATGATGCGGCCCAGCAGCCACGGGCTGACCAGGGCCGCGGCCGCCGCCAGGCCGTTGAGGAGCAGGGTGGCGGTGAACCCGGGGACGTCGCGGCGGATCAGGCGCAGGGCCGCCTGCCGTACGCGCCTGCGGTCGGCGACGGGGAGGTCGCGGGTCACGACACCACCGCCCGGTACTCGTCGCTGGATTCCAGCAGGTCGCGGTGGGTGCCGGTCGCGGCCACCCGGCCGTCCTCGATCAGCACGACTTCGTCGGCCTGGGCGAGCAGCAGCGGCGACGTGGTGGCGATGACCGTCGTACGGCCGGCGCGCGCCGTACGAAGGCGCTGCGCGAGCAGGGATTCGGTGTGCGCGTCCAGCGCGGAGGTGGGGTCCACCGCCAGCAGCAGCTCGGGATCGGCCACCAGCGCCCTGGCCAGGCGCACCCGCTGGCGCTGGCCGCCCGACAGGTTGCGGCCGCCGGGCTCGATCACGGAGTCCAGGCCGTGGCGCAGCCCGGCGACCACGTCCTGGGCGGCGGCGACGGTGACGGCGCGACGGATGGTCTCGTCGTCGGCCTCGCCCCGGCCCTGCAGCACCTCGCGCAGCGTGCCGGCGAACAGCGCGGCGTCGTGGTCGGCGATCAACGACGTGCCGTCGAACCCGCCGAGGCCCTCCAGCAGCGCCACGCTCTCCTCGGGACGGGCGCTGACCAGCCCCACGAAGCTGCCCGGCGTGATCGCCGGTTCGGTGGAGCGGGGCCGGTCGCCGGGCCGCAGCGCGAGGAAGTCGGTGACCCGCCGGGCGGAGACCAGGCCGTGGCTGATCTGGAAGCTGCCCTCGATGAAGAAGGACACCGGAACCACCAGCATGGCGATGTATCCGTACACGCCGACCAGCTCGCCCACCGTGATCGTGCCTTCCGCGGCCAGCCTGGCGCCCAGCCAGGTCACCGCGGCCAGGAACAGCGCCGGCAGCCCGACGCCCAGCGCGCCGATCCAGCTCGTCAGCGACGCCACCCGGTACCCCTGCTCGCGCAGGCGTGCCGAGTCGGCGAGGTGACGCTCGGCGTAGGCGCCCTTGCCGCCGAACGCGTTGAGCACCCGCAGCCCCTCGATCAGGTCCACCAGGCGGGCGGTCAGCCTGCCCTGGCTCTCGCGGTAGCCGTTCTGCACCTTCATCAACCGCCCGAGCAGCGGCCCCAGCACGACCCCCAGCACCGGCACGCCGAGCAGCACCACCACGGCCAGCACCACGGAGACCTGCAGCAGCAGCGCCGCCACCACCCCGTAGCTGATCACCGCGCCCACCCCGGGCCCGGTCACCGTCAGCGCGGCGGCGATCGTGATGACGTCGCCGATGCCGATCGTCACGACCTCGCCCGCCGAGGTGCGCCTGTTCAGGTCCGCGCCGAGCGTGTTGATCTGCTCCACCAGGGCGCGCACCGTGCGGAAGTTGGCGTCCATCCGGATCTTGGTCATCGTGCGGTGCCGCATCATCGCCAGCCAGGCGTTGACGAGGCCGGCGCCGAGCAGCGCCAGCACCCAGCCGGGCGCCAGGTTGTCGTCGATCGCCCGGGACAGCAGGTACGGCGGGAGCGTGAGGCCCACCGTCCACAGGGTGCCCAGCGTCGCGCCCAAGGCGACCCGGCCCTTCTGCGCCCACGCCAACCAGCATAAATACCGAGCAGCCGCCTTCATGACGATCACGCTAGACCATGGCTTCACCGATCCGCCGACGGGGGTTCCTGCGTGGCGGCCCCGCCTGCCCGGCTGGACTTTCCGCTTCACCCGGGCGGCGTTCCGGACGGGTACGGCGGGCCGACCGGGTGGTCAGCGGGTCGCCGACCTGCCGGCCCGTCGTCGCGTTCCATCGGCGGCGAACGGCTCGGCCGCACGGTCCTGGACGTGCTCTCATCCGGCGTCGAAGGGCGGCAGGTCGGCCAGCTCCAGAACGGCCGCGGGCGGGAAGTCCGGCCACGAGCTCGGCGGATCCTGGTCCAGGTTGCGCAGGCGCCTGTCGATGAAGCGCTGGGTGTCGCGCAGAACCCTGACTGTGGTGGCGGCGTCGATGGCGCCGTCCTGCAGCGCGTCGGCGAGCTCGTCGAGGTCCAGGACCTCGTAGCGCCGGCCGGCCGGGAGCACGACGATGTCCATGTAGAGGTCGCGGACCGTCAGCCGCTTCGGGCCCGTCTCCTCCACCTCGACCAGGTCGACGTACCAAGCGCCTTCGAGTGCGTCCACGAAGGTGACCGGCTTCCGGATCTGTACCCCTTCGTCGGCGATCACGAAGCAGCGGTCGGTCGTGGGACGGCCGGGAACCAGCCATGGAGGAAGGATCTCGACGTCGTAGGCCACGATGTCGTCGCCGGTCCGGACGCCGGAGCACCATTGCCCGGTGCGGTGGTGGACACGTACCTCTTCAAGAGTCACGCATCGCAGTATGACCGCGCCGGGACACTGACTGCCGTGCCTGGTCATCGGTCCGGAGCGCAGGCGTTCAGGTCAGCAGTTCTTGGCCGGCGGCGCGCAGGATCGCACCTCGGGGTAGCGCTTGGAGGGTCTGTTCAGCAGGGGTTGCGGCCTGCCGCGCAGGTGCAGGTCGAAGAGGGCGGCGACGTACCCGCGGGTGACGTCCATCGAACGGGTTCCCTTCAGGCCGCTGCCGAGGTCGGCGCCGAGCCGCTGGAGCAGCATGTCGTAGTCGGTGAAGGACGGGTGCAGCGCCCCCTCCACCACCGGCCGGCGTTTCCACCCGGTCAGGCGTTCCCAGTCGCGTTTCCAGGTGCCGTCGTTCGAGGGGGCGCCCATCAGCATGAACGGTCGTGCCGGTCCGCTGTCGGGGATCGGGAGGAACAGGCTGCCGTCCAGGTTGATCCCCGCGCGTACCCGGGCATCCTGCACCATGCTCTCCGGGACGGCGGCCCCTCCGATGGACCGGCCCGCCATCGCGATCCGGGCCGGATCGATCAGGGCGCTGCCCTTCCATGTGGGCCGCGACCCGGTCAACTGGTCGAGCACGAAGCGCATGTCGATCGCCCTGGTCCGTCACCGTTGATCGGCGTCTTCTTGCGAGGTGGCCGTGGTGCGGGCGGCGTCGAGGCGTTCGAAGGGGCCTGGGCCGTCGTGCGGCTTCGGCGGAGTGTCGAGGTGGCGGACGCGCAGCTCGTCCATGAGCTCCTCGATGAACGCCGGCCCCTCGTCCCGCATGGCTTGCTGCCGGCTCCGGAGCTCGTCGCTGCCCGGACGCCAGTCGAGGCCCCAGTTGCCGAGGGCGTAGATGATCGGCAGGGTCTGGATGCCGGCTTCGGTGAGGCTGTAGCGAGCGCGCTGCCCCCGTGCGGCGGTGCCGCGGGTGAGGATCCCCGCCTCGACGAGCCGCACGAGTCGGTCGGCCAGGATGTTCGAGGCTATGCCCTCGATCGACCCCGTGAGCAGCGCCCGGAAGTGGCGGCGGTCGCCGAAGATGACGTCGCGCAGCACGAGCAACGTCCAGCGATCTGCGAGCACCTCGACGGCGGCGTTGATCGGGCATCCGGACCGTGGTTCCACGATTCCGCTCCTCCTTGACAGGGTTTTCGCTCCCAATATAGTAGTTGCAAATTGCAAGCACTATTCCGAGGAGGAGCCGATGGGTCGCTTCGTCTACTCGATGCAGGTGTCCCTCGACCTGCGGATCGAGCAGGTGCCGGGGGACGCCGGCGCCGGCGAATGGCTGCGTGTCGACGAGGAACTGCACCGCGAGGCCAACGCGCAGATGCGGGCGCTCGCGCTCATGGTCCACGGCCGGGTCCACTACGAGGTCATGGAGGAGCACTGGCCACGGGCGAGCGAGGACACGTCGCTGCCGGACTTCATGCGTGAGTACGGCGAGATCTGGACCGCCAAGCCCAAGGTGCTCGTCTCCCGCACGCGCCGCAGCGCCGATCACAACACCCGGATCATCGGCGGGGACGACGCGATCGAGCAGCTCGCCGCCCTGCGTGCCGAGACCGACGGCGGCATCGGCGTGGGTGGCGCGGCGCTCGCGACGCAGCTGCTCCGGGCCGGGCTTCTGGACGAGTTGCTGCTCTTCACCCACCCCGCGATCCTCGGCTTCGGCAGGCCGCTGTTCGACGACTACGACCTGCCGATCGACCTCGACCTGACAGAGCAGCGAACGTTCGAACAGGGCGTCACGATGCATCGCTACGCCATCCGGGACGCGAAGGAGGCGAGCTCGTGCTGAGGCAGGTCGCGGAGGGCGTGTGGGTCCACGAGAGCGCGTTCGTGCAGAGCAACGCCGTTGCGGTGCGGGGCCGGGCCAGTGTCCTGCTCATCGACCCCGGGGTGACCGGCGCCGAGATCGACTGCCTCGCGCACGACCTCGGCGAATTGGGTCGGCCCGTTGTGGCGGGGTTCTCTACGCATCCGGACTGGGATCACCTGCTCTGGCACGATCGCCTCGGCGAGGCGCCCCGTTACGGCACGGCGCGCTGCGCGGCCACCGTCCGCGAGCAGCTGCCGGACGAAGACGCGAAGACCCGCGTGGCCGACCACCTGCTGGAGACGGAGATCGCCGGCCAGGTACCGCTGGACCTGCTCGGCCGCATCACCGGCCTGCCCGCCGGAACCACGCGGATCCCTTGGGACGGCCCCGAGGTCCGGATCGTCGAGCATCAAGCACATGCCCCGGGCCATGCGGCGCTGTTGATCGAGGAACGCGGGGTTCTCGTCGCCGGCGACATGCTGTCCGACGTCCTGATTCCGATGCTCGACCTGGACGGCACCGCCGACCCCATCGAGGATTACCTCACCGCCCTGCGGCTGCTGGAGGACGTGGCGGGCGGCGTTGACGTCGTCGTCCCCGGCCATGGTTCCGTCGGCGGATCCGACCAGATGAAGGCGCGGATCGAACAGGATCGGGCGTACGTGCTCGCGTTGCGGAACGGCCACGTCTCCGCCGATCCGCGGATCGGCCCGTCGGCCAAGCCGGGCTGGGAGTGGGTGAGCAGCGTGCACGAAGGGCAACTCCAGAGCCTCGCCCGGAGAAGCCGGCGCGACGGGACGTCCCGCCAGTTGTAGCGTCCCGGTCCGCCGACCGCCACAGGTCGCGTCAAGGGGCGTCAATACAGGAAGGCGATCCAGGCCGATCAAGCGTCCGGGGCGGGATCTGGCGCAGACGCCGGCGGGAGCCGCAGGCCAGGGGCCTTGTCGGGCAGGCCATCCGGCGGGTGAGACCAGTCGGCGACCCCATCGAACCGAACCTGGCCGCCAGAGAACCTCGCACCCACGAATCCGACCCGGCTGCCGCAGAACGTCGCACCCACGAATCCGACCTGGCCGCCGGAGAACGTCGCGCGACCGAACCCCACCTGGCCGCCGGAGAACGTCGCGCCATCGAACCCGATCTCGCCGCCGAAGAACGTCGCGTTGTGGAACCAGACCTGGCTGCCGGAGAAAGTCACATTGCCGAACCCGACCTGGCCGCCGGAGAACGTGGCGCGACCGAACCCGACCTTGCCGCCCGAGAACGTCGCGCCACCGAAGCCGACCTCGCCGCCGGAGAACGTCGCACTGTGGAACCAGACCTCGCCCCCGGAGATCGCCGCGCCGCCGAACCAAGCCTTGCCGCCGGAGAACGTCGCGTGATCGAATCTGACCTGGCTGTCGGAGAATGTCGCATTCTGGAACCAGACCTCGCTGCCGGAGAACGTCGCGCCGCCGAACGAGACCTCGCCACCGGAGAACGCCGCGTCGCCGAACCAAATGTGGCCGCCGGAGAACGTCGCGTGATCGAATCCGACCTTGCCGCCGGAGAACGTCGCGTGACCGAACCTGACCTTGCCGCCCGAGAACGTCGCGCGACTGAACCGGACCTGGCCGCCGGAGAACGTCGCACCATCGAACCAGACCTCGCCGCCGGAGAACGTCGCGCCGTTGAACCTGACGATGCCGGCGGGAAAGACAGTGTTGGAGAAGTCGATGTCTTGGGCGATGGGGACGCCGGTGAAGTCGAGGTCGGCCCCATGCCAGGGGATGCGAGCGTAAGCCTTGAGATGGGTTGCGATCAGGCGCCATATCGTGGCGCGGACCTCGCCCATCCCCAGCCAGACGGTGTGCTCGGCCGCATCGGTAGTGGCGTCGGGTTCAGGACCTGGGGGCATGCGGAGGTAGGCGCATAGAACGTCGATGCACATCTGCCGACCGCCTTCCCAATCGTCGGCCAGCGCCGACAGGGCGTGCACGCCTGCGAGACGTACGGCTGGCGAGTCGTTGCCGAGTTGGCCCGAGGCGGTGGTGAAGCGTTCGTGGAAATGCTTGGCCTGCTCCCGGGTCTCGCCGGCTTCGGTGACGCGTTGCTTGCGGTAGGCGACGACGAGCGCGACCACGCCACCGATGCCGGCGACGACGGCCAATGAGATTTTGACGATCTCCAGGGCCTCAGCCGTGGTCGGCTGTTCGGCTCCCAGAATGGCTCTGCCCAGCGGGGACAGTGCCAGAGCCACCAGGCCGGCCGCCGAACCTGTGGCCAGCGTGAGCGTCACGGCCAGGGCCACCCTGACGGGCATCAGCGGCGCGTGGCGTTCGACGCGCTGCTCCCGCCAGAGGTCTGACCGTTGCGGGCGGGGAGCGCGGCGCAGGCGCGGCAGTCGCATGCGCCCAGGATGGCGGCTACCCGCTGGTCATGGAGGGGTATACCGCACCTGCAAGACCCGACCGAGCAGGCTGGTGCCTCACCATCCTCACCGACGCCGTCATCACTTGGACGACCGAGTACTACGTGATGGCATCAAGGAACTGCGCGCCCAAGGCCGCGATGTCCCCGACGAACTGCTGCCGTTCATCGCACCCGGCCACCGGGAGAACATCCACTTGTTCGGATTCATCGAGGTCGAAATTGAAGGCGAGACCGCCAAACTCGATCAACCTCTGAACGTTGGTGACCGGGCCCGCAATTTGTCGCCCAGGTCGCAGACCTCCTCTGGGGAGGCAGAGATGAACTCGTGCCATCGGTGCAGCTTGCTGTGGGGGTAGCCGAGCAGGTTGACGATCACGCTGTTGACCACATCCTCCACCTCATCGGCATCGGCATCGGCAACGACCGGCCATGAGTCAGCGATCTCCACGAGGCGATCCCACTCGACCCCCATGTAGGTCGGGAACTCGCTGTCGTTGTCGAAGAACGGCCCTCGCGCGGCGGCCGTCAGGCACTCACCGACGATCTGGAGTTCCCGGTCGCTCATCGAGTCAGGCTGTCGGCCCTCCACTGTGATGGCGGCCTCAAGGTGCCGGGCCACGGTCAGCAGGTCACGGGTGCGGAAGTACTCGAGCTGGTCGTCGCGCGAGCGTGCTGGTCGGAGGCGGGCGGTGAGCTGGTCGATGCAGTCGGCCAGCAGTCGACGCTGCTCGGGCGGGAGATGACCGCCCGTAGCGAGGCACGTCTGCACGCATTCACCAAGAAGCTGCGAAGGCTTGTCGTCATCGACGATCAGGACCGCGAGCCGTCGCTGGTGCCAGAAGGACACAGCATGGAGGGCCGCTTCTCGGCGCGCGCCGTACCAACAGGTCAGGATGTAGGGGTTGAGGTCGTCAGGGCGGGGGCTGCGCTGACCCCGCTGCTTGGCCTCGCGTCGAGCGAACGCGTAGGCCAGCTTCTCCGCCTGCCAGGCTGAACGGCTGGCTTCCAGCACGGCCAAGGCTCGCAGAAGTGCGGACTCATCGGTGCGGAACGGCCCAGCCTTGGCTTGCAGGAAACTCAAGGTCGCCTCGAAGCCGATCGGACGGTAGAGCTGCACGCAGGAGCGAAGCGCGGACAGCCGTCGCTGGTGAGGCAAGGCTGTATCGCGCGCCTTGCGAGCGAAGTTGCCGAAGCTCATCTGGCCGCGCTACCCCCGTCGCCGATCCCATCCCATGTACGTGATGACAGCCTATTCTCACGTACATGAACGACCGCGGTCTCACGCCGAGCAGGGAATCCGCCTCCGGCGGACATACGTTATCCGGTACATCGATGCCACCTCTGCAGGGTCGGCATGAGCCGGCGTGTTCATGGCGACGCTGTCACCGGCGTGAGTGACCAGGACGCGGCCGTGGTGCTGCTGTCCGCGGCACTGATCGAGATCCGCTACCTTTCCAGGCACGCCCGGCGCGGGACCGACGGGGTCTCACCGGCCGATGACCTGCAGCACATCTGGTTTCTGTCCGACCTCTGCCACAACCTGCCGGGCGTCACCCGGCTGTCAGTCTGGCCGCCCTCCCGTAAGAACGGCACGCTGAGCAGCCGGCAAGGAGCGATGCGAGAGCGGCCGATGAGCTGGACCTGGAACACCGCCGGGCCGGAAGGACGCGCCTGGATCATCGGGCAACTCGATGACGCCGACTGTCCGTGGACTCCTCCACCTCCGCTCCCGAACGCGTCCAAAGGGCCCCCGAACTGCCGCCGGCCGCGGCCGACTTGGCGGGCCCGTCCCGGCCGGCTCGGCGTCGCCTCCGCAGCCGCTGAGCACGGCTGTCGCAACCAGCGCCAGAGCGGTCTTTCCGATGGTGTTCATGGTCGGTCCCCGGCATCTCATCCGTCACGCGCGCATGCGACCGCCCGGGCGCCTGTACGGCTCGTGGTGGCGTCCGGCGCGTGATCTGCTTCAGCGACCCTTGCGGCTAGCGCCCAGCGCTGCCGTGGCGGTCGCCCGCCTGGACGTGCTGTGGCCCGTCTCCTGCGCCCCGGTCGAAGGCCGGGGACGCTACGATCACGACCAGCGCCCATGTGGATCTTCCTGGCATGCCCCGGGACAATATTCTGTTCAATGGAGTATGGTCAATCGCGATGGTCTCCCGCGACCCGAGCGGACGTCGTGAGGCGCTGCGCCTGAGCGCGACCCACCGAGGCGGCCCGCTCGAGATAGTCGGCGATCAGGGCGAGGGCGTCGTCGTCGTATTGGTCGAGCATCTCGACGAACGCCCTGCCCGGAACGTCCCAGGCCGAGCCGATCCGGGCGCGGGCCTCCGGGGTCAGCGCGACCAGAGCGCGCCTGCGGTCGGCCGGGTCGGCGTGCCGTACGACGAGACCCGCCTTGTCCAGGCGGTCGACCAGGCGGGTGGCCGATCCGGGGGTGAGGCCGGCCAGGCGGGCGATCTCGCCGGTGCTGATCGGCCCCTGCTCCAGGTCGAGCAGGGCCACACACTGCAGGTCGGTCGGGTGCAGGCCGAGCCGGTCGGCCATGGCCTGGTTGAACAGCGTGTAGGCCGCGTAGTGGCGCTGACTCTCGTCGCTGATGCGCTTGAGCATCTCGGCTCGATTTGACACGTGCGGCTCCATACTCCTCATAATGTTCGTCACGCAATACTTGTGTGACGCAACTTCTGTGTCGCGCTTTCATTCTATCGACAGACGTCGCGCTCAGGTCGCGAATAGTCTGCGAAGGGATCTGTACCGATATGACCATTCTTGTCACGGGCGCTCGCGGCAGCGTCGCGACCGCCCTCATCGGCCTCCTGCGCGAGCAGGGCTTGTCTGTACGACCGGCCTCCAAGGCCCCCGCCGACCCGTCCGTCGTCAGGTGTGACCTGGGCGATCCGTCCACCTTTGGCGGTGCGCTCGCAGGTGTGACCTCGGTGTTCCTCTACGCCGAGCCGTCACACGCGCAGGAGTTCGCCGCGGCGGCCGAGGCGGCCGGGGTCGAGCATGTCGTGCTGCTGTCCTCCGCCGCCGTGCTCGTGCCCGACCCCGACAGCAGCCCCTTGGCCGCCTCGCATCTCGTCTCCGAACGCGCCCTGGCCGCCTCGCCCGTGCCGAGCACCGTGCTGCGGCCCGGCACCTTCTGCGGCAACGCGATGGCGTGGTCGTGGGCGATCAAGTCGGGGGCGCCGATCACCCTGCCCTACCCGCACGCGCACGTCGACGCCATCCACGAAGCGGACATCGCGGCGGTGGCGGCCGCCGTTCTGGCCGACCCCGCCCTCGGCGGCAGGACGTACACACTGACCGGGCCCCAGTCGCTCACGTTCACCGACCAGATCGAGATCCTCTCCCGCGTCACCGGGCAGGACATCGCGATCACGCCCGTCACCCGGCAGGAGTGGACGGCCGAAATGGCGCAGTACATGAACGCGGCCTTCGCGGACGCCCTGCTGGACTACTGGCAGAGCTGCGACGGCCGGCCGATCGAGCTCACCCCGGTCGTGGAGGAACTGACCGGGACACCCGGGCGGACGTTCGCCTCCTGGGCCGAGGAGAACCGGGCGGCGTTCCTCGGCTAGCGGTCTCAGCGCGCCGCTCCATGGACACCACCGGCAGCGCGGCCCCTTGCGACTCCGGTCGCAGACAGGTCGCGGAGGTCATACCGGGGTCGCAGGCAACTCTCGGCCTCGGGCCCGATGTCCCTGCGAGGTCATTGCGCCACGGTGATCACATGAATGTGACCGTGTTCGGCCTGTCCCTCATGGAGCTCCTGGTCCTGGCGTCCGCCGTCGTGCTGGTGCTGGCCCGCTGGCTGCCGCCCGGAGCGCGCCGGCCATCGACCCTGGCCGGTGCGGCGGCCCTCGTGGTGTCCGCGACCGTGCTGGCCGTGCTCGGGATCCGCTGGCAACTCCTTCCCGTCCTGGCGGGAGGGGTCATCGCGCTGGCGTTCGCCGCGCCCTCGCTGCTGGGGTGGCGTGCCGGGCGGCGGGCTCGATGGTGGCTGGCGCTGCCGGGGTCGGCGGCATGCCTGGCCGTGATCCTCGCGGGGGCGACGGCGGCGTGGGCGCTGCCCCTGCCCGTGTTCCCCGAGCCGTCGGGCGCCTACGCAGTCGGCACCACCGTCCTCCAGTGGACCGACCCTGATCGCGCGGAAGTCGCCACGTCCCGGACCGATGACCAGCGGACGGTCGTCGTCCAGCTCTGGTATCCCGCGCAGGCCGCTCCCCCCACCGCCCAGCGCGCGCGGTACCTCGGCCGCACGGTACGAGAAGCACAGCTCGTCGCCCGCGGCGAGGCCGACTACCTCGGCCTTCCGGCCTTCGTTCTCGACGAGCCGACACGCGCCCGCACGCGCTCGGTGCCCGATGCGCCGGTGGCCGGCGGCGGCGACCGGTTCCCCGTGGTGCTGTTCTCGCCCGGGCTCGGAGGTGTGCGCACCCAGAACACCGCCTGGGCCGAGGAACTGGCCAGCCGCGGGTACGTCGTGGCGGCCATCGACCACCCGTACGACTCGGCCGTCGTCACCCTCGCCGACGGCCGAGCGGTCCGCACCAAGGTCGCGGCCACCGGCGACCAGGCGGAGGACGACAGACGCGCGGCTGGATGGACGGCGGTCAGGGCCGCCGACCTCAGCTTCGTCCTCACCCAGTTCGGCCCCCTGGACCGGGGAGAGATCCCCGGCCCGCTGAGCGGGCGGCTCGACACCCGCCGCGCCGCGGCGACCGGTCACTCCCTCGGGGGCGCCGCCGCCCTGCAGGCCGCCCGCCAGGACCCCCGGTTCGCAGCCGTCATCGACCTGGACGGCTTCCCCCGCGACCCCGCGACGCGACCGTTCCACCAGCCCGTGCTCGCGCTCACCCACGACGTCCAATTGGGCGAGGAGCCCGACTACATCCCGCGCCTCACGCGGGTGCTCCAGCTCAGTACGGCGACGGGCTACCGGCTCACCGTCCCCGGCACGGCGCACCTCACCTTCACCGACGCCCCGCTCTTCATGCCGCCCCTGCCCGCGCTCATCGGCTCTCTCGGCCGGACTGCCGGGCCGCGCATCACCGCGGCGGCCACCGTCGCCTTCCTGGACGCCACACTCCGCGGCAGATCCGGCGACCTGGCCGCCACCCTGTCCAGGTACGGCCGGCTGACCGTGCTGTGACGGCCGCTTGCCGTGCCAGAGGATGCAGTGCTCGCACACCCCGCGTCCGCCCGCCTCGACAGCGGCGCTGAACCTGCGCTCGAAGTCCTTGTCGGACCCGCATCGGTGGTCATGCCGCAGCTCTCTCCTGGAGGACGCGCCCGAAGCCTCGCACTGATCGTCATGTTCAGCGGCGTGACAGGAACGGCAGCAGTCGGCTGATCTCGTGGTCGACTGCCTGCTGTTCGTCCCGCGAAAAGCTGCCGAACGGGGTCAGTCGTACTTCGCCCGCGGTGAAGGACCAGGTGCCGCGGACGTAGCCGTCGATCAGCACGGTGGGCAGGACTCTGGCCTGTCCGGGGGTGACGTGCCTGCGGTCGGCGTCGGCGATGATGCGGCTGCGGTCGGCGTGGCCCAGAAGGGCGTTGTCGTAGGCGGGCAGCAGCCGTACCGGGGCGGGGGTGTCGGGGTCAGGGAGCGGGACGTCGGGCAGGTCGAGCAGGCGGCGGCCGTCGGGGCCGGTGTGGTGGCGCAGGTCCGCGCCCATCTCCGCGACGATCTCGTCCAGCCGGGTCAGCCCGGACCACGCCTGGACGTCCGCCACGGTGGCGGGCCCGAAGGCGGCCAGGTAGCGGCGAACCAGGTCGCGGAGCGCGGCGGGCTGCGGGGCGTCGACCGGGGCGGCGCTGACGGTGATCGATGAGCGGGTCCCCCAGCCGCCCCAGGACGCGGTGGCCGGATCGTGGACGAGCGGGGTGCGCAGCTCGATCTCACCTGCCAGGATGCGGCTGTCGCGGCCCGGGTGCAGGGTCGCGAGGTGGCCGGCGAGCTCCTTCCTGGGCAGCGGCCCGGTCCGCAGCAGGGCGCGTCCCTCGGCCACCAGCGTTTCGGGGTCGAGTCCGGCGTTGTTGCGCCGGAAGTGCGCCGAGTCGGCGGTGCGGTTCAGGACGGGCTGCAGCACCGGCCGCAGCCGACGGAAGTCGTCGGCGGCGGCGAGGTGCATCGTGCTGCGCAGGAATCCGGACCGCACGACCCGTCCCTGGGCGAGCAGGGTGGTGAGGTCGGCATGGGTGAAGTGGCGGATGCGGGCCCACAGTCCGACGTAGGGCCAGTTCGGCTCCTGCGCCTGCATGGCGACCAGGTGGCCGATCACCTCCAGGGCGGTCAGGTCGGCCCGCTCCAGCAGGAACTGCCGCTGGAGCAGGGCCCGGTTGAGCGCTCGGCGGGACAGGACGGTCATACCAGCCGCACCGAGACGTTGCCGCGGTACTCGCCGCGCAGCAGGGCCAGGAACGCGCCGGGCACGCCGTCGATGCCGGTCTCGACGACGGTCCGCGGGTAGACGAAGCGGCCCTGGTCGAGCGCTGTGCGGAAGTGGCGGTGCCAGGCGGCGATCTGGTCGGGGGTGTGGTGGCAGGAGAACGGCAGCAGCTCGACGCCCCTGGCCAGGGCGGCGTCGCGATCGGGTGCCGGGAAGCGGTCGGACGCGGCGCCGAGCTGGGTGGACAACGACCCGCACAGGGCGAACCTGGCACCCGGCACGGCGGCTTCGAGCGCGGCGTCGTACAACGCGCCGCCGACGGTGTCGAAGAAGACGGTGATGCCTTCCGGGGCCAGCTCCTTGAGCGCGGCGGCCGGGTCGTGGTGGTAGTCGAAGGCGGCGTCGAAGCCGAGTTCGTCCACGAGGTAGTCGGCCTTGGCCCGGCTGCCCGCGCTGCCGATCACCTTCCTGGCGCCCAGGTTGCGGGCGATCTGCCCGGCCAGCGAGCCGACGCCGCCGGCCGCGCCGGAGACGAAGACGACGTCACCCTCGCCGACCTCGGCCACGTCCGCGACGCCGTGGTAGGCGGTCGGGCCCTGGGCCAGGTGGTAGCTCGGGTCGGGATAGGCGTCCGGGTCGAGCTTGACGTAGGAGGCCGCCGGTCCGGCCGAGTGCGTGCTCCAGCCGCTCATCGACTGGACCAGGTCGCCCTCCCGCAGGTCAGGGCTGGCCGAGCTGAGCACGGTGCCGATCGCCATGACGCCCACCCGCCGGCCGGGCCGCCAGGCGGGGACCGGAAGGTGGCAGTCGGCGCGCATGAGTTCGAGGTAGGTGGCGGCCAGCCCCAGGTAGTCGGTACGGACCACGACCTCCCCCTCGATCTCGGCCGGAGCGACGGTGAAGTGCTCGGGGCCGGGGACGGCGGCGATCTGGGCGGTCAACTGAACCTCGTGAGTCATCATGGTGACCACCCTAGGAAGGCTTCCGGCCAGTTTTTGACCGGAAGTACCCAGATAATGGGGGTATGGCCAACACCAGTTCCCGCACGCTCACCCTGCTGTCGTTGCTGCAGACGCACCGCCACTGGCCGGGCGCGGATCTGGCCGAGCGGCTCGGCGTGTCGGAACGCACACTTCGCCGGGATGTCGATCGCCTGCGCGAGCTGGGCTATCCCGTGCACGCCTCCCGAGGCACCGACGGCGGCTACCAGCTGGCGCCCGGGGCCGTGCTGCCGCCGTTGCTGCTCGACGACGAAGAGGGCGTCGCGCTGGCGGTCGGCATGGGAGACGCGGCGCAGAGCGGCATCGCGGGGCTGGAGGAGGCGGCGGTGCGCGCGTTGACCAAGGTGGTGCAGGTCCTGCCGCCCCGTCTGCGGGCCAGGGTGAACGCGCTGCGCGCGATGACCGTCTCGGCGGCCTCCGCCGGGCCGGTGATCCCGGCGGAGGTGCTGACGCTGATCGCCCAGTCGTGCCGGGACCAGGAACGGCTGTGCTTCCACTACGCCACACGCGCCGGCGCGCGAACCGAACGCGAAGTGGAGCCCCATCGCCTCGTCGCGCTCGGCGGCCGCTGGTACCTGGTGGCCTACGACCTGACCAGGCACGACTGGCGCAGCTTCCGCCTCGACCGGCTGGCCCAGCCACGCAACACCGGCGCCTCCTTCCTGCCGCGGCCGCTGCCCGGCGGGGACGCCGCCGCGTTCGTACGCACCGCGGCCCAGGTTCCCACCGCCAAGACCGTGGTCGCACTGGTTCACGCACCGGCGGAACAGGTGCGCCGGATGGTCGGCCAATGGGGTGAGATCCAACCGGTCGCCCCCGATCGATGCCGGCTCACGATGATCTCCACCAGCCTGGACTGGCCCACGCAGGCGCTGGGCAACATCGGCGCCGAGTTCGAGGTGCTCGAACCGCCGGAGTTCGTCGATCACCTGAGAAACTGGGGCGCCCGCTTTCTCGACGCCGTCGACAGATCGGCCCCGGGGTCGCGGTGACAGCCGCGACTGAGGTACGAACTCAAGTTCGACTATTCACTCCCACCGCCTCGGCGGCCGACTCCACCACATACCTCGAAGGCGTCACCAGTGCCGGTGACGTGGCCGCGGGCGGCGGCAAGGTCTTCCCGACGCACCTGTCGCTCTCGGGCGACCGGCTGTGGGTCGGATACGGGTGCACGTTCGGCGGCGAACGGGAGGGTCGGCAAGCAACTCGTGCTCGGCGGCGCCCTGGACATCGGCGGCCATTCTCCGGCCCCGCTCTCCTACGGGAAACTGGTGCGCACCATCACCGACGACAGTGGCACCACGACCGTGTCGCGGTCGGTGCCGCTCGCCACGGACGGCTCGTTCAGCACGGCCGACACGCCCCGCGTCAACGGCCGGTTCGCCTGCACCGTCGAGTGGGCCGGCGACGGCGCGACACTGCCGTCGCAGGCGAACCACACCATCACGGTGAAGGACTGAGAACGGCACCACCCGCGCCGGGGGGCGGTGCCGTCACCGGGCGAGAGGTCCTTGTATCGCTGGAGAGAGTCACTGAAGGTAATCATGCAAGCACATACTGTGATGGACGTGGTCGCCTTCGAAAGGACTTCCCATGCGACCCATTCCCGCCATCTCAGCCGCAACAGCCGCCGTCGCCCTGGCGCTCGCCTGCGCCACCCCTGCGGCCGCCGCCCCCGGCGTCGTGCGCCTGTTCTCACCTGACGGTCAGAGCAGGCTCATCACGGACCCCCAGCCCAACCAATGCCACCCCGGCTTCGGCCCCGACAGCGGCCTGTTGAACCGCACCTCAGGCACCATCCTGGTCTTCCCGGACTCGAACTGTCGGATCAGGGTCTTCGACCCCGTGCAGCCCGGGGCCACCAAACAGGGCAACATCGGAAGCTTCCTCGCCCTGAACTGATCCAGCACAGGTCGGTCGCTCGACCGGTCAGGGCAGGCCGAGGGTGAGGCGGATGCGCTGCACCGCCCGGCGGCAGCTCTCGGCCGACACCCCCAGCTCGCGCCGCGCCGCCGCCAGATCGACGTACGAGCCGACAGCGTCCGGGGTGCCGGCCACGTCGAAGGACTCGTCCTTGAAGGCGTCGCTGATGGTCATGTCGAGGAAGGCCAGCGCGGACAACCCGGTCACCGCCAGCCTGATCGGCTGTTCCTCGGGGCCGGCCGCGGCCGGCTGGTCCAAGGCGAGCTCGGCGAGTTCCTTCAGCGCGGGACGGAGCTCGCCGAGCCCGGCATCCGGCTCGAAGAAGCCGTCCAGCAGGCGGAGCCGGTCGAGCACCGCGCCCCATTCCGGGCTGATCGACGCGCCGGCGATCTGGCTCCGGGTGCCGATGACCGCCTCGTGGATCTCCTCCCGGATCAGCCGGTCGGCCAGTTGCGACAGGCGCAGCTCGTACTCGAACTCGATGTTGATCTCGACGAGCCGGCGCGCCACCCGGATGAGCTCGCGAGGCAGGCCGCCGGACAGCGCCAGGCCGAGCCGGACGAACGCGTCGGTGAATCCGGGCACGCGCCGCTGCAGCAGCTGCCTGGACAGCTCGAACGACAGGGGCTCCAGCGAGATGATCTCGTCGAAGGCGTTGTCGACGGGCGAGCGTCCGGCGATGGCGCGGCGCGCGAAGGCGGCGCCCAGCTCGTCGGCGACGGCGACGAGGAAGTAGCAGTTCACCGACCCGAAGACGGCCTTGACCTCGCTGAGGAACCGGGTGGCCTCCTCCGCCGAGCCGATCCGGTCGACCTCGTCGATGCAGATCAGCACCCGCCGGCCACGGGCGTGCTCGGTCCTGGTGACCTCCCCCAGGAACCTGCACAGGTGACCGACCAGCTCCGGCATCGTCCAGGGCAGGATCTTCAGCGCGACACTGCGGTTGAGCGCGGCCTGCAGCAGCGGCAGGCCGCCACCGGCCTGGGTGGTCGCGGTCTGCTCGGCCTGCAGGCGCCGGCAGTGCCGTCGAGCCTCCCTGACGAGCGGCGGTTCGGACTGCCACGACAGCCGCCGCCAGTCCCGCTTGGGCACGACGGCGACGATCAGCAGCAGCAGCGCGATCTGGACGAGCTGGTGGTCGCCGGCCCACCAGGACACGAACGCCTCCCGGAGCGCGGTCAAGTTCCCGCCGGCGAACGTGGCCGCCGCGTCGCCCATCCGGGCCAGCTCGGCGGCGAGCGTCCAGAGCAGGAGGGCGGTCAGCGCGCAGGCCAGCGCCACGCGTAGCATCGGCGCGCCGGCCACGCGCAGGTAGCGGAACAGGCTCCCGCGCCTCTTCAGCACGCTCGCGCGTTCGGCGCCGAACCCCTGGTCGGTGATGTACGCGGTGCACAGGCGCTGGAAGAGCTCGGTGAGGAACTCCTTCGGCACGTAGTGCACGGGCGCGGACACCACGACCGAGAACGTGGCTTCGCCCCCGCACAGCCCGTGCAGCAACGTGGTCTTGCCCGAGCCGCGTGGCCCGGCGACGGCGATGCTGGCCCCCTCCGACCGCCGCAGCGCCTCCTGGGCCCGGCGGGTGGCCCTTGTGGGCACCAACAGCCCAGGGTGGTACATCGCACGCAGCCGGGCGGTGTCCTGGACGAGCAGCCGCTTGCCCAGCGAAGGCTGCAGCAGCCGGTTGATCGTCTGGATCAGTTCCGGCATGACCGCGTTCTCCCGGGCGTCCTCCAGCCAGTGTCGCCGGGCCCGTGCCGCCTGGCCCTCCAGGCCGGCCACGGCGGGCAGGAGCAGGAACATCTTCGCCCGCCGGCTCAGCGGCCGGCCCGCGTGACTCACCGCCAGGATCCAGACCATGCAGGCGAAGACGCCCATGAGCAGGATCGAACCGAACGAGAACGGCAGCCCGACCGCGGGCGCCACGGCAGGCAGGGTCAGGCCGGCCGCGGCGGCGAGGCCGGCGAGCAGGAGTCTCGGCAGGCTGCGCGTGGCCCGGCCGGCCCGCCAGCTCAGACCGGCCACCGGGATCAGCGCCACCGCCGCGATCTGGCACAACAGCAGCAGCAACCCGGCCCATGAGTAGATCAGCAGCGACAGCGCGGCGATCAGCAGGAGCACCGTCCTGGTTGTCAGGAACCGCCGTAGGGCGGCCGGGCCGAATCCGGCGGCGAGCCGCTCGAAGTCCGTTCTGGCCCGAGTGCTCGCATGGGCGAGCCGGGCGAACTCGGTGTAGCTGTCGAGCGCGGCCGCGTCGCGGAAGGCCCGGTCCCTGCTGCTCTCCGCGAGCACCTGCGTCCAGTCGACGAGCTGGCGCACGGCCGTGGCGTGGGACGATTCGCGATCGACGTAGAAGCGGATGCGGGGGTCGTCCCGGCAGCCGCCGGCGAGCTCGTCCCAGGGGAACAGTCCCCGGGGCGCGGTCCTCGGCTCAGCCATCGCCGCCGTCCGCGGGCCGTGGACCGGCGGGGGCGCGGGCGTCCCTCATCGTGCGAAGCTCCCGGTCCTCCTGGGCCTGCCGATCCTCCTCGTCCGCGGCGGGTGCGGGGATGACCGGTTGCTCCCGCTGCTCCGGCTGGTGCGCCTCGCGCTCCCAGACCTCCTCGAGGGTGACCTGGTCGCCGTCGTGGTCCTGGGACGCGAGCCGCGCCTCGAACTCCCGCAGCGCCCTCCGCTCGTGCTCGGCCAGGATCTGCTCGTACACGCCCGGTCGTTGCATGAGCTTGACGGCCACCGGCAGGCACTCGATCAGCGTCAGGAACAGGAAGAGCAGCAGCATGACGGCGTACAACGTCCCGTCGCTGGCCGACAGCTCGTCGAGCGCCTGAAGCCGCAGGAGCAGGCCGCTGGAGCTGTGGTTGTCGGCGTCGAAGTTCGCGCGCAGCGCCGTGCGCTGCTCCAGACGCCGGTCGAGCTGGTCCTGGTAGCCGGGCAGGTCGGCGGTGGCCTCGGCCAGCCGGGCCCGCTTCGCCTGCTCTCCGGTCGAACTGAGGTGGCGCCTGCGGTCGTCGATCTGCCGGGTGAGCGTGTCGAGCCTGCTGCGGGCGGCCTGGTAGCCCTCCTGCGCCTTGCGGGCCTGCACCCCGTTTCCCCGCACCGGACAGGATTCGCCGCCGTAGAGCTGGCACTGCCATTCGTCGTAGTACCTGTCCGCCTCCCGCTGGGCTTCGGTGCGGGCTGCCAGCAACGTCGTCAGCTTCGGGTCGCGGGCCGGGTCGATCCCCGTCGCGCCAGCCGAGTTGATCACATTGCGCAGCTCGCGCACGACTTCGGTCAGGCGGGCGATCTGCGTGCCCAGGTCCCCCTCGGCGAGCTTCTGCTGGAACGCCTCCGAACGTTCCTGCTGGATGACGGCGATCCGCGCGTCGATCTCCGGTTCGAAGATATGCAGAACCAGCGGGGTGGCGATGACGATCCCCATCAGCAGGGACAACAGGACCCTGGGCAGGACGATCATGAACCGCCCCGGCCCGCGCAGGGACAGGGACGCGACCATCCACCGGTCCAGGCTCAGGACGAACAGCCCCCACATCAGCCCGGAGGTCACCGCGACGACCAGGTTGACGCCGAGCGCCGAGACCAGCGCGAACGTCATGGAGACGGAGGCCAGCAGGCTTGTGAGAAGCACGGCGCCGCCGACTCCCACGAATCTGTCGGAGTCCGTCGGGCACCGGGAGAGGATGTCGGGCCGGGCGCCCGCCAGGACGATCAGGAAGCGTCGCATCACCGCCCTCTCCGACCGGCGCTGCCGCCGTCCGTGTGAGCATCCTAATCCAGCGCACGGGCCTGGTATGAGAGCATGCGGCAATGTGCGAGGCGCTTTCCACCGCTGTCGCAGGACTCCCGCCGGGCCGGTCGCTCACCGTTCTCGCACCGGGGAGGGCCGGGGTCGCGGCCTTCCGTGTCGAGATCGATGACGTGGGCATACCGCGGCTCTCGCCGGCCGGCGGAACCCCGGGTACGGGCGACGACGTGCTCCTCGTCGACACCGCCCCGACGGAGCCGCACGCCCCGACGGAGCCGCAGGCCGCGGCGGCGCTGCGCCGGCTGCGCGCCAGGCACCCCGACGCCCCGGTCCTGGTCGCCACAGGTGCCGACGTGGGCGAACTCCTCACGCAGGCCATCGCCGCCACCCCGATCAGGCGCGCCCACGGCCTGCTCGCCGCCCAGGTCGACCCGGGCACCGGGCAGATCAGGCTCACCTCCAGGGTGCTGTTCGAGGCGGGCTCGCGGCGCGGCGACGTCGCGGCGCTGACCGTACGCGGCGAGGCCGAACACGGCCTGGTGTTCGCAGTGATCACCTCGGACGGTTCCACGCCCGTCCTGCTCTCGGCCAGGTCAGCGCCGCTGCGGCCGGGCCCGCACCGGGTCACGGCCAGGCTCCGGGGGCCGGGCGACGTCGAGTTCCTGGCGCCCGCCGGTCTGGTCCCCGACCCGCGCAGTGTGTCCGAGCTGATGGACGCGGTCCCGGCCGCGCTCGATCCCGTCGAGCCGGTGCATCTCGTCTGCGCGATCGAGGTCTCCGGGCCCGCCGCCCGCGTCGCCGCGCGGCTCGACTGCGCCGAGAAGGTCATCAGGACCGCGCACCGACGGCTCCCGCTGCCCGGGACGCTCCGCGTCGGCCTGCTGGCCTACGGAGGACACCGGTTCGACCGGCATGGCCGCCGCGAGGGCGTGGTCGTCACCAACTGGCTGGCCACGCCCGAGGAGGCCCTGGCCGCGCTGGGCTGGCTGGGCGCCGCCGAGCTCGGATACCCGCGTGCCGCCCAGGTCGAGGACATGCTGGCCGTGGTCGTCCGCCGGCTCGACGCCTCCGGCCGCCCGCGGCGGACGGCGCTGCTGGTCATCGGCGACCGTCCGCCGCACCCGCCGGGCCTGGGCGGGGAGGTAGCGCCGTGCCCGCGCCGGCACGACTGGCAGCGGCTGCTCGGCGACCTCGAACTGCGCCCGCACGTCACGCTCGCCGCCGTCCGCGACCAGCCGGGTTCGCCAGGTGGCGCCGCCTGGGCCAGGCTCGGGGCGGTCGCGCTCAAACCGCTCGACACGGTGGACCCCGACGCGCTGGGCGTCCAGCTCGGCCTGGTCGTGCCGACGCTGCGCCGGCTGCCGATCCCGCTGGTGGATCGGCACGCGTGAGGTGATCGGAATGTCGATCCGCCACGGCCAGGGCCGGTCGGCCGCCTGCCGGACAGCGCGCGTGCCGGCGACCGCCCGGTGCGACGATCCCCGCCGGGCCGGTCGCGCTGAACTGCGCCGGGACGGAGTATCCGAGCCAGTAGCCGTACAGCCTCCCGTCCGCCTGCGCGACAACCGCCCGCGCCGCGTCGTCGACCATCACCGACAGCAGCACGCAGTCCCATGTGGCAGCTGCAGAACCAGCACCACTGCCGTACCGGCGCTGCTGATGGGGCCGTGTCGACGGCCCATGCCGCGGCCGACGACGGCGACGGAAAGCGCCCCTGCCCGCACGCCTGCCCGCCGGGACGCCCCGGCCCGCCCGGACCTCCCGGACCGACCCAGATCATCCGGACCCCGCACACGCTGACGTCCGGGCTCAACACAGGAAGCGCCGCCTGCCCGGCGGGAACCGTCATCACGGGCGGTGGACTGGTGACGCCCCTCGGCGGCAACTCGTGGCGCCCGTCATGGCGTCGGCGCCGGTCAGCGAGCTCCGGCCGGGTCGCGAGGCGCGGTCACGCCACCAGGCGCAACCAGGCCGCCGCGAGTGCGGCGTGACCGGCCGGTGTCGGGTGCACGCCGTCCACGGCCCAGTGCTCCGGCCGGGTCGTCGCGGCGAGCTCGGCGAACATGCCGTCCGCGGCGAGCAGGTGCGCGCCGTACTGGCGGCCGAGCTCGCGCACGGCCTGGATCTTCGGGTCCAGGTCGGCGCGCCACTCCTTCCGCTCCTCCTCGCCGACGTGTGCGGGGCCGACCTCGACGAGGCCGCGAATCGGCAGGAGGAACGGTTCGATGAGGATCAGGGCGACGCCGGCCGCGGCGAGGGGCGCGAGCAGGCGGTCGTAACCTGCCGCGTAGTCCTCCGCGGTGATCACGTAGCCGTCGGGGTCGTACGTGTGCCAGCCCATGTCGTTGGCACCGACGAGGATCGACACCACGTCGGGGCGCGCGTCGAGCACGTCCGCCTGCCAGCGGGCTTCGAGATCCATCACCTTGTCGCCCCCGTTCCCGGCGTTCACCCAGGTCACGGGCCGGTCCGGGTGCCGGAGACCCCACTCCCCCGCGATGCGCAGCGGGTAGCCGGACCCGAGGCCCTCCTCGCTCTCCAGCCGCCGGCAGTCGGTGATGGAGTCGCCGGTGAACATCACGGTGCTGCCCGGGCGGAGGGTGATCGTCATGTGGTTCTCCTGGAGATCGGTTGAGGAAAGGTTCACATCGGTCGAGTGCCGCGCCGTTCAGCCGGCTCCGGATCCGGATCCGATCGCCGGACGACCGAACCAGCGGCTCGCGGCCCGCTCGAACCCCTCACGATCAGGGACGGGATCACCTGCCCAGGCGACCACGCCGTCAGGCCGGACGAGCACCGCAGCCGCTCCGAGGTCGTCCCTCGCCGGCCCGGCCGCGTACCGGAACCGGCTCTCCCATCCCGTCGCCGGCTCGCGCAGGCGTCGGTCGATGCTGAGGTCGAGTGCGACGCCTCGTCCGTCCCGCATCAGGTCGCCGAGGCGAGTGCCGTCCCCGAGACGGAGGTCCGGGGCGTTGCGGCCGGTCAGCGGGTGGTCGCCGCCGAGGTCGTAGCGGATCGACGATCCCGATGTCCTCTCGAACACGTAGGTCGTTCCGTCACGGGTGCCGATCAGGTCACGAACGACAGCGTTGCAGACCCGGGACCTGCCGATCCTGTCGCTGGTGGCGGTGAACGCCGCCGCGTACGCCGAGGCGCACGGGCGGCATCACGACTCGGCAGTGCTGCTCGGCGCCGCGTCCCGGCTGCGCGGGGCTCATGACCACACCGATCGGCAGGTCGGCGAGCTCGGCCGCCGAGGGCGGTCCGCGCTGGGCGAGGAAGCCTTCGCCGCGGCGTACGGGAAAGGCCGGCGACTGGACGGGAGGACGGCCGCGACCGAGGTCGACCCGGCCCGGCTGCGCGGAGAACGCGGGACGGCGCACCCGGACCCGGAGTGATCCGGCGCGGCACGCCGCTCGGATGCCTCGCGGACCGGGATCCGTGCGTCACCCGCCACCCGGCTCCGCCGCCTGCTCCGTCCAATAGGCGAGGTTGTGCCGGGTGAGCAGGGTGGCGGGGTGCTCGGCGCCCAGGACGCGTTCCGATCCGACCGGGTCAGCCGTCAAACGCCCTTCAGCACGCGATCAAGTGCCGCCCGGCCTGCGGGTCCCCAGTTCGGCTTGCCGCCGGGAAGGCCGCGATCTCCGTTCTGCCCCATGAGCATCAGGAAGAGGCTCTTCATGGCGGCCAGCCCGCGGGCGCGCCGGATCGCCGCCTGGTCCGCAAGCCCGTACGCGTCGAAGAACCGGGCGGCCGTGTCCGCGGGGAGCAGCACCCATGCGGCGGCGAGGTCCCACGCCGGATCGCCGGCGAACAAGGAACCGAAGTCGACGATGCCCGCGAGCGTTCCGTCCGAGACGACGACGTTCGCGGGATGGAGGTCGCCGTGCACCCACACCGGCGGGCCCTCCCACGCGGGGGCGGCGACCGCATCCGCCCACACGGCACGGACGGCGCCGACATCACCGACGGCGTCGGGGTCGACGGCCTGCAAGAACTGCTCGAAGCCGCTCGTGCACCTCTCGGGGGGAGCGCCGAGGTCCGCACTGGCCGGGGCCTCGGCGGGCGCCTCCACATGAAGCGCCCTGAGGAAGCCCGCCAGCGTGTCGGCCGCGTGGGCGCCCCTGCTGATCGAGCCGTGGTCCAGCGGCTCGCCGGGAACCCACGTCATCACGGTCCAGTGCTTGGGAAAGCGCCCGGACGGTTCGCCGAACCGTACAGGGACCGGCACCGGCAGCGGCAGGCGCGGGGCCAGCACGGGTAGCCACCGCCGCTCCTTGAGCTGGAACTCCGGGGTGGGGTCCATACGCTGCATGCGCACCGCCAACTCGTCCCCGAGGCGCCACATCTGGTTGCCCCAACCACCCGCCACCTCACGGACGGCCAGCCCGGCAAGGTCTGGATGTTGCTCCTGCAGCAAGTCGCGGACCAGGTCAGCGGTGATCTCGATCTCAGTGTCGGTCATGCGAAGCCACAGTACCGAGGCGGCAGGCGGAGCGGCTCTCGCCCTGACAGGGCAACCTGGCGGATCTCCCCTGGCGGGAAGGCCGCCCTCTCAGTCGATGCGCTGGCAGATCGTCACCGGCAGGCGCGGGGACCAGGTGCGGGTGGCCTCGTCGTAGGCCTGCGCGTAGCCGTTCTTGCTTCCGGAGCAGGGGGCGGCGATGGTCGTCTCCACGTAGATGGCGCCGCCGGGTGTGACGGGGTGGGTGCGGGCGATCACCCACCTGGAGAACTTCGTGACGCCGTTGTTGAACTTGACGGTCACGAAGACGCGGCGGTCGGCGGTGAAATTGCCGCCGGCGACCTTGAGGTGGTCGTTGAACGTGTAGGTGAACAGGAAGGAGCGCGCCCGCGCGAGGTCCTGGGCGTGGCTGGTGTCGTTGAGGTCGGAAGGCGAGGCCGGTGACGCGCTCGCCGCGTTGCTCATGGCCGGGACGGTCAGGGCGATGGTCGCGGCGGTGGCGGTCAGGCCGAACAGGGTGCGCAGGCTGCGGTTCATCGGAACCTCCTGTTGTATGGGGACTTGACCACCATTGAGCGGCAGGCCGCCTGCAACGCGCTTTCAATCCTCCGGACACAGCGAAGGGCCCGCCCGCCCCGGAGCACGGCCTGACCCGGCACCGCCACCAGCACGCGAAGTTCGGCCACGGAATGCATGAAGAATCTTCATGCATTCCGCCTCATCCACAAATCCCGCCCGCTACCTGCGTAACCGTGCGGCTCCTAGCGTCTACGGCATGAGAGCGATGATTGCCGAACGCCTTGGCGAACCCGATGTCCTGACCTCCGCCGACCTTCCCGACCCGGCGCCGGGCCCCGGCCAGATCCTCCTTGACGTCGAGGCCGCCGGTCTCAACTTCGCCGACGCCGAACGCCTGCGCGGCACCTACTTGCCGCCGCAACTGCCGTTCATCCCCGGCGGTGAGGTCGTCGGCCGTGCCCCGGACGGTCGCCGCATGCTCGCCTTCGCCGCCGGCGCCTTCGCCACCAAGGCGCTGGTCAAGGATCCGGTCGAGATCCCCGAGGACCTCTGCGCGGGTGTCGCGCTCGCCCTCCTGGTCCAGGGCTTGACCGCCTGGCACCTGCTGCGTACGGCCGCGCGGGTCCGCCCCGGCGAAACCGTCGTCGTCAACGCCGCCGCCGGAGGCGTCGGCCACCTGGCGATCCAGCTGGCCAGGGAGTTCGGCGCCGGACGGGTCATCGGGACCGCCTCCACCCCCGGCAAACGTGCCCTGGTCCTCCGGCTCGGCGCCGACGCCGCCGTCCCCGGCGAGGCCGACGGCTACGCCGAGCGCGTCCGCGAAGCCAACGGCGGCGCCCTCGCCGACGTGATCCTCGACGCCGTCGGCGGCCCCGTCTTCGAGGCGGCCCCTCATGTGCTGGCCCCCTTCGGCCGCCTGGTCGCCTACGGCACCTCCGGCGGGATCGACGCCGCCCCCATCGACCCCGGGATCCTGAGCGAGCGCAACATCGCCGTCGGCGGCTACTGGCTGGGCGCCCACCTGCGCCTCCCCGGCAGCCGTGCCGCCGCGCCGCTCCACGACCTGCTCGCCCTGGCCGCCGCGGGACGCGTCCATCCGATGGTGGGCGCCGAATACCCGCTCGACCAGGCCGCCACCGCCCTCACCGCGCTGACCGCCCGCCGCACCACCGGCAAGGTCATCCTCCGCATGACGTGAAGCCGTTCTGGAGCAGAAGCCCGCCCTCCGGGCCGGGCTTGTGGGCACCGATCGCAACCTGTAGGTTGCCATAAATGGCAACCTACAGGTTGCGAATAAGGGTGGCCTGATGCGGAGGGGCGGGCGTCGCTGGAGGAGCTCGGACGAGCCGGGCCCGCAACCGTCACGGATCTGGCGCGACGGTTGCCGCTCAGCCGCCAAGCGCCTCGGCCGGCCCGCCGAAGCGCGACACGAAAGGAGTCGAACAACAATGAGCAAGCCTGCATTCACCGCCGGCCTGAACATCGCCATGAAGATCCCCAAGGCACAGTACGAGGCCACTGTCGCCTTCTACCGCGACACCCTGGGTTTCGAGGTCAAGGAGGATGACGTCTCCTACGCACCGACCGTCTCGAGAACCCATTCGGTGCGGTTCGGCCCCAATACGCTGTGGCTCGACTGCGTCGACAACTACAGCCGGCCCGATCTGTGGCTGCAATTGCACACCGATGACCTGGACGCGGCAGCGGCCCAATTGGCCGACCTCGGTATCCACCCGTGTGACGAGGTCGAACCCCTGGAGGGTCTCGATTCCCGAACCCACTGGATCAGGAACCCGGCCGGTGTCGTGCATCTCCTCGCGGAGTCCGGCTGATCCCGATGTCGCGAGGAGGCGTCCCTCCTCGGCCACCAGCTCAGTTGCGGACGGCTCGTTGCAGGACGGCTTGGATGTGAGCCGGGTCGGCGGGCACGTTGTCGAGGAGGATCGCGGTGCACAGCCCGTCGGAGGCCGCGACGAGGGCGGCGACGGCCGCGGGGTCGTCGGTCAGCGTGGTGGCGAGTTCGGCGATGTTCTGCCGCCAGCGTCGTGCCACGGGTCGCAGTGCGGGGCGGCGGGCGGCCAGGGTCGCCAGCTCGCGTTCGGCCAGGGCGCGTTCACGTCCGGAGCCAGCGGATTCGGCGATGAGGTGGGCCAGGCCGCTGAGCTTGTCGCCGGGTTTGTCGATGATGTCGCGGATGCTGGCGGTGTAGGCGTCGGCGACCGTCGTCAGGGCGGCGACGAGCAGGTCGTCGAGGGTGGCGAAGTAGTAGATGCTCAGGGACGTCGTGGTGCCGGCCTGCTTGGCGACCGTGCGATGGGTGACGCCGGCCGCGCCGTCGCGGGTGACCACGGCAAGGGTGGCCTCGATGATCTCGGCGCGCCGTTTCTCGCCACGCGCGCGGCGTCCGTCGACGTGCTCGCTGTCGTCGGCGGTGTCGTCCTTACTGCTCCTCGGCACGACGTCCAGGATAGTCGGACCATCGTTCAGACGCCGGTGTCGCGGTTCTGCGTCTCCCCGAGCGCGGGCACGTGACGCAGCATCCCTAGACACAGCGCCGTGGCGGCGGCGATGGCGACCCCCGCGACCAGGGAAGCGACGTTGAGCCCGGTGGTGAAGGCCCGCTGGGCCGCCTCGACGGTCCCGGGCGGAAGGCTGTCGGTGATCACCGCGGTCGCGTTCAGGCTGTCGGTGAGGGCGCTGGAGCTCTCCGGCGTCAGACCTTCGGGCACCGTCACCCGATTGCGGTAGACGGCGGTGGTGAGGCTGCCGAGCAGGGCGACGCCGATGGCGATGCCGAGTTCCTGCACCGTCTCGGAGATCGACGCCGCCGACCCGGATCGCGCTGCCGGCACCGCGCCCACCACCATGTCGGTGCCCAGGGCGGCGAGGGCGCCCAGCCCGAGATAGACGAACGTGAAGCCGACCGCCACGGACACCTCGTCGTCGAGTCCCGCGGTGGCGAGCAGCGCGTAGCCGGCGAGGGACGCCCCGAGGGCGGCGCCCATGACCGAGCCGGGGCGGAAGCGCCGGGCGACCAGCGGAGCACCGATGGCGGCGGCGAACATCGCCAACGCCGGCGGCCCCATCCAGAGCCCTGCTTCGAAGGGCGTGAGCCCCTCGACGAGCTGAAGGTACTGCGTGACCAGGTACATCGAGCCCCCGACTCCGACCAGGCCGATGAGCAGCACGCCCAGGGCCACGACGAAGGCCCGGTTGCCGAACAGTGCCACGTCCAGCAGCGGATCGGGGAGGTGGCGTTGGCGGCGTACGAACACGATCGCGGCCAGAACGCCCGCCACCGCACAGAGGAGGGCCGGGCCGCCGGGACCGTCGGAGGCGATGTGCTTGACGGCGTAGATGACCGGAAGGATCGCCGCCAGGGACAGGCCCACGCTGACCAGGTCGAGCCGGCCGCTGGACGGGGCCACGTACTCGGGTAGCAGGGCGCGCGCCCCGGCCAGGACGACGACGGCGACGGGCACCGCCGCCAGGAACGGCGCTCCCCACCAGAAGGCGTCCACCAGAGCTCCGCCCACGATCGGCCCGGCGGCCATGCCGAGCGCGAACATCGTGGCCCAGACCCCGATCGCGACCGCGCGCTGACGCGCGTCGGGGAACATGTTCGAGATCAGCGACAGCGTGGAGGGCATGAGCGTCGCCCCGGCCACCCCCAGCAGGGCTCGCGCGAGGATCAGCAGCTCGGCCGTGGGGGCGAACGCGGCGAACACCGAGACCGCGGCGAAGGCGATCACCCCGGCCTTCAGCAACCGGCGCCGCCCGATCCGGTCGCCCAGCGTGCCCATGGTGATCAGGAACCCGGCGACGAGGAACCCGTAGGCGTCCATGATCCACAGCAGTTGGGTGGCCGACGGTGACAGGTCGGCCGCCATGCTCGGCGCCACCAGGTACAGGACGGTCACGTCCAGCCCCAGCAGCACCGTCGGCATGGCCAGCAGTCCCAGGCCCGCCCACTGGCGCGTCCCTGCTCGCGTGAACTGTTGCTGCGTCATCAGGTCCCCCTCGCTCCCATCATGTTGAACGCTAGTACAACTTGTACGAACGTTCAATATGATGGATGCGACGGGCGCGCGGAACCCGAGTCAGCGATCGCCGTGCGCGCCGGTGAGGGTGGCGCCGATCTCCGCCATCCGCTCGGCCGCGTAGCCGGAGTCGATCAACGCCTCGGGGGTGTGGAGGCCGGGCGGCACGGGGGCGCCGCGCAGGCCGAGCAGGCGCTCGACGCCGAGGGCGACGCCGAGCGCCGTCAGGGGGCGCTGCCCCTCCGGGTGGAAGAGGTAGCGGCTCGTCCTGAGCGGCGCGCCCGCGTGGTCCACGCCTTCGAGGTCGATCCTGACCTCCGCGGACGCCGGACCGCCGCGCCGCCTGCCCGCCGATTCACCGACCGCGAACGCGAAGCGGACGTTGGGCGCGCCCGTCGCGAGGGCCAGGCTCGGCACGTCGAGGATGGGGACGATCCGGCCGGGCAACACGGTGCCGTCGATGTCGGTGACCTCCACCTCCACGTCGGAGCCGCCGATCCAGCGGAAGACGCCGTCGCGGCGGACATGCCCCGCCGAGGCGGCGGCCAGCAGGCGTTCCATGTCCGCGATGGCCGCGGGGCCGCCGCTGTCCCGTTCGTCCAGCACGCCGCCGACCTCGATGGTGTCGAGCCGGTCGAACTCCCCGGCCAGGCCGAGCACCGCGAGGACGACGAGCCCCGCGTACCAGTGGCCGGCCAGCAGGATCGGCGCCGCGCCGGCCCGCAGTCCGGCGGCGACGACCTCGGGGCCGACGTCGACCAGGCCGCTGGAGATGCCGACGTACGGCAGGCCACGGTCCTGCGCGAAACGCAGTCCGTTCAGATGGCTGTCCCACACCGTCGCCACGACCGCCGAGTAACCATCGGCCCCCCGGAGGCCGAGGTCCCCTCGGCGCAGGTCGATGGTCGCGGCTGTCGCGCCGCCGAGCTCGTCGGCGACCCGCCGGGCGCGGCCGAGATCGCGGCCCGCGATCGTCAGCGGCAACTCCGGGTACCACCGGCGCAGCAGGGCCGCGGTGCCCGCGCCCGCCTGGCCGGATCCGCCCATGATCAGTACGGAGTGTTCCATGGTGATGTCCTCCCGCTAACCTACATTCTGTAACTTACATTTTGTAGCTTAAGCTGGGAGGCGACGCAAGGGAGGACGATGACCACGGGATCAGCTCGCCTGTCCAAGCCGGCCAGGCGGGAGCAGCTGCTCGACACCGCCATGACGATCGTGCGCGCCCACGGCACCGACAGCCTCACGCTGCTCAGCCTGGCGGAGGCCGCCGGGGTCAGCAGGCCGGTCGTCTACGACCACTTCGGCACCCGTCCCGGCCTGCTGATCGCGCTCTACCGGCGGCTCGACGAACGACACCGGGCCGCCTCGGAGAAGGCTCTGCGCGACGCCCCGGCCGTCCCCCGCGAGATCGCGCGCGTCCTGAGCGCGGCCTACTTCGCCTGCGCCACCGACATGCCGGAGTGGACGGCCGTCTCGGCCGCGCTCAAGGGGAGCCAGGAGATGGAGGCGATCGAGCGCGAGCTGCTCGACGACTACACGGACCTGATGGCCACCGCCCTGCGGCCGTACTCCGGGCTCACGCGGGAAGCCCTCCGGCTCCGCTGCGTCGGCGTGCTGGGCGCGGCCGAGGCGATCGCCGCGGAGCTGAACCGGGGGCGCGCCACCGTCGCCACGGCCATCGCGGCGCTGACGGACCTGACCGTCGGCAGCATCGAGGCCGCCACCCAGGACTGACGCCGTCGCGGGGTCAGCACTTGACCGTGAGCGTGGGGCCGGTCAGCACGGTGGTGCCGCTGGTGACCACGCGGGGTCCGGCCGCTGCCAGTGCGGGATATCGGGGATCTTCGTCTTCCTCTGCAGCCGGCGGTGGGCTGACCGGAGCCATGAGATCGTCCCTTCCTCGTCGGTGTGCCTGGTGGGAAGGACGGTAGGCCGGCGCTGGTCGAGGATCGGTCGGGGTCCTGCCAGGTGCCTTTCTGCGCGCCGGGGGATGGCGATCCCGGCGCGCTCCAGGGGGCTGCCGGCGTCAGGTCACGGGTTGGCCTTCGGGGTGATCAGGTGCAGCAGGCCCGGCGTCATCGCGTTGCGCATGGCGTAGACCATCTGGTCGATCGTCATGTAGTGGTGCCTGGCCTCCTGCGGGTCCCACACCCGGAACCGGTACGTCTGGCCGCCGCCGCCCGTCGGCTGGGTGGAGAAGCCGTGGATGACCACGTAGTGCCGCAGCAGGCCGTTGTTGACGTCGACCCAGGGCAGGTAGTCGGACTTGGCGAGCAGGATGGAGGGCTGGCTCTTGGTCGTCAGCGACCACCACACCGCGCTGAAGGTGTTGGCGATGGCCACCGCGTTGTCCTCGTCGGTGTTGCGCAGGTAGTTCTGGTTGTAGGTGTAGCCGACGATCGTGTTGCCGTAGTGGGCCATGTTGGTGGGCAGGGTGCCGAGCTGGCTGGTGCCGACCTCGTCGGCGATCTCCCGCTGGGAGGGCACGGGATCGGCGCCGGTGGTGGACAGCACCGCCTGCATCGCCGCCGGCCCGCAGAAGGTGTTGTTCTCCTGGGCCGCGCCGCGGAAGCGCAGGTCGCCGACGTTGCGGTTCTGGGTGTCGCCGTTGAAGGCGTAGGCGACGCTCAACTCCACCGCTCCGATGAACTGGGGACGCCAGGCCGTGGCACAGGACCGTACCGAGTCCAGCAGGGCCGACTCGCAGCGCACCTCCACACTGGAGCCCGATCCCGGCAGGTCGGACAATCGCAGGTTCAGGTGCGCGCGGGTGACGGTCGGCCTGGCCGGGAAGACGTAGGCGACGCCGCGCACCTCCTCCCAGCCGCGCTCCTTGCGGAACTCCAGGCAGGTCATGTTCCAGCCGCCGCCGGGCACGGTGTCGAGCCTGGTGGTGCAGTTCTCCTTGTCCGGCTCGTCGTAGCCGGGGTCGCCGGACCGCTCCCAGACCGTGGAGGAGTCGGCCAGCGGCGAGACCACCGCGTAGATCGGCGAGCCGTGCCCGCCGGGGTGGGCGCCGTACGGGGAGAAGGAGGTGACCTTCGTGACCGCGTTGCCGTAGTTGCCCTCGATGGTGGTGATCAGTCCGTTGCCGTCCGCCTCCACCACCACGCCGACATGGGTGCTGTTGCCCGCGCTCGTGCCGTACAGCACCAGGTCACCCGGGCGGATGTCGCTGAGCGAGCGCAACGTGCCGCGGCTCTTGCCCCACCAGTAGAAGTCGCCGCTGTAGGGCAGGAACACGTCGATGCCGGCGTGCCGCCACGTCCAGCTCGCGAACATGCTGCACCAGGCCCAGCCGCACTTGACCGAGCCGCCCGAGCCGTAGGGGTTGCAGTTGTCGCCCCACTCGGCGACGCCCAGCTGGCTGTAGGCGGCCCGGACGATCTGGTCGCGCACGTTGCCGCGGTCGACGGTGCCGCTGCCCGGAGGCATCGGCGTACCGGGGTTGCCCGTGCCGCCACCGCCGCCCGCGGGCTTGGGGTCGTTGTCGCAGCGCGGCAGGACGATGTCGGACGAGCCGGTCTTGACGTAGTAGTCGGCCACCCACAGCCCGTCGGAGGTCTTGTCCCAGACGGCCGAGCCGCCGTAGTTGAACTCGCCGTAGGCCTGGCAGACGATCGCGATGTAGCTGTTGCCGGCGTACCTGTCCTCCTCGCGGGCCGAGCTCAGGCTCTTGCCGTGGTAGCCGTTGAGCGTGGTGCGCACCAGGTAGCGGTTCCCGCCGCCGCCCGAGGGGCCGTCGTTGTCGCAGCGGTTCATGACGATGTCGGTGGAGCCGGTGCGCACGTAGTAGTCGGCCACCCACAGCCCGTCGACGGTCTTGTCCCAGACGGTGGAGCCGCCGTAGTTCGTCTCGCCGTAGGCCTGGCAGACGATGGTGATGTAGCTCTCCTCGGAGTACCTGTCCTCCTCGCGGGCCGAGCCCAGGCTCTTGCCGTGGTAGCCGTTGAGCGTGGTGCGGATCGGGAACTGGCGGCCGCCGCCCGGCTGCGTGCCGCCGCCGCCCGGGATGCCGAGCGAGGAGCAGGAGGGCATGCCGGGGATCCAGCCGGTGGTGCCGGTGCTGATGTGGACGTCGGGCACCCACAGACCCTGGGAGGTGTAGTCCCACAGCGTGCTGCCGTTGACGGCGCCGCCGTAGTCCTGGCACTTGATGAGGATCTGGCTGTCACGCATGTAGGCGTCGATCCGTACCCGGTCGTCGGGGTTGGCGCTGCCCCTGCCGTCCAGGTCGACCTTGACCCGGTACGGTCCGTGCAGCGAGCCTTTGTTCGCGTAGCCGTCGATCCCGATGGACAAGCAGCGGGGGACGTCGGGCAGGAAGCCGTCGATCCCGGTGCGCACGTAGGTGTCGGGCACCCACACCTTCTTGGTGGTGTAGTCCCAGACGGCGCTCCCGCCGACCGCCGGACCGGTGTCCTGGCAGACGATGGTGACGTCGGCGTCGGCGAGGTAGGCGTCGGTGCTGACGCGGTCGGCCGGGTCCATGCTGCCCCGGCCGTCGATGTCGACCTTCGCCTTGAACGGCCCCGCGTCCGCCACCGCCGTGGTGGCGCTGACCAGCGACAACGGCCAGATGACCGATAAGGCGAGCATGATCGTCAATAAGTTGCGAAGAACGTGTCCCATACGCGCGGAACTCCCTGGTGGGCGAGGAACGATGCACGATCACGGGGCATGCTGATCATCGTCGCCGTGGCGGCCGACCTCGCTCATCGCCCACGCGCCGACAGCTTGCTACGGCGGCGCGCCGCGGTCGTTAGCGTGAGACGCAGACTTTCTACGCACCAGGCGCACCCTGCGGTTCCCGCAGCGCCGTCACGCTGTGGCGGTAGTGCCTGGGCGACATCCCGTACGCCGCACGGAAGGACCGGCTGAAGTCGGCGGCACGCGGGAACCCCCAGCGGGCCGCGACGGCCTGGATCGACAGTGTGCGCAGCCGCGGATCAGCCAGGTCGGCGCGGCAGTGTTCGAGGCGCCGCCGCCTGATCCAGTCGGTCAGGGTGGTGCCCTGACGTTGGAAGAGCACCTGCAGGTGACGCACGGAGATGTGGTGACGGGCCGCGACGACCCCGGGCCCCAGTCGGGCGTCGCCCAGATTGTGCTCGACGAACGCGCAGATCTGCGCCATGAGGCTCTGGTCCCGGGTCTCGGGTGCCAGCCGGTGCTGGGCGTTCAGCCGATGGGCCAGGAAGGACAGGGCCAGGTCCAGGGTGGTCGCGCCCAGCCGCGTGGCGTCCTGGGGTGACATGGCGGGAACCTCGCGCACCAGGGTCCTGAGGTAGGTGGCGAGCACCGCACTCAGCCCGCCGGTGGCGGGCATCCTGCGCGACAGGAGGCCGTCTACCTGCCGTTCGGGCAGCGGCAGCCCGGCGCGTGGCAGGTGCATGATGATGGCCTTCGCCTGGTGCGGCCCGTCGAAGGCGCCGCCGTCGTACGGGCGCGAGGTCTGCCACATCACCAGGTCGCCCGTGGTCATCCGGGTGTCGTCCCGGTTCTGGCAGATCCACATCTCGCCGCCCACGATCAGCGTCAGCTCGTACGCCTCGGGGTCGGAACGGCGGATCAGCGCCGGGGTCCGCGCCGACGTGAGCGCCGGGAAGGAGGTGGTGGTGAGCTGGACGACGCCCAGGTCGATGACTCCGGCGGTGGCACGGAAGTCGGCCATGTGGTCGCTCGTGATGCGGGTGGGCCCCACATCCCGGCTGATCATGTCGCACCACCAGCCGAATCGTTCCTCGGCCGGCAGGTCCGTGCTCTTCAGGACGACGAAGCTCATCCGCGCACCCCCACCACTGGACGACCACAGACTCCCATGATCGACCAACGACGAAGAGCCGGCGGCCCCGGGTCAGACGGCGGTACCGGGCGGGGACTTGAGCAGCGCCGCCTACGAGGTCGACCCGGACGCGGTCCCGGTCGACATCGTCCTGTGCTCGGCCCACGAGCGCGCCGGGACGATCCGCGACGGCCGCGCCGACGTCGGGCTGCTGCACCGCTCGAACACCGACCTGACCGGTCTCGACTTCGCGGAACTCCTGACCGAAGACCAGGTCGTCGTCCTCCCCCACCGCCACCACCTGGCCGGCCGGGCAAGCGTGCGCCTCGCCGACCTGACCGGTGAGACGATGCCCCGCTGGTCGGCCGGCAGCCCGAACGGGCTGTCCGTACAGGACGTCGGCCAACTCATGCAGCTCGTCGCGCTCGGCCGCGCGGTCGCCGTGGTGCCCGCCTCCGTACGCGGCCAGCTCCGCGACGACCTGGTCTGCGTACCCGTCACCGACGCCGAGCCCACCACCCTCATCCTCGCCTGGCCACAAGGACACCGAACGTCCGCACTCGTGGCCTTCGTCCGCACCGCGACCACCGTCGCGGCCCATCGGCAGCTCAAGCAGCCACGCCGCGGGTGAATGTCCGCAGTCGGGGTCGGGCGGCGGCTGTGTTCAGGCGTTACGCCCTATGCGGATCGGCAACGGCGTCGGCTACCTCGTGAAGGACACCCACGATCTGGAGGCCGTCCTGGCCGCCCTGCACGGGGTCGCCGCCGGCGGGATCATCATGGACCCGCACCTCATCGAGAAGCTGCTCACCCGGCTCGACAGGGTGCCCGCGTCCGTGCCGATCCTGCTCTCCCAGCGTGACGAGCGCCGCAAGGAGCCGCTCAGCCGGGCTCGGCCAGGTCGAGGAAGGCTCGTACGGCGGGCCCGCAGTCGCTCGGCGACAGGACGGCCAGGGCGAGCGTCCGGGTGAGGCGCGGTTCGAGCGGCCTGGTCGCGACCGGCCCGAGCTCGGGCGGCAGACCGAGCGTGGGCACGATGCTGACCCCCAGGCCCGCGGCCACCATTTCGAGGATGGCCGATTGGCCGCCGGCCTCGTGGGCGACGTCGAGCTGGGCGCCGGCCTGGCGTGCCGCTTCGGTGATGAGCGGGCGGCAGCCCGCCGTGGTGAGGATGAACGGCTGCCCGGTCAGGTCGGTGATGTGGACGGTCTCCTGCCCGGCCAGGTGATGGCCGGCCGGCACCACGGCAACCATCTCGTGCGTGCTGAGCGGGATCGTGTGCAGGCCGGGGGCCGGGAGCGTGACCACACCGACCTCGGCCGCGCCTCCTTGCAGCCAGCCGCGGACGTCGTCGTCGGCCCCCTCGAACAGACGTACCTGGACCTGGGGGTAACGATCGGTGAAGACCCGCAACCGGTGGGCGATCAGGGTGCCGGTGGCGCTGGGCAGGCTGGCCAGCCGGAGCGGCCCGGTGACCTCACCGGCGGCGGCTGCCACCTCCGCGCGGATCAGGTCGAAGTGGCGCAGAGCCTCGCGAGCACGAAGATGGGCGCGCCGTCCGGCCTCGGTGAGGGCGATGCCGTCGGTGTGCCGGACGAACAGGGGGGCGCCGAGCTCGCGTTCGAGACTGGCGACCGCGCGGCTGACAGCGGGCTGGGACATGCCGAGCAGGTCCGCCGCCGCGGTGAATCCGCCCTGCTCGGCCACCGCGATCAGCGCTCGGAGCTGCGTCAACGTCATGGGGCCATACCCTAAGTGGTATTTGACCGGCCTTTGCGCATTCCAAGATGGTTATGTCCATGTCCACACGCATGACGATCGACGTCGACGGCCGCGCGGCCAGTTATCTGACGGCGGGCGAGCACGGCCCGCAGGTCCTGTTGCTCCACGGCACGTACTGGAGCCGTGTCTGGCAGCCGGTGCTCGACGACCTGGCCGCGGCCGGGTTGCGGCCGGTCGCCGTCGACCTCCCCGGCCTGGGCCGCTCGGAAGGGGAGCTGACGCTGGAGACGGCCACCGTGCCCGCACTGGCCGCCTGGGTGGCGCGCTTCGCGGCGGCACTCGGCATGGACGCGCCCGCGGGCGTGGCCGGGCACGACATCGGCGGCGCGGTCGCCCAGCATCTGCTGACCGGCGGCGAGCTGACGGTTCCCCGGCTGGCGCTGGTCAACTCGGTGAGCTACGACTCCTGGCCGGTGCCCGGCGTGGCGCGCTACCGCGACCCCGCCGTGGTCGCCGCCACCACCGTGGAGGACCTGCTCGCCGCCCGGCGTGTGGCCGTCACCACCGCCCTGGCCCGGCCTGTCGCCGAAGAAGAGTTGGACGACTATCTCGACCCGTGGCGCGAAGCACGCGTGGGGCGGGCCTGGATGGCGCTGGCCGGCGCCGCCGACAGCCGCTACACCCTCGACCTCATGCCTGCCCTGCTCGCCTGCGACGTGCCGAAGCTGCTGGTGTGGGGCGAGGACGACACCTTCCAGAAGGTCGGCCACGCGCAGCGGTTCGCCGACGAGGTCCCGAACACCACGCTGGTGCGGGTCGCGAACGCCGGTCACATCCCCATGGAGAACGACCCCGCACTGGTCGCCCGCACGCTGGCCGCGTTCTTCCTGGCCTGACGGGCCTCGCCCGTCCGGCGCGGCCATGACGCTTCCGGGGCAGTCAGGCGGACCAGAGGGCGGTGAGCAGCGCGTTCAGCCGTTCCGGCGCCTCGACGTGCGGGTCGTGGGCGGTGCCCGGCACCTGCTCGTGCCGGGCGCCGATCCGCTCGGCCGTGACCCGTGCGCAGGCCATGAGGGACGCCGCCGCGCTCCCGGTACGGCCCGGCTGCGCCCTCCCAGGTGCCCGAGACGGCCAGCTTGGGGAAGGACGCCGCCCGCAGCGCCGGCAACGGGACGCCCGCCTCCCAGCAGACGCGTTCGCGCAGTGCCGTGGCGGCCGCGCGCAACCGCCGATCGCCCGCGCCGGGCTCCGGCATGCCGGTCGAGCCGGCGGCGGCCCGCAGCCACTCCTCGGGCGTCAGGTCGGGAAGGTCGGCGTAGGCGGCGTGGTTGGCGCGCAGCGCCTCGGCCACGGCGGGGTGGTCGGCGGCCGCCTGGTAGCAGCCTGGCTCGACCAAGGTGAGCGAGCGCACCACCTCCGGCCGGCGCGCCGCCGCGATCATGGCGCCGACGGCGCCGTAGGAGTGGCCGACCAGGTGCGCGCCCGCGCCGAGCAGTTCGGCGACGTCGTCGGCGGCGGCCAGGCAGTCGCCGGGGAACCTGTCCCCGGCGTCCGGATCGCCGTCGTAGCCCCGGCGGTCCATCAGGAGCAGACGGAACCGGCCGGTCAGTGGACGTTGCGCCGCGAACCCGTACACGGGGTCGTCGCCCCAGCTCGTGGAGCCGTGCACGAAGACCGCCGGCGGCCCGGCCCCGGGGCCGAGCGCGGTGACGTGCACGGCGCCCGGCAGCGGGCCGTTCGCGCGACCGCCAGCTCACCTGCGAGCGGATCGTCGACGTGGCGGTCGCCGTCCTCGACGCCGAGGGTCACCGCGGGCTGTCGATGCGCCGCGTCGCCACCGAGCTGGGGGTGACCGCCGGGTCGCTGTACTGGTACGTCCGCACCAAGGACGACCTGCTGGAGCTGGCCCTCGACCGCGTGCTGTCCGAGGTGCGCGCCGGCTCCGGCACGTCCGGCTGGCGGGACGCCCTGGCGGCGCTGGCCCGCAGCAACCGCGCCATGCTGCTGTGCCACCGGTGGGCCCTGTCCGAGCTGACCGTCAGGCCCAGCCTCGGCCCGAACGCGCTCGCCCTGGCCGAGATGGAGGTCTTCTCCCGACCGTGTCCCCGGCCGCCAAGTAGCGCAGCGGGATTTCCGTGACGCTGCGCTCGGTCAACCCCGACGAGACGCCGGGTCGCGTCCTTCCTGCCAGCGGGCTAGCGCCTCAGGCGAGACGCGAGCGTAGCGGACCAGCGAGGTGACCGAGGTGTGGCCGGAGTAGGCGAGCAGGGTAGAGGTGTTGGCGCCATCTCCGGCGGCGTGGGTCAGGGCGCTGTGGCGCAACTGGTGCAGCGTATTCGGGCCTCCGGGCAGCTCCGCGGTGGCCCTCTCGAACAGCTCGGCGGCCCCGGCGCGGCGGGCGTTGAGCAGGCGGGGCAGCAGCCTGGCGGTGGCGGTGCGCCAGACGATGACGTCGAGCGCGCCACCCTTGCGCCGTACCTTGGCGCGCCGGTTGCGCAGGTCGAGGTCGTCGACGTCGAGGGCCAGGGCCTCCTCCGCCCGGGCCGCTGACTCATACAGCAGCCGAAACAGGGCTCGTTCCCGCAGGGTCCGGCTCTGGTGGGTCAGCAGTGCCTCGACCTGGCCCCGATCCAGGGCCTTGAGCGGTCCGGGGTGCGGGAGCGGCGGCGCAGGCGGCGCAGCGGGTCGCTGGCGAGCCAGCCCTGATCGCGCCATCAGTCGCAGAGGTCTTTGAAGCTGGCAGGGGTTCAGCGTCATGGCGCCGCGATACCTTTCACGATTCGCCGCAGATCACGCGCGGGGGCGGTGACCACGATGGCCAGGCCGAACTCTGGAGTCCAGGCGAACTTCCGGGTGCGCGTGGAGGCCCCCGTGTCGAGCAGTTTCCCCTGCACCCCGGCGATGGTCGCCGACTCCGGCTCGCCTCTGGACACGCTGCTCCACCAGGTGGCGCTCGGAACCGCCGCCCCACGCTGGATGGAGACAGTGACGGTGTCTTCGCCGTCCGGGCCAATCCACCGCCGGGTGGTGGAACGCCAGCGTGGTGCCATGACGGTCTCCACAGGACCCGACCGCAAATTCGGATCATTGAAGGAGATCGCGATGCCGTCGACGGACTCGCCCTGGCCTTCGGGAGGCGACTGGATGCCCTCGGCGATCCGTACCAGGTCCCCCTCCGGCAGGTGGTCCCCCCTGACCCGCACGCCGATTCCCGGCTTGACCAGCCACAGCAACACCCGGCCTGCCTGTCCGGTGGCTCCCGCGTAGGCCGGCTGGCCATGCACCGAGGCCGGACGTATATCAGTCAGCGACTCCTTCGGCGGTTCGGCGGCACGCAACTTCGCAAGCGTCGCCGCGGCCCGGCCGTATACGACCTCGACGGAGACGCGCCGACCGGACTCGCCCTGCCAGAGCCGGGCAAGCGCCTCAAGATTCGTGCCCGCCGTCCCCACGGCCCACATGCCGGCCGGCATGTATGTGACGCGTAGTCCGGCGAAGGCGGGATTCCAGCCCGTCACCCGCAGCCCGTCGATGATCCGGTCGCGCTCGCCCTTCAGGGCCGCCGAGACCGCGACTTTCAGTACAAGGCGGTGGTCGGCGACCCACATGGCGCTGGTGCCGTCGCCTGACAGCACTGGACCGTCGACGGATCGCGGTTCGACCGGTGAGTCGACCATGTTCAGGGCGAGAATATCCAACGCGTCGCGTATGACACCGTCCGTGCGGTAGGCCGAAACCTGGGCGAAATCGCCGCCGGCCTGCCATCTCAGCGCCTCACCGCGCAGCCGGATCCCTCCTTCGACGTCTTTCTCCTGCGCCCGCAGGCGTTGCGGGGCACCCAGCCCCTCCGGGATGTAGCCGATCCGCACACCCTCCAGTTCCGGGGAGGTGGCGACCGGGTCAGGCCGGGTGACGATGTACGGCGACACGACGCCGATCACCACCAGCACGGCGGCGGCCGCAGCGATGCTCGCCGCAAGTTTGCGCCGCCTTCTGCGCAGCGCCACCCGGGCCGTCACCCGTACGGCCAGCTCCGGCGCTCCCCGCACTGGCCGGGTCGCGTCGGTCATTCCCTGGCGTAGTCGTTCCTCAATACCGCGCACTGTTCGCCACCTCCTCACCCAGCAGCGCCCGCAGGCGTTTCAGCGCCTTGGACGTCTGGCTCTTGACCGTGCCGACGGAGCAGCCGAGCATCTTCGCGGTCTGGGCCTCGGTCATGTCATCCCAGAACCTGAGCACCACCACAGCCCGCTGCCGGGGCGGCAACGCCCGCAACCCGTCTACGACGATGTGCCGTAACTCGATGTCCTCCCGCGCGGTGGGCAGTTCGGGAGGGGTGTGCGTCGGAATCAATCGCACGATGGCCAGCCGCCGCGCCCGGCTGATCGCCAGATTGACGATGATCCGCCGGATGTAGGGCTCGGGGTCGCCGCCACGGCACAGCCTGTCCCAACGCAAGCACGCCCGCTCCAGCGCGGTCTGCAGCAAGTCTTCGGCTTCCTCAAGCGAACCGCAGGTCAGGTACGCCGTGCGCATCAGGCTTGTACTGCGGGCGGCCACGAACTCCGTGAACCCGTCCGTATGCGGCGTCACTGAACGCCCTTCGAAATCATGACCCCATACACGCACAGCACGCCGCGAAGGTTGCCTTGGTCTCCCAGCCCAGTCGCACAAGGGAGACCGCGTGATGGGAGCCTGGCATGCACCGGGACCGGACGGCGAGCGCCCCGCCGCAGAGCGGCTGCTCGGTTCCCCCACGGGCCGGGCTGGCCACCTGTCAACTGGCCCGAGCCGCAGGAGCGCACAAAGTGCAGCAGGTGAAGGGCGATCATGGACACCTCCTGGTTCTCCCGGTCGGTGCCGCCGATGGTGCCGGCCTTGCCGTAGAACAGGTCGGCGTTGGCCGGGTTCCAGTGGACCGTGGGTGCGCGTGCTGCCGTCCGGGAGGCGGAGGAGCCGGGGTAGCAGGTCGGCGGTGCCGCTGTCCCAGTACACCCATTCGATGGCGCCGCCCTTGGAGCGGACGGGGGCGCGCCGGTGCTCCAGGTCGAGATCTTCGACGTTCGGCGCCAGGATCTCCGCCGCCCGGGCGGCGGTCTCATACAGCATCCGCCACAGCGTCTTCTCGCGCAGCGGGATGTCGCGGCGGGACAGCAGCCGGTGGATCGTGGTCCTGGCGACCGCGCGGGTCTCGTCGGCGCTCTCCTTGCGGCGTTCGGCCTCAGCCGGGGCCGAGGGCGCCGCCCAGCGCTTCTTGGTCTGACACCAGGCCAGCCAGGAAGGCGTCGGCCGCCGCGGCGAGGCTGACGCCCCCACCGCGAAGGGCGGTGATCTTCGGCGCGGCGCTCATGCTGGCCGCCGGGTGATGCTCGCTGAGCCGGTCCGGGCGATGTATCGGATAACGTGCCGGAGTCGCGCACCGTTCCGGCGGGGAGTTGTCCTGGTCGCCATACCGCCGTGATCGCTCATGTACGTGATGACAGATCACTATCACGTACATGAGCGGCCTGGTGGATAGCGACGTTCGGTGGGCCCGTGCCGCTGGCTACGTTCCTGGTCTGGCTGTTCCGGCTCGTTTGCTGTCTCGGATGACCGGGGCACTTTCGATGTGCCGCACTCCCGGCAGGCTGCCGATGCCGCCCTCGAGGTAGCCGTAAAGCGCGCCAGCGTCGCGGCAGGCGACGAACAACAGCAGGTTGGTCGGGCCGGTGGTGGCGGCGGCAAAGGCGACCTCGGGATGCGCGGCCACCGCCTGGGCTGTGCGGCGCAGGGCGGAGGGCTCGACGGTCAGCCAGAGGATTGCGACCATCTCGAAGCCCAGGAGCAGAGGGTCGATGTCCACGTCGAAGAACAGCACGCCGCAGTCGCGCAGATGGTCCAGCCTGCGCTTGGCCGTTGCCGGAGACCAGCCGGTGGCACGGGCCAACTCCGGATATCCGGCGCGACCGTCCCGAGCCAGGACCCCCAGCAGATGCTCATCGCCTTCGTCCAGGACGACCCGCTCACGCTGAGCCCCTGGTGCGTGCTGCGGGGCGAGCGCGGCGATCTGCTCGCGCGTGAGCGAGTCGGCTCTGCCGTGCCAGCCGGTGGGGCCGCCGGCGAAGACCCGCAGCAGGCAGTGCGCCGTCACCCCGACCACCCGCGGTGTGCGGGGCAACTGGCCCAGCAGCAGCGCATCGCGCTCGCGGAAGCTGCGTGCCCGCACCACGCAGACGATCTGGGTGCCGCCGGAGGTGAGGCTGACCCAGGAGGTGTCCGCTCGGCGGGCCAGCGCCTCGGCGATGGGGACGGCCGCATCGGGTACGACCTGGATCCGGACGAACCACTCCGCCCAGCCCAGCCGTCGCGCCTGGACCTGACCGATCACCTGCAGCAGCCCTGCGGAGCGGAGCCTGTGGTAGCGGCGTGCCACTGTCTGGTCGGACACCTTCAGCACCGACGCGATACGGCTGAAGGGGGCGCGGCCGTCCACGTGCAGGGCGTGGACGATGGCGCGATCGAGCTCGTCCAGGACAGGGGCGATCACCGTGGTCAGGTTGGCGTGATGTGCTCGACGTGAGAGAAGGCGGGCCAGCCGGGCGAGCCGTCGTGGACGAAAGCCGTCCAGGCGCCCTGCACGTGCGCCACGAGCTGCTCAAGCCGAGCAGGCTCGGCGCCGGCCAGCATCGGGGAGGCATGCCAGGCTGGCAGATTGCCGAAGACGAACGGCAGTTCGATGCAGTGGCAGGCGCCGAACGGGCTGCCCGGCGGTGACCAGTCGAACTGGTAGAGGTGGGCCGAGCGGGCTCGCCCGGCCAGGCGCAGGCTGCCGTCGCGGAACAGCCGCGCGGTGAGCTCGGCCTCAGCTTGGGGGAAGAAGGCCCGGGCCTCGTCCTGGGTGGTGCCGATCAGCATGGGCACCTCCTCCTGGGGACTGGTGGTCAGGTCGGCCGGCACGCCGTCGGCGGCGACCAGTTGGAAGGGCGGCGTCACCCCCGTGAGCTGCGCGGTGCGGCGGGCGATCTGCTCCTGGCCGGCGAGCAGGTCGGCGAGCGGTAGGGTGCGCAGCCGTTCGGCGTCACTCGGGCGCAGCTTGAGGGCGTCCAGGAGGATCTGACCGATCTCGGCGGCCTCGCCGAGACTGTACGGCTGTACGCCGGCCGGTGTGCTTTGCAGGAGGACTTGCCGGAACAGGTCACGGCCCGCGGAATGGCCGGACAGGGCCAGTGCGGACAGCGCTCCGGAGGACTGGCCGGCCAGCGTGATGCGAGCCGGGTCACCGCCGAACGCCGAAATGTTCTCCCTCACCCAGCGTAGGGCGGCGATCTGGTCGAGCAGCCCGAGGTTGGCCGGGGCGAACTGCGGCGTCAGGTACAGGTAGCCCAGGGCTCCCAGCCGGTAGTTGACGGTGACGACCACCATCCGGCCGCGTTCTGCCAGCAGCGCGCCGTCGTACCAGGCTTGGGCGCCGGAACCGGTCAGGAAGCCGCCACCGTGCAGCCACACCAGGACCGGCAACCCGCTGCCGCCCGGTGTCCACGCACTGAGTGACAGGCAGTCCTCACCCTGGGGAAGTTCGCTGCCGGGGCCGAGGACGCGTTCGAGCCGGGACGTGCGCGGCTGCGGGGCCGCCAGGCCCGGCCGGACGGCATCCAGCACGCCGTTCCACCGCGTCGGCTGCGGCGCGGCGAACCGCTCGGCGCGAGCGTACGGGATCCCAAGAAAGGCGGTGACCGCGCCGCCCGCGGGGACGCCGCGCAGCGCCCCGGCGGGTGCGTGGATCAGGTCGGTCACCGGTCACACCTCCAGGAAGGCCAGCGCGGCGCCGCGGGCCTGGGCGGCCCCGACGAAGAACCCGCCGGGCATGTCCCTTGTGGTGAACCCGTTGCCCTCCACCAGGTCGCGGGCCGCCTGTACGTCCCGTACCGACACGGCCTGCCCGGCCATGTACGGCAACGCGGGCACCGGCTCGCCGGGCATCATCGCGCGGAAGGCGGACACCGCGACGACCTCCACCCGGCCCAGCGGCAGCGGCAGCACGTGCACTGGTCCCTCGATCACCGGTTCGGTGTCAAGGATGAGGGCGTAGCGGGCGACGGTGGGCTCCAGGTCGGCCTCGTCCACCACGAGCAGCACACTGTACAGGCCGATGGCGCCGTTGGCGTGCTCCAGGTAGCGCGGCTGGTGGATCAGTTCAGGGGTCAGGTGGTACGCGGCGTGGATCAGCCCTTCGGGTGTGAGCGCCCGGTCGAGGTGGACCGCCTGAAAGCGGGCGCTCTCCACACCGTCAGGGGTGTCCACATCCCGCTGCAGCGGCAGCACACCGGAGGAGGACAAGCCGGTCGCGCGCAGGCGCTTTTCGGCGGTTTCGATGTCGGTACAGCCGAAAGAGTACCCGTGCAGGCCCTCGTACTGGGCGATGAGCGGGCGGATGTTCCAGGGGTCGACCGAGCCGTCCCCGTAGAGGCCGAGCAATTCCAGGTAGGTGCGGCCGAACAGGGCGCACCGGTTGCCGGCACCCATCGGCCTTCGCTCGCCGCCGGGGCGGTCGGAGCCCACGTGCATGGACAGCGGGCTGAGCGTGAAGCCCAGCGCCTCGTAGGTCGCCGCGGTGGCGTCCATGTCGGTGGTGTACAGGACGGAGTGGTCGATCCGGTCGATGTCACGAGCAATCATGGGTGACAGGCTGCCGCCCGGCGGCCGCCGGTTCCAGCCAATGAGGTGGGATCGACGTCTTTCGACATTCAAGGTCCTATCGTGATGGAATCCCACGCGCCAGCGCCAACTGACGCTTCACGGGAGCAGCCTCGGGTTCGGCGACGTCGCCCTGACGCTGGCGCACCAGCTTGCGATGCGCCTTCGCACTGCGAGAGGAGCCGTGATCCGGCCAGATGTCCTCGGCCAACTCCAGACAGCGCCGAACGTGGTCAATCACCACCTCGGGGATCTCGTCCGGGGACGGGAAACGCGCCATCTTCTGAAAGCACTTCAACGCCAGCACCAGCGCGAAGCACGACTGTCGCTGGCCAACCATTCGATCAGGGCCTCCTCATCGGCCCGGGTCGCCTCGCGAAATCCCAGCGCGCTAACGTCCAGGCTGCGATGGGCTCTTCCGGTTCCCACTCCCGACGCACCAGCGCGCTCCCTCGTCCGACCGGTCCCCGAGATCGAGACCCACCGTCGAACGTCCACGAACCGCTACCGCCCGGTTTGCCTCACTTGTGACGATCACGAACCGCGACCGTGATCTATCACAGAGCTACTTTGCGGACACGTTCGAGAGAAGACCCCCGAGACCGGCTCGCGCCTGCTGGAGCGCGCCGGGTTCGCCGGCTCCGACCTCGACGCCGCCATGGCCGCCGTCAACGACCACGTGGTCGGCGCGGTCATCGCGGAGGTCGCCCGGCGCGACACGCCGGCCCGCATGAGCGGGACCGGGTCCGGCTGGGACGAGCAGGCGGCCGAGTACCTGCGCCAGGCCGCCGAACGCCACCCGACGCCGGCCGGCCGGATGGCCGCCACCGGCGAGATCGACGTCGGACGCGAGAGCGAGCGGCGCTTCGCGTTCGGCCTCGACTGCCTCCTGGACGGCCTCGCCACCCGCTGCGCGCCCCCTCCCCCTCATGGCGCAGGGGCGCGGTCCCGCCGCCGACCGGGCGTCCTGAGTCGCGGCGCCGGACCGTACGTCACCAGTTGCGCACCTCGTGCGCCCACGCGATCAGCCCCGCCACGAACCCCTGCCGGTCCGACGGCGAGAGGTTGTCCAGAACGCGCAGCAGCGGCGCGGCACGCAGGGCGACGAATCCCTCGACCATCGCCCGATGATCAGGGGCCAGCGACACCAGGGTGCGGCGGCGGTCGGCCGGATCCTCCCGGCGTTCGACCAGGCCGGCCCGGCTGAGGTCGCCGACCAGCTCGCTCGCGGTCGGCAGTGACATGCCCATCCTGTCGGCCAGCTCGCTCACGCTGAGCGACGACTCGACGGTCAGCTGCGGGATGACCGCGCCATGCCTCCCGGTGAGGCCGTTGCTGCGGAAGATCTCCCGCAGCCGGTCCGGCATCTCGGCCTGGGCTCGCCGGAAGTACGCCTCCACCAGGGGTACGAAGCCGAGGGCTTCCCTGACCTCCTCGGGCCGTGGCAGTCGCGGGGGCGAAATGGGGTCCATCACGGTCACAGGTTACAGTCCTCATATCCAAACAGTTCGGATATCCGAAGTGAGGTAGACGTTGATTCTGGTGACAGGCGCCACGGGTAACGTCGGGCGTCATCTGGTGGATCTGCTGCTCGGAGCAGGCGAGCAGGTCCGGGCGATCAGCCGGCACCCCGAGCGGGCCGGCCTGCCCGACGGCGTGGAGGTGGTCAGAGCCGACATGTCGCGGGCGGAGGACCTGCGGGCCGCGTTGCGGGGGGCGGACCGCGCGTTCCTGCTCCCGGCCGCCGGCCAGGTGGACGGCTTCCTGCGCGAGGCCGCGAGGGCCGGCCTCGGGCACGTGGTGCTGCTGTCCGCGCTGGCGGTGACCATGAAGCAGGCCGGCGTGCTGGGCAGCGCCCATGCCGAGTACGAGCGGGCCGTGGCCGGGTCGGGGCTGCCGTGGACGTTCCTGCGTCCTGGCGCGTTCATGGCGAACGACCTGCGGTGGGCGCCCGGCGTCAAGAACGGCGGCGTGGTGCGCGCCCCGTTCGCCGAGGCGGCCACCGCGCCGATCGACGAACGTGACATCGCCGCGGTGGCCGCGCGGACACTGCTCGACGACGGGCACGCGGGCAGGGCCTATGAGCTGAGCGGTCCCGCCTCGCTGACGACGGCCGAGCGGGTACGGATCCTCGGCGAGGTCCTGGGCCGCGACCTGCGTCTGGAGGAACTGTCTCCCGAGCAGGCCCGCGAGCAGATGGTCGCGCACACCCCCGCGGCGGTCGTGGACTCGATGCTCACGCTGTTCGCCTCGTTCGTCGGCAGGGCCGCGGACGTGTCACCGGTCGTGCGGGAGGTGACCGGCGACGCGCCGCACACCTACGCCGACTGGGCGGCCCGGAACGCCGCGGTGTTCGGCTGACGAAGCACCCCGGCCTGTCCCGGTTCGGCAAAACAACGCTGACGCATGAGCCCGAATGAACCCGGGAAAGATCCCGGCGTCTGAGAAAAATGCGGACGCGGCGCCGGGACCGGCGAATGTGCGCGGCCCCGGTGAACCGAGAGTGGCGTTGTGCGATGAGGCCGATGACTACGGGGACTTTTCCCATGAAGACGCTCAGGGAGTACGTCGAGACGCGAATTCTCTCGCCGGACGACCTCAAAGGCGCTCTGCAACTCGCGATGCGGCTGGAGTTCGCCACGATCCCGCCGTATCTGTGCGCCGAGTGGTCGGTCCGGCACGATCCGGACCACACCCGGAACGTCGTCCACCAGGTGGTGATCCAGGAGATGCACCATTTCGCGCTGGCGGGCAACCTGCTGACCGCGGTAGGTGGCACGCCGTCGATCGCCCACGCGGACTTCCTGCCCGTCTACCCGGCGAACGAGTTGCCCGGCGGCATCGCGCAGGAGCGACCGGTCGATCTCAAGCCGCTGAACAAGGACCAGCTTGCGGTGTTCATGCAGATCGAGCATCCGGACTTTCCTCCGGTCGCCCGCCGGGACACGCCGCCGCCGCCGACGATCGGCGCCTTCTACGACACGATCATCGAGACGTTCCAGGAGACCGAGCCGGCGATCGACCAGGACGCGCTCGCGGTGGAGGTCCCCCTCGCGCCGCCGATCCGGACCGTCTACGACGCGATCGAGACGATCGACCGGATCAAGCGCGAAGGGGAAGGCGTTCCCGGCTCGCCCGACGTCCCCACCAGCGCGGGGACGAAGCATGCGCACTACTACCTGTTCAAGGAGCTGTTCGTCCAGAAGCGGCTGGTCAAGGTCGATGGGGTGTGGAGTTTCACTGGCGCGCCGATCACCCTGCCGGACGTGCACGACTTCATGCCCTCGACGGCGGATCCGGATCTGTCGCTGGAGTTCCGGCGCACTCTGAGCGGCCTGCTGACCAGCCTGGAGTCCTGCTGGACGACGCCGGGCACCGAACCGGACCTGTCGGCGATGTTCGATCTGAGCTCAACCGGCCAGGATCTCATCGAACGGCACATCCGCCCGGACTTCACCTGGTTGGATCCGTCGCAATAGCGCTCGCCTCAGGGCGGCACACGAACGCACCCTGCGAGGAAGATATGTCCGGAATGCCAAATACGCCAGTTCGTGGCATCCACCTCCGATGACGGGGAGCGTTCCAGGATCGTCGACCGGCGACCGGAACAAACCGCTGCCCCCGGCGTTGAGCCTGCCCGAGGGCGGCGGCGCCGTCCGCGGCCTGGGGGAGAAATTCCGGCCAACGCCCTTCTGGGCAGCGCGAGTCTGACCATTCCGCTCCCGCTCCGCTCCTCGCGTTCCGGGTTCGGTCCCGCCCTCGCGCTCGGCTGCGACTCGACGGCCCCCGGCAGCGCCTTCTGCCTGAGCTGGCGGCTGCACGCCACCCAGATCACCCTGCGGACCGACCGCGGCGTCCCCAGGTACGACGAGCACCGACACCTTCCGCCTCGACCAGGACGACCTCGTCCCGGCCTTGGACGACGACGGCCTCGCCGCTCTGACCTCATGCCTTGTCTGGGGATTCCGTCATCCCCATCGACCTTCACATCGTCACCACCGAGGCCCTCGATCAGCACGGCAGCGAACGCCACCATTTCCTGCACTCGGTCCTGAGATCCGGCAAGGTGCTCTACACCCGGCCCTGCCGGTACCGGGACACGACGGCAGCGTATGGCGAGACGTCGGTCGAGCCAGGCTTCGACTTCCGCAGATGACGCCGGCCACTCTCGTGTGGGGGTTGTCTCTTGAGCGGTGGCGAGGTCAGCGGTTGAAGTCGCGGGCCGTCACGCTGCCAAGTCCGTTACTCCCGTTCTTTGACAGGTAAACGGTCATCCCTTCCTCGTGGAGGTTGATCCACCCGCCACCCTGACCGTAGGGGGCGTCCTTCGCGCGTACGGAGTCGGCGTACACAACACCACTGGTGGTGTCCGTCCCGCCCTGGTACACCTGCAGCCCAGACCTGGGGAAGGCGATCCGTCCGTCGTCGGTGCTTCTGCCCTGCACCCATGTGGTGTTGACGCCGTTGACGTCGGCCTTGTCGGCGAACACGGTGCCCGGGTCGTTGGAGTTGCCGGTGCTCCAGACTTTCACCCCGCCCGGGAGGAAGGTGATGCTTCCGTCGCCCTTGGTCGATCCCTCCAACCGCGGGGTGGTGACGCCATCGATGGCGGTGAGGGTTCGCAGGACGGGATTGCGCACCTGAACGGTGGTGGTGAAGGTGTGCCGCCGGGTGCCGGAGGTGGCGATGAGGGTGTAGGTGGTGTCGCGCTCCGGGGCGTCGTCCAGCACCAAGGAGTACGGGCCGTGCGAGCCGGCGTGCTTGACCTTGGGAACGGGCTTCCGGCCACCCGGGAACAGGATCTCGTATGTGAAGTCGTCGGATCCCTCCCAGTTCAGCGTGACCTTCGTTCCGGAGTCCACCACGACGTTGTCCGCGAGGAAGCCGTGCGGCGCCGGTATCTCCTTCGGCGCCGTCTTCACCACCGCCACCGCCGTGTCACTGTTGCGCAGGCCCCCATTCTTGCTTCTGCCGGCGGCCTCGGTCACCCGCAGCACGGCCAGCCCGGGTTCGGGGGCGACAGTGACGTTCTCCAGCGTCACCACCATGTAGTCACCGGGACCGAAACTGATTGCGCTGCCCTGATCGCTGACCTGGAATGCGGAGCTCTGCGCCTGGACGGTCACTGGACGGGCGTGGCCGGTCTTGATGTCGGTGTGCTCGCCTTTGGGGGTGATCGTGGTGAAGTCGTCGGTGAGGTGGCCGGCGCCGGTGCCGACGGGAACCGTCACCTTGATCGTGCAGTACGCCGTCTGCCCGGTGTTCGTGACGAGCAGGTACACCGTCCCGGTGGACCTGGACTGCCGCCCGGCCGCTGACGCCGCCAAGGGTGCCGGGTCCGTGATGAGGGTGTAGGTCAGCATGGTCAAGGTCGCGACTCCTTCTCTTGGCGGCAACAGCGGCAGGCCGATGACCTGCGCGCTATGAGAGGACTGGGCCGGGCATGACAGGCGGCGGCCCGGGTGACGCTCCGCGCTTGTCTCCAAGGTGATCCAAACGTCAAGGTGAAGGGCGCGACAAGAGTGCTCAAGGTGGCTATAACGGGACGCTTCGGCAATACCCTCAGCACCTTGACATGCGTTAGGTGCATGGTTCGGAACTGTCCGTAACCTGCACCCTCCTGTGGGCCGACCCGCCGCGGCCTTGGGGGCCGCTGGCGGATTCCACCACGTTGAGCCCCCCGACCGACCGAACTGGCTGAACAACCAGCTCAGCGGCAAGGCTCCCGGGACAGAAACCTGTGGCGTAACGAAAGATCCTTTGACATGGTGGGCCGCATTCTCGCCTGAGTCGAAGGGAAACGACCATGGGCCGTGCAGTTACGTTGATCCGCTCGTCCTCTTTGTCTGACGTCGCCGAGTACGCCTACGCGGCCACTGCTCCCGCCGGAGCCCGCCTGATCTTCCTGGCCGGAGCCTGCCCGCTGAACAAGGATGGATCCACGGCGGCGGTCGGAGACTACGCAGGTCAGGCAGCGAAGGCCCTCGAAAACATGCAGACCGCCCTGACGGACTCCGGCGCATCCCTGCACGACATCATCAGCACCAGGGTTCTCGTGGCGTCCAGCAGGCAGCAGGACCTGGGGGCGGCCTGGGAGGTGGTCCGGGCCTTCTTCGGTGATCACGACGTTCCCAGCACATTGATGGGCGTCACGGTGCTGGGTTATGAAGATCAACTCGTGGAGATCGAAGCCATCGCCGCCGTGCTCGACTCCTGAGGTGGCGATCAACCGAACCCTGCGGGCACCGCATCCGCTACCACCCCGCCGAGGTCGCCGGCTCGTCCGGCCGACCGCGTGATCTCCACCTGTCCGGGGCCGCGCGCGATCTTGTCGGCCGGCTCGGCCTTGCCGCCGTAGCAGGTGACCGTGGGCAGCGCCGTGGCCCTCCTACGCCATGACCGGCTTGTCGGGATCGAGGTGGCGGTAGATCGTGGCGCGGCTGACGTCGAGCCGGTCGGCGACCTGCTGGACGGTGCAGCTGCGCCGCTGTCGAGGACACCTACCGCGTCCGCGCCACAGGACAACCCGTCGACACCTCACTCATGGCCGCGATTTCGGCGGCGGTCAGGTGGGAGATCCCCGGGGCGTGTCCGATCCGTACAAGACCGACGCCGATCTTGCTGAATATCGTCACGGCTGTGCGCCTCGGTGGGCGCATGAGGACGTCGTGCCCGTAGTGAGATCCTGGTTGAGACGGAGTGCTCGTGAATATTGGAATTGGTCTGCCGATCGCCGTTCCCGGACGTCCTGCGCGGGAGGTCAAGCAGTGGGCGGAGGACAGCGAGCGCCTCGGCTTCCACTCCCTGGGATCCATCGACCGCCTGGTCTACGACATCCTGGACCCGCTGGTCTCCCTCGGCATCGCCGCGGCGGTGACCGAGCGCGTCCAGCTGTTCACCAGCGTGCTGAACGTCGGATGGCGGGGCAACCCGATCCTGTTCGCCAAGCAGCTCGCCACCATCGACCTGATCTCGGAGGGCCGGCTCACGGCGGGGCTGGGCATCGGGGGCTGGCCGGACGACTTCGCCCTCAGCGGTGCCCCCGAAAAGGGCCACGGCAAGATCTTCGACGACACCCTGACCGAAATGCGCCGGGTCTGGGACGGGGAGGTCACCAGCGTCTCCGGCCCCACCCCGCTGCCCGGCAAGGGCCGTCCGAAGCTGCTCATCGGTGGCCTGATCCCCGCGGGCTATGCCCGCGCCGCCCGCTTCGGCGACGGCTGGGTGGCGCCGACGCTGAGCCTGGACCTGCTGGTGAACGGCGTGCAGGGCGCCACCGAGGCATGGGCCACGGCTGAGCGGCCCGGCAAGCCGCACATCCTCACCGGCCGCTACTTCTGCTGCGGTTCCGGGGCCGTCCAGCTCACCGACGAGTACGTGGCTCACTACTACGGCTCCAAGGAGTCGCCGTACTACGAGCCGGTCCGCGCCGACTCGCTCGACTCCGACGAGCGCCTGCTCAAGGAGCTGATCGCTTTGTCGGACGCGGGCGTCGACGACCTGGTGCTCTACCCGGTCAGCAGTTCCCTGGACCAGGTCCACCTGCTGGCCGAGGCGCTGGAGCGGGTGGGGGCCCGGCGGAACCCGACCTTCGAGTTCACCACCGGCTGACCTGGACCGGCCGACGCGCCACCTGAACGACGACACGTGAGGACATGCCAGTGATCGAGCAGACCCAGCCGGCGGGTGGCCCCACCCGGACCGCCGGGACGGTGATGGGACTCGCCGACAGCGTCAGGGGCCCGGTCTTCCTCCCCGGCGACCCGGGGTACGCCGAGGAGGCGGAGGGCTTCGACCGCTCCGTCGTACATCATCCGGCCGTCATCGTCGGCGCGGCGGGCGCCGACGACGTGGTGGCCGCGGTGCGCTTCGCCCGCGACCACGGCCTGGGCGTCGCCGTGCAGGCCACCGGCCACGGTGTGGGGCTACCCGCCGACGGGGCCGTGCTCATCTCCACGCGGCGCATGGACGGCCACCGGGTCGACCCCGAGCGCCGCACCGTGCGGCTGGAGGCGGGCGTGCTGTGGCGGGAGGTCATCCAGTCCGCCGCCCGACACGGCCTGGCCCCGCTGAACGGCTCGGCGCCGTTCGTCGGCGCCGTCTCCTACACGTTGGGCGGCGGCATCGGCGTCCTGTCCCGCCGCTACGGTTACGCCGCCGACCACGTCCGCTCCATCGAGGTCGTCACCGCCGACGGCGAACTGCGCACCGCCTCGGAGGAGGAGAACACCGACCTGTTCTGGGCGCTGCGCGGCGGCAAGGGCAACTTCGGCGTGGTCACCTCACTTGAGGTGGAACTGGTGGAGGTGTCGCGGATCTACGGCGGCGGTCTGTACTTCCCGGCCGAGTCGATCCGTGACGTGCTGCACTTCTACCGCACATGGGTCACCGAGGTGCCCGACGAGCTCAGCTCCTCCTTCTTCATGATGCCCTGGCCCGATGTGCCCGAGGTCCCCGAGGAGTTGCGCGGGCGTTTCGCCATGCACCTGCGCCTGAGCTACCTCGGCTCGCCGCAGGACGGTGCCCGGCTCGTCAAGCCGCTGCGCGAGATCGCCACGCCGCTGCTCGACACGGTCACCGACATCCCGTACACCGAGGTCGGCACCATCCACAACGATCCGCCGACGCCCGGTTCGTACCACATCAACAACTTTCAGCTCACCCACCTCGACCATGACGCCGTCGAGGCGATCCTGGCGCTGGTGGGCCCCGGGTCGAACAGCGCGGTCGGCATCGAGATCCGTCATCTCGGCGGCGCCCTCGCCCGGCCGCCGCGCCTACCGAACGCGGTCGCGCGCACCACCGCCCAGTTCCAGCTGTACTCCGCCGGTGTCCTCGGCATCGGCGAGGACGAGGCCGTATACGCCGGGCACGACCGGGTCATCCAGACCCTCGCCCCATGGAACAGCGGGATGCGCACGCTCAACTTCATGGCGGGCGTCTCCCACACCGACCCGGAGGACGTGCGCCAGGCGTTCACACCGGAGGCGTACGAGCGACTGGTCGCCGTCAAGACGACCCACGACCCCGGCAACATGTTCCGCTTCAACCACAACATCCCGCCGGCGGCCGGAGGAAGTCGATGACGAAGGACGTCGACACGCCCACCGAGGAGCTGATCCTGCTCGGACACCAAGCAGTACGGGAACTGACGCAACGCCCCCAGGACCCTTTCTTGATTCAGCTCACCCCTCAGGGAGTCGGGGCCTGGTCGGTAAGGTTCGCCCTCGGCAGCGGCTACGAGGACCTTGACGCCGACGCCTTGCTGGAACAGGTCGTCGAGGACGATCAGTCCTTCCAGGAGGGCCGGCCGAGCCGGTCGACGTCCTGGAAGGTGAGCAGGGCGGGTCGGTCCTCGATGGCGAGCTTGCCGCCGGCCTTATCCTCGATGGCCTTCAGGCAGATCGGATCCAGGGCGTCGTGCTGCCACCTGGCCGGAGTCGTCCTCGGCGGCATTCAGGTCGCGGATGGCGTCCGGCGCGAGGTCGGGCATGGCGAAGGTGCAGGTGCCGAGGTGGGAGTGGACGACTGTCCTTTCTCTCGTACTTGGTCTGCCCCCCTTGAGCGCGCTGCGTTGCATGGTGACGGTCAGGGGCTGAGCACGATCTTGCCGTGGGTGTGTCGGCGTTCGAGTTCGGTGTAGGCCTGGCGGACCTGCGTCAGCGGGTAGACGCCGGCGATCGGGACTTCGAGGTGTCCGTCGGCGATCAGGGCGGCCAGTTCGGCCAGTACCTCGGCGCCCGGCCTGGCGTTGGTTCCGGGTTCGGTCTTGACCCCGTACCTCGCGGCTGCCGCGAAATCGGCGATGGTGTCGATCCGCTCGACCGCGACGCCGAGGCCAAGGGCCATTTCGACGTACCCGCCGCCGTAGGCGTCGATGAAGGCATCGATGCCGCCCGGTGCGGCGGCCCTGATCCGGTCGATGACGCCGTCACCGTATGCGACCGGGATCACGCCGTGGCTTCGCAGCCACTCATGGTTGTGCTCGCTCGCCAGGCCGATGACCGTGGCTCCGGCACGGCGCGCGAGCTGAACGGCGAGCGAGCCGACTCCTCCGGCTGCCGCGGAGATGACGACGGTCTCCCCGACGTCGAGTTGTATGGAATGCACTGCCCTCCACGCGGTCACGCCGGCGACGTACAGGCCGCCCGCTACCTCCCATGAGATGCCGTCCGGCTTGGGGGTGAGGTTGTCGACGTCGACCAGGACCGGCTCGGCCTGTGCTGCCCGCCGCTCGGAGAACCCGATCACCTCGTCACCGACCACGAATCGGTCGACTCCGGCGCCGACCTCGGCGACGACTCCGGCGAGGTCGCTGCCCTGCCCGGACGGAAAGGTCGAGGGAAAGATGTCGGCCATCGCGCCGGTGCGTATGGCCGCCTCGCCGGGGTTGATGCCTGCGGCCTTGACCCGTACGAGGACCTGCCCGCTCTCGGGCACTGGCCGGTCGACCTCGTCGACCCGCAACACCTCGATTCCCCCGAACTCGTCGTATCTGACAGCCTTTGTCATTGCCTTGCTTCTCCTGTGACGCGCGATGCGCGGCTGACGTCCAGAACGGGAATGGTTCGTGCTGGTGTGGGCTGTCACCAGGGCACCGTTCCGGCGTCGTCGAAGAATTCGCCGGTCGGTCCGTCGTCGGGCAGGGTTGCGAGGTGAATCGCGATGGCCGCGCCCTGTTGTGGTGTGCGGACGCCTTGGAAGCCGTTGAGGTCGGTGGCGGTGAAGCCGGGGCAGCCGGAGTTGATCAGGATGTTGGTGTCGCGCAGTTCCTTGGCGTATTGGACGGTGAGGGCGTTGAGGAAGGTCTTCGAGGCCAAGTAGGCGGCGGGAACCGGGCCCATGTCGATGCCCGGCGTGGTCTGCAGGGCAAGCGAACCGACGCTGCTGGACATGTTGACGATCCGCGGTGATGCCGAGTCGCGCAGCATCGGCAGCATCGCGTTGGTGACGCGGATGACGCCGATCACGTTGGTCTCCACGACAGCTCGCACGGTCGCGGGCTCGACCGTGGTCGGTGTCTGTGGCATACCGCCGGTGATCGCGGCATTGTTGACCAGGACGTCAAGCCCTCCGGCATGGCCGGCGATCAGTTCGGCCGCGGCGGCGACGCTTTCGTCGTCGGTGACGTCGAGCGGCACGCCGAACGCATCGGTCCCGGCCGCGCGCAGCTTCTCCACCGCGGTGTCGCGGCGTTGTTGATCCCTCGCGCCCACACCGACTCGCCAGCCAAGGGCGCCCAGGCCGGCGGCGATCTCGTATCCGATTCCCTTGTTCGCGCCGGTCACCAGCGCGATCGTCCGTTCACTCATGCCGTCGATCATGTTGCCGACCCGGGTGGGGCGTCCAAGACCGGTCAGGTGAGCGGCGATACCGCACGGGTATTGGTCGTGGTCAGCGCCGGATACGATGAGCTGGTGGAGACGCGGGAGTTGCGATACTTCGTCGCCGTGGCCGAGGAGTTGCACTTCGGGCGGGCGGCACAACGGCTCGCGATGGCGCAACCACCACTGTCGCGGGCGATCCAGCAACTGGAACGCCGCCTCGGAGTCGTTCTGCTGCACCGCACCGCTCGCGCCGTCGCCTTGACCGAGGCCGGGTCGGTGCTGCTCCGGGAGGCCCGGCTCGCGCTCGACGCGGTCGAAGCCGCCGAGCGCCGTACCCGCCGCGCCGCGGCTGACCAGCCCGGAGTGGTCCTGGCCACCAAGGCCGGCGCGTCCAGGGAACTGTTGTCGAAGCTTCTGCACGCCTACGCCGCCGAACCGGGCGCCGTGGCCGTCGAGGTGATGCTGTGCGGGCCGGGCGAGCCGGAAAGCCTGCTGCGCACCGGGCGTGCCGACGTTGCCCTGCTCCACCGGCCTTACGACACGACAGCCGGACTCGACACCGAGGATCTGCACACCGAACAGCAGGTCGTGGTCCTGCCCAAGGGGCATCCCCTCGCCAACCGGGCGCATGTGCCGTTGGCCGAGGTCAACACCCTGACGAACCTGCCCCTGCCACGCTGGCCCGGACGGGATGGCAGCTTTCCGGACGGCCCCGGCCCGCAGGTGCGCGACCATACCCAACTGTTCCAACTGATCGCGCTCGGACTGGCCTGCGCCGTCGTACCCGAGTCGCTCCGAGACCAGCTACGCGACGACCACGCCATCGTGCCGGTGCCGGACGCACCGGCCGTCACGACCGTCATCGCCTGGCCGCCGCACAGCAGATCCAAGGCCGTCGCCGACCTCGTCCGCACCGCGACACGCCTCTAGCCGATACCCGCTGCAGCACAGCCGCGCTCGGCGCGCCTTGTTCAAACGTCGCAAACCAAGCGGTGGGGCGAACAGGCCAAGAGGCCCACGACCAGGCCGGAGCAACAACCGGACAGGCCCGCGCCGAGTACTCCGAAGCGCCCGACCGTCTCCGGCCAATCCGGGCTTCTCCCGCTGGTCACAGCGATATCGTCTTCCGGTCGGCGACTGGCGACAAGATCCGACCGCTCACGCCGGAGCGGCGTTCAGGGCCCCCCGCTCGGGTCCGTGTCACCAGCCGCAAAGTAACGCTGTGTGACTGCTGCTGTGCGGTTTGACCACGGACTCCTTCGTGAACCGGGCCGCAATATGGCAAAGAGTTATGTCTCTGGCACGTTGCGTCGCCATCACGGGTGTGGCATACCGGTTGGTAGCCGAGCGGTTACAAAACATGTTTCTCCTGACCCTTGTTGGAGGTCCGGGAGAAAGGTGCGTGCATGCGACGCGAATGGGAGTTAGAGGACCTGATCGAGTGCTGGACGCTGGATGAGGAGGAGTTCGCGCTGCTGGCGAACAAATCCGGGGCGACGCGGCTCGGCTTCGGTCTGATGCTGAAGTTCTTCGAGCTGGAAGCCAGGCTCCCTCGCCGGGAGGACATACCTCGCGCCGCGGTGGAGTTCATGGCGGGACAGGTCAAAGTGGACGCGGAGTTGTTCGCCGCCTACGACTGGTCCGGGCGCACGATCGAGTACCACCGCGCGCAGATCAGGAAGTTCCACGACTTCCGCGAGCCGACGGTCGGCGATGAGGACAAGCTCGCCGACTGGCTAGCCACCAAGATCTGTCCGGTGGAGATGTCGCGGGACCGGCTGCGCGGCGCGCTGCTGGCGCGCTGCCGCGAAGACCGGATCGAGCCGCCGAAGACGACCCGGATCGAACGCGTGCTGGGCGCGGCAGAGGCGATGTTCGAGCGGAACTTCACTGCCACGACCGTGCAGCGCTTGTCCTTCGAGTCGGTCGGCAAGCTGGAAGAGTTGATCGTGGCCGAGCCTGCTCCGGCCGGTGCCCCGGTCGCCGGACAGGACGCTCCAGAGGGAGACGCCACGCAAGGAGACGGGCAGGCTCAGGTCGCTGGTGGCGGGCGGCGCGCGTTCTTGCAGGAGCTGAAGGAGGACCCGGGGCCGCTGCAGTTGGAGACGCTGCTGGCCGAGATCGTGAAGCTGGAGCGGGTCAAGGCGATCGGGCTGCCTGCCGCGTTGTTCGAGGGGGTCTCGGAGAAGGTCGTGGCGGGCTGGCGGGCCCGGGCGATGAAGATGTACCCGTCCGATTTCGAGGCGGCGGCGCCGCCGGTGCGGCTCACCCTGCTGGCCGCGTTGTGCCAGGTGCGGCAGGCGGAGCTGATCGACGGGCTGGTGGAGCTGCTGATCCAGCTCGTGCACAAGATCAGCGTTCGGGCGGAGAAGAAGGTCGAGGGCGAGCTCAACGCCGAGTTCCGGCGGGTGCAAGGCAAGAACGGGATCTTGGTGAAGCTCGCCACGGCGGCGCTGGAGCTGCCGGAGGAGATCGTCCGCAAGGCCCTGTATCCGGTGGTCGGCGAGCGGACGCTGGAAGACATCATCGCCGAGGCCAAGGCGAACGAGAAGGAGCTGCGCACCCGGGTGCGGACCAAGCTGCGCGGCTCCTACTCCCACCACTACCGGCGCGGCCTGCCCAAGCTGCTCAAGGCGGTGAGGTTCCGCTCCAGCAACGACACCTTCAAGCCGGTCATGGACGCCCTGGACCTGCTCAAGCGCTACGACGGCTCCGACGCCGACTTCTACGCCGCAGCCGAGGCGGTGCCGCTGGAGCACGTCGTGCCCGAGGACTGGCGCGATGCGGTCCTGGACCCCGACAGCGGCCTGGTGGAGCGGATCCCGTACGAGCTGTGCGTGCTGGTCGCGCTGCGCAAGGCCGTCCGGCGCCGCGAGATCTGGGTGGAGGGCGCCAACACCTGGCGCAACCCCGATGAGGATCTGCCCGCCGACTTCGAGGACAACCGGGACGTGCACTACGAGGCGCTGGCCAAGCCCCGCGACCCGGCCGACTTCATCGCCGACCTGCAAAAGCGGCACGTGGCGGCGCTGGACCGGCTGAACAAGGGCCTGAAGAAGGCCACGACGGGCGGGGTGAGCATCACCAGAAGGAAGGGCGAGCCGTGGATTAGCGTGCCGCCCCTGGGCAAGCAGATCGAGCCGGAGAACCTGGAGGCGCTGAAGGAGGAGATCGCCCGCCGCTGGGGCGTGATCGACCTGCTGGACCTGATCAAGAACGTCGACCACGCCACCGACTTCACCGGCGAGTTCACCTCGGTGGCCTCGCGCACGGTGACTGATGCGAAGGTGCTGCGCCGCCGGCTGCTGCTGTGCACCTTCGGGCTCGGCACGAACATGGGGATCAAACGGGTCGCCGACGGCACCGCGGCGATCGAGGGGATGGAGGCCGACACCGAGGCCGCGCTGCGCCGGACCCGCCGGCTGTTCGTCAACCGCGACAACCTGCGCGCCGCGATCCGCACGGTGGTCAACAAGACGCTGGAGGTGCGCGATGTCTCGCTGTGGGGGCCGGGCACGGCGTGCGCGTCGGACTCGCGCAAGTTCGGCTCGTGGTCGGCGAACTTCATGACCGAGTGGCACCAGCGCTACGGCGGCGCCGGGATCATGGTCTATTGGCACGTCGAGCGCAAGAACGTGTGCATCTACAGCCAGGTGCGATCTACCACCGACTCCGAGGTGGCCTCGATGATCGAGGGCTTGCTCCGGCACCTGACCAGCGCGGAGATCGATCGCCAGTACACCGATACGCACGGAGCTTCGATCGTTGGCTTTGCGTTCTCGCACTTGCTGGACTTCAAGCTGCTGCCCCGGCTGAAGAACATCGGCTCGGCCCGCCTGTACCGGCCGGGCCTGACCGAAGGCGAGGCCTGGCCGCAGCTGGACGGCGTCCTGTCGGGCAAGACCATCGACTGGGAGCTGATCGCCAACCAGTACGACCAGATGATCAAATACGCGACGGCCCTGCGGCTGGGCACCGCCGAGGCCCACCAGATGCTGCGCCGCTTCACCCGCGGCGGCCCCAAGCACCCCACCTACCGGGCCATCGAAGAACTCGGCCGAGTGATCCGCACCGTCTTCATCTGCGACTACCTGGCCGCAGAGGAACTGCGCCGCGAAATCCACGAAGGCCTGAACGTGGTCGAGAACTGGAACTCGGCCAACAAGGACATCTTCTACGGCAAGGCCGGTGATCTGACCGGCGACGACCGCGAACACGTCGAGGTCTCCGCGCTGGCCCTTCACCTGGTCCAGGCCGCGATCGTCTACCTGAACACCAGGATGGTGCAGATCGTCCTGGCCGAGCCGAAGTGGCGCAAGAAGCTCACCGACGCCGACCGGCGCGCTCTGTCGGCTCTCTTCTGGTCCCATCTGAACCTGTATGGCAAGTTCGAGCTCGACATGAGCAAACAACTCGACCTTGGGTCGGGCATGGAGGTGCAACGTCCCACCTGATCCGCCCTGAGTGGCGAATGACCTATTTCGGCCCTTTCCGCGACCAGATCAACAACCGGATCAGCGGCTGGCCCAGCCCTTGCCCCCTTGCCTCAGGGCAGGTGAAGGACGATGTAACCTTCGCGTTCCATCACCAGCCTGTAACCGCGAGCCTGCAATTCGGCGACGTCGGCCCGTTGCTCCTCAACTGACTTGAAGATCGGTTGGGGCGAGGCCACGTCGGCCACGACCCATGGAGCACGGCGTGGCATCGGCCGCCACATGACCACCTTGGTCCTGGCCGAGAGGTTCGGCCCAACCTGGTTGGCGGCCTCGACCAAGGCCCCATCAGGGACAACCGCGACCGCCGCGGCAGCCGCGTCCTCGCGTGCACCGCTTCGATACCAGGCCGGATCGAAGACATCGCGCAGAGGGAAGAGCGCCACCAGCCCGAGGCCGAGCACCGCACAAGCGGTGGCCCAGGTGAAACCCAGGCGTCGGCGAGACACATCTGCCGTGCCGCGACGCCGCTGGAAACGGTCGATCACATCGATGGACGCGCAGAACAGCGCCATGACGACGGCGGCGTTGTAGTGGTAACTGGTACTCCACCAGCCTGGTTGATCGGTGGCCAGCATCCGTTCCAGGATGAGCATCGCGGGCGGCAGCGCGTACGGCGACAGCAGCGGCACGAACAGCACAAGCGCCAGCAGCAGCAACATCGTCTGCACCTTGACGCCCGGCGAGGTGAGCACGGACAGGACATCCAGCGGACGTATGAGGAGCCGGGTGATGACCTCCCCCGGACCTGCTCCGAGGCCGCTGTAATACCAGTAACGGCCCGACGAGCCGCCGAACGCTGGGATGACGATCTGACTCGTCACCCACACCGCCAAGGGGCCGACCACGACCATGGCCGCCCCTATGCGGCGCCATGACGGGCGGAACAGCAGGGCCAGGCCGAGTCCCGCGACGAAGAAGCCCAGGTCCTCCTTGACCAGGAGGAGCGCCGCCGCCGAGACGATGACAGCACCGCGCCGACCGGCGTCGAGTCGTTCGAAAAGCACAGCCGTCAGCAAGGGCACGAAGGCGTACTCGTGAAAATGGAAGGCCGCAGCCTCGGCGATCGGCCACGACAACAGGTAGGCGGTGGCGACCAGATAGGCCGCAGGTGTTCCTAATCGGCGTCGGCTCAGTCTCCACAGCGGGATGGCCGCGACAGCAAAGAGCACCGCCTGGGCGACGATGAGGGTCTGCGGGCCGTCGTAGATCCAATACAGGGGCGCCAGAACGACCAAGATCGGTGAGAAGTGGTCACCCAGGATCGATACCGCCGTGCCGAGCTGGTTCCACTGGTCTTTGACGAACGAGCCGGGAACCTCAAAGCGGGAGTAGCCACGGACCGCCTGATCGAAGATCACTAAGTCATAGATGCCGGTACGGAAGCGCGCATACTCGACCAACCCTATGATCGCGTAGGCCACCGCCGCGGGAACCAGGCATGCCAAAGGCCACATACGCCGCATTTCGATCATGGTAGAAGATCCGCAAGCGGCTTGTACCAAATCACTGCAGATCGCGACGCTCGTCGCTCCTCCAGCTTCCGGAATGACGGAATTCCGGAAGCAGGCTCGGGGAGTGAAATCGGACGCGAGACCCACGATGGTCACCGCATCGCCGCTGCGCCGTGTGGTGCGGTTCTCACCGGCACCCCAATCCGCGCGCGAAAGCCCTCTCGCAGCTTCAGAAAACATTCGTTTTTTGAAGATCTTGAAAACGGGGTCGCCGGAGACCTCCCCAGCCTTCAAAAACTCCTTCAACAACCCGAGTGGTTCAACAACCTCTCAGCACCGTTTGTTGAGAGAATGACGGGCGTGACCGACGCCCTGCAGCTTCCTGCCGACCCGCTGGCCGCCTTCCCCGCCCACCGCAGCGAGATCCGCATCGGCTACGCCCGCGTCTCCACCGCCGGCCAGAATCTCGAACGCCAACTCGACGCCCTCAAAGCGGCGGGCTGCCGGCGCGTGTTCGCCGACAAGAAGTCCGGCAAGACCGCCGAAAGGCCTGAACTCGCCGCCTGCCACGCCTTCCTGACCGAGGGCGACACGCTGGTCGTCCCGAGCCTGGACCGCTACGGCCGCTCGCTGGCCGACCTCATCACCATGGTCGCCGAACTCCGCCGCCGCGAGATCGGCTTCACCTCACTGCACGAGAACCTCGACACCACCACCCCCGGCGGCCGGCTCATCTTCCACGTCTTCGCCGCCCTGGCGGAGTTCATCCGCGAACTCATCGTCGCCGGCACCCGCGACGGCCTGGCCGCCGCCAGGGCGCGCGGCCGTACCGGCGGCCGCCCCACGGTCATCACCCCCGAACTTCTGCGGGCCGCCCGCGACATGCTGCCCAACCCCGACAACTCGATCACCTCGATCGCCAAGCTGCTCGGCGTCTCTCCAGGCACGCTGTACAACCACATCCCCGACCTGCAGCAGCTCCGCGCCGGCCGGACCACGAGCGCTCTCGAAGCCACCGCCCCGCAGACAGCGCCGTGATCGCCTGGCTGGGGCCCGCCGACTTCCCCGAGCACCGTCGCGACGCGCTGCTGCGCCGGCTGGCCTGGGAGTCCGGTACCGACGAGCCCGCGGCCCTGGCAGCGCTGGCCGCCGCCAGGGCCGCTCAGCCCTGCCGAATCCTCACCGGATCCACCGCGCTCACCCCTGCGATCGCGGTACTCGGCGACGACGGCCGCTACCACCTGCGCCTTGGCACGCGATACCTCTGCGCCCGGGCGTGGCGAGGACTGAAGAAGCCGCCGCCCCCGGCCCTGCCGCACGAGCAATGGTGCACGTGGTGGAGCGCGGATGGACAGCACTATCGGGTCAACCCGCCCCCCGGCACCCGGCCGGAGGAGGGCCTCTGCGGCAGCAGGACCGTGCGCTGGGCGGTGCTTGCCCTCGACTCCGAGGCCAACCCTGCGCTCGTCAGGCGACGCGAGCGATGCCCTGTCGAACAAGACAGCGCGCGGTGGCCACCGTTCCAGGGGCCGGTTCTGGGCCCGATCATCAAGGCGCTGATCGCGGCCTTGGGCCCTGCCTGCCACGCGTGCCACAGCACGATCGGCGTGTTCGTCGACCACGCCCCTGTCAGCCTCCAGGTCCGTGGCCTGCTGTGCCGGCACTGCAACACGTGGCTGGAGACCTGCCCCCACTCCACGGGCTGCATCTGGGGTGACTACCTCAACAACCCGCCGGCCGCGCACCTCTGCCTTACCTATCCGCGAGCCGCGATCAGCCGTAAACGCCGGTGATCCGGCGTGTTCAGCTGCCCTGCGATGACCGAGCTCGCGACCACGCATAGCGATGACGGTTACTCAGCGTTACTTTGCGGCTGGTGACGCGGACCCGAGCGGGGGGCCTTCAGGTCCGCTCCTTGGCCCCCGCCTCTCACGCAAGCGTTCGAGCGCGGGACTGCATGGAGCGAATGACGGCGACGTCGATGCCGATCTGCTCGGCGAATGCCCCGGTGTCCCAATATGAGCGCACCCGCGTGATCAGGCCTTCACGGTTGAAGGAGAAGAACGCGGCCATGTCCAACCTGTACGGTCGACCACGCGTCGGGCCGGTGACAGGCCCACCGGCCAACGCCGGCGGGACAGTGAGGGTGCCGGTCTCGACGACTCGCATGCGACCGTTTCACCCTCGACCACGGTGCTGACCACCTCATCGTGGGCCTGCGTCGTTCGGCATGAATTCGCGCCTGCTCGTGGTCCCATGAGCACTGCGATCCTCGTCACCAATGATGGCCCCACCAGCGGTAGTCAACTCCATTGCAATAGCCCTGTTCATGAACAGGGCCTGGTCCCCTGCCGCCGCACAGCACGTAATCAAGAGCTCCGCTCCTGCGCACGCTCCATCTTCGGATGACGAACTCGGGAGGCGTAGCCCCCGGAATTCGCCGCCGCCTGCCTTCTGCCAGTCAGAGACCGACATTCCGCATGGCGTTGTCCCGCCAGCGGTCCACCGCCCTGATGTACCGCAAGACCACGGGTGAAGCGGGCGCCCAGCGGCCATGTTTGGCGATGACCGCGACGGGGACTCCGGCGGCGTAGGCGACGGTGGCGCCTCCGGCGCGCAGGCTGTGCGCCGTAACCGTGTTGGCGAAGGGCACTCCGGCGCGTACCGCCAGGTCGCGGACGATGACGTTGACGGCATCGGCGCCCAGGGACGGGCCGATGCCGCCGTGCCGGTTGATGCGGCGCAGCAGCCGCCCGGTCGTGTGCCCGGCCTGGTCAAGGATGGCGAGCCAGTCGCGCCAGGCGGCGACCGGGTCGGTGAGGGGGTGGGTGCCGCGGGGTATGGCGATGGTCTCGCCGCGGGAGTCCTTGTCGGTTTTGGAAGTGCGGATGACCACCTCCAGCCCATCGGCGACCTCGCGCACGTCGTCCCTGATCAAGGCGACGAGTTCGCTGCGGCGGCCCATCAGGGCCAGACCGAGCACCAGCAGCAGCCGGTCGCGCAGCCCGATCGCGGTGGCCAGGTCGCAGGCGCTGACCATGGCGCGCAGCGCGTCGATGGTTATGGGCGGGGCCTCGCGCTGGCCGCGGCCGCCGTTTTCGGCGCGCTGGCGTTTGTAGGCGCGCAACGCCAGCCGGGCGGCCTCGGTGGCGGGTTGGCCGGCGTGCCCGGACAGGCGGTGCATGGTTCGCACGGCGGCCATGGCCTGCTCGATGCTGGCCGGGGCCTGTCCGGCCGCGCACAGTTGGGCGGTGTACTCGGCCAGCGTCTGTCCGGTGGCGGGCAGCGCCTGCCGGCCTTGCGTGGCGCACCAGGTCGTGAAGGCGGCCCATTGACGAGCGTAGGCGCGGCGGGTGTTGGCCGGCACGCCCTCGGCGATCAGACGGCGGGTGTCCGCGCTGAGCGCATAGTCGGCCACGGTGTGGCCGGCCCCGTTCTCCGCCACCCCGACAACCGTTGACTGCTCCCCCGCCGCCGGCGATCGCCCGCCTTCACTCATGCCCGTTTCGTCCCTTCATCCAGGCGGGAGCGCCCGATTTTCCTAACCTCCGATAAGGAAGGTTATCACGGGCTAGAATTGGAGACATCAGCGTTTGCGTTCGTACGAAGCAGGTGCGTTCGTTCGCAACGAACGCTAGTCTGGCTGACTGTGGCAGACGATCAGGAACTTGTGGCAGCCGACTCATCAGCCGAGGACGACGAGCCGACCCTCCACGACGAGACGATGGAGACGGCCGAGGAACTGCGATGTGCCGGGCCCGGTTGCGCCAACGCCCTCCCCGGACGTAGCAGCCGCGCCAAGTACTGCAGCGACGCCTGCCGTGCCGCCGCCTACCGGGCACGTACCGCCTCCCATGCCGCACCAGTGGCGAACGCGCTGCTCCGCGCCCAAGGTCTCCTCGGCCCGCTGCTGGCCGCCGGCGAGCAGTGGCAGGCTGCCCAGGCTGCGTTGAGCGCCCAGTTGACCGAGCTGAGCAGCGGCGCCCTGGCACAGGTCCAGGCCGCGGAGCAGGCAGCCGAGGAGGCCCGCGCCGCCGCAGCAGCGGCTGACCAGCGTGCCGCGGCGGCAGATCAGCGCGCCACGACGATCGCCAACACCGCCGCCGCCCATGTCGCCGCCGCCGAACAGGCGCAGAAACAGGCGGAGACCGCCCGCGACCGCGCCGAGGAACGCGAGCAGGACGCCTGGCGCCAGGTGGGCGAACACCAGAACGCACGTTCTCAAGCCGAGCAACGCGCCACCGAAGCCACTGGCCGGCAACGCCAAGCCGAGCAGCACCGTGACACCGCCCGCCACCGAACCGCCGAACTGACCGAGCTGCACACCGCGGCGACCGCCCGTATCGCAGACCTGGAACGCCAGGCCACTGTCCAGCAGCACGACCTCACCGACCTCCGCCACCACCTCCAGGAGCAGGAAGTCCAGACCCGCAGGGCCGAGCAGGAACGCGACCAAGCCCGCGGCGCCGCCGCAGCGCACGCGGCGGAAGCCGACCGGCTACGAGAGGCGCTGATCGTCGAACGTCAGCAGCGCGAACAAGCGGTCACCGCGGCCGCCGTGGCCGAACAAGCCCGCACCCTCGCCGACCAATCCAAAACCGCGTCCCTGAGCGAGACCGAACGACTGCGCACCGAACTCACCGACCTCGCCAACGCCCTGAAAACCGCCCAGCAGCAACGCGAAGAGGCCATCACAGCCGCCGCCGTCGCCCACGCCCTCCTACGCCAGCAACAATCCCCTCGCGTATCCGATCAGCCAAAAACCCCGGACGCCGGCGACTCGACGGAGGAGTCAAGAGCATCGGACTCATAATCCGTGGGTCGTGGGTTCAAGTCCCACCCGCCCTACTCTTCAAAACCGCGTCCGACCTGGGATTTCTCGGTTCTCGCCAGCCTCGGATCTCGTTTTTGATCATGGCTGGTTGCTCGCTGGTTGCTCTTGTGTACGGACCGTGTAACCCGGTAGATCGTTTAGCCAGGCCACCGTCAACTCAGACCCCGAAGACGACCACCAGAAGATCAAGCCAGAAGACCCAGCAAGCGCCGTCGTTAGCAATGACTCCAAGTGGGGTCAAGCATCGCCCAAGGCGACTCGTCTCGCCGGCAAAGGTCACTCGTCTTGCCAACCGGGCCGTTGGTGACCAGCAGATAAAGGATCCGCTGCTTCTCGCTGCCATCCGCTCGCCCCGTTTCACGGCGCAGGGAGGGGATCGATTGGCTGCACGACCTGTGCGCTGACGGCTGACGACAAAAGAGCAGGCCCGCCGGAGGTTCGACGGGCCTGCTCAGGCTCGACGGTTCAGGTGAAGTTCTCGCCGGTATGGGTCGGCAGGGTGATCAGCCGTGCCGTCTGGGCACCAGCCGCTGCGGTGTTGACCAGGGCCGCGGTGGATTCCGCGGCGGCGCGGGCCACCTCCGGGTAGACGCTGGTGTAGGTGTCGCGGGTGAATGTGGACGAGACGTGCCCCAGCGTCTCCTGCACGACCTTCAGATCCACCCCGGCGGTGAGCATGAGCGAGGCGGCTCCGTGACGCAGGTCATGCAGCCGCACCGGCGGCAGCCCCACCTCGAAGGCCAGTAGGTAGAACTGGTCGCTGACCTGCTGGGGATGCAGCGGCCGGCCGATCTCGTCGGTGAAGACGAAGCCGCTGTCCACCCAATCCTCGCCCGCGGCCAAGCGTTCGGCCGTTTGGCGCTTGCGGTGCGCGCGCAGCGCGGTGACGGTGTCCTCGTCCAGGGCGATGGTGCGGTCGCTGGCCTCGGTCTTCGGCCTGCCCTGCACCGGCTCCCAGCCCAGCTGGGTGATCTGCCAATGCACCCCCGTCGGGGCTGAAGTACAGGTTGTACGGGTCCTCGACGTGAACCGGCTTGCCGGGTATGCCGGTGAGCGGGTTGATCGGGGTCAGTGTGTTGCCGTCGTTGTTGTTGACCCACAAGGTCTCAAGGTCCCAGGAGGGCACGACGTGCTGGGGACGCCTGCCGACCCGATACGTGTTGATAATCTTGTAGGTGGCCGGGTCGATCACGTCTACGGTGTTGTCCTGGCTGTTGGGCACGTACACCCGCGCGGGAAACCGCACCACCACCTGGCTCAGCAGACCGGGACGGTTGTGAGCGTAGACGTCCAGCGCGGCAGCGGAAGGCGCTGGAGAGTCGTGCGCCGTCAAGGGAGGCCTCGCGGGGATAGTCGGCACCGCTGAGGAGCCCGACGTCGTGCTGCAGGAGGCCATGTCCGTGAGCACAATTACCATTACCACAAGCAGCCGCATCGGCTCAGATTAGGGAGCCTAAGATGAGCGCAGGAATGAGGCACGGTTAACGGAACACTGACCTTTGCCTGGTTACCATCCGCACATGAAGATGTCGGCGAGTACGACCGGCGCGTGTCACCTCGTTGCAGGTCAAGCGCCGCCACCGCTTCGCGAACAGGGCTGCAGCTGGTCGTCCCCCTTGCTCCCTCGGCGGCGCTAGGAAGCTATATTTATGCCCACTTTCGACGTAATGTAGACAAATAAGAGAAAGTCCATATGGTTAATCGGGCGATAGGCCCATCAACGCATAAAGGGGGAGACTATGACCTTCCCGCGATACATTTCTGCCGCGAGAATCTGCCTGCTTGTGCCCGTCGCGCCTCGACCGAAGCCGGTGGGGCCGCATGAAAAGAGCGGTCCCAGCAGCAGCTGCCGTCGTTGAACGGGGCGTGATGAGACTCCCTGGCGTGGTCGCCGGCTCCCGGGAGCGGCGGCCAGGCTCCACCGCTTTGGCGGATCAAGGTGCTGTGGCACCGTTCCGGCGATCGCCGAGGTGGTTGACGGCGGCACACTACCTGCTGTGCGTTCTTCTTCGTGGATCTCTGTGACCGCTCTCCTGCCGGTGGCCTTGATCGCTCTTGTCGTGTTGGGCGCCCTGGTGGCCTGGTTCGGCCGGCTGGGACATGGACGGGCTGTCCTGACCGCCTGCGTGCGGGCGGCCGCCCAGCTCGGCGCGGTCTCCGTGGTGATCGCCTGGGTGGTCGCCTACTTCGCGGCCGCGGCGGGGTTCATTGTGCTCATGTACGGTGTGGCCTCCTTCACCGCGGGCCGGCGCATCACTCGTGGCCGGAAGGCGTGGAGGGCGGCGGTGCCGATCGCGGCGGGCACCGCCCCAGCGCTGACGATCCTGGCCATGAGCGGGACGATCTCCATGGACGGGATCGTGGTGATCCCGATCGCGGGGATCCTGCTGGGTGGCTGTCTGACCGCTACCTCCCTCGCCGGACGGCGGGCCATGGAGGAACTGGTCCAGCGGAGAGGAGAGGTGGAGGCGGCTCTGGCGCTGGGCTTCCTGCCCAGGGAGGCGGCGCTGGAGATCTGCCGCCCGGCGGCGGCCCAGGCGCTGGTCCCCGCGCTGGATCAGACGCGGACTGTAGGGCTGGTCACTCTTCCTGGCGCCTTCGTCGGGATGCTGCTCGGCGGGGCGAGCCCGATCGAGGCTGGAGTCGTGCAGCTCGTTGTCCTGGTGGCTCTGCTGGCCGCTGAGGCGATCGCGATCCTGGTGGCGACCGAGATGGTCGCGCGTGGCTGCTTCACCTGAGCCTCCTGGGCTGACACCTCCCCCGCTCGGCGGGTCGGTGGGGCTGGGCATGTGCTTCACGCTCACCTTCGGCCAAGGGCACAGCCGATGGGCCCCCTGAAGGGCGCCTGTCGGAGCTACTGGTGGTCGGGCCTGGCGGCAAGAACGATCTGGACCGGTCGAACAGACTGACGCGCCGCGCGAGCTGATCGAAGTCGAAAATCAAGCCGCGAACCTGGCGCTGGCGGCGGGGATATGCGTCACCGAGACGGTGCCGGAGGGCTCATGACAGCGCCGCAGGCCGCGCGGGCGGCCGGGTTCCGAACAGACTGGCGGCGAGCTTCTGCAGCAGGCTGTAGGCCAGGATCGGCACGAGGACCTGCGGACGGTGCGCGAACCAGTTCGTGGCCAGGACCGCCGCCGCGCTGGTGTTGTTCATGCCGGTGGCGAAGATGAGCGAGATGCCGTCAGGAGTATCGCATCGGGTCCATCGGGACATCCACCTGCCGACGAGGAAGGACATGCAGCAGACCGCACCGGCCACGCCGACGGCCAGAGCCAGGAAGTCAGGGTCGGGGGGCGACAGCGCCTGCCCGAGCGCGCCGGAGGCGTTGAGGTAGCACAGCAGCAGGATGTTCACGATGTTGACCAGTTTGATGACCGGCGCGATGCGTGCCACTCGCCGCTCCCCGAGCATGGCCCGCGCAAGGATCCCGGCCAGAGAGGGCAGCACGATCAAGGCCAGCGCGAACGCGCCCGCGCCCGCCGTCCCAGCCAGCCCGTCCAGCCGCGCCGTGTCATCAAGGCTACGTGCGCCCCCTGGGCCGACCAGGGCGGCGGACACGGTCAGCCCCCACGGAACCGTGACAGGACTGAGCAGCGTCGAGCCCACGACCATGGCGACCACCAAGGGAACGTTGCCTCCAGCGTTCTGCCCCCATGACGCCGCCCCGCCGGCGATCGGCATGGCCAGCACCAGCAGCAACCCGACCGCGAGGCACTCCACCTCCGCGGCGTCGGGCCAGGCCCGCAGGCACATCGCAGCAACCGGCAAAAGCATCACGGGCAGGAACGCGTTCATCGCCACGCCCGACGCCAACCGCAGGGGCCGACCCACGACGGCGCGCAGATCCCGTACCCGCACTCCGAGACCGGCGGTCGACAACATCACAGCCAGCAAGACCATGGGCACCGTGACCGGACCACCCGATCCAAGCGCCATCGCCCGCACAGCCTCGCCCGGCCGCGGTGCGGCGGCAGCCAGCAGATAGCAGAGGATCATCAAGGCGAGCAGCCGCCGCTGCATCGAGCCCACCATCCGGTCAATCATCTGAGCAACCTATCGATTACCGTCAGTGACCCGCACTTCGGGGGGCAGGAACTGGCGCGCCGGGCGGCCATGGCCGCCCGGCCGAGCCGGCGCCCGTGGTCGGAGGGGCTTGTCGTGCGGCCGGACAGACTTGCCGGAAGGCCGGCAGTGCCGCTGACCTGCCGCGGCAACGGCAGAAGCGGGCGCCGAACAGTTCAGGAGTGGCCGGGCCCCGCCGACGACGAGTCGGCGGGGGCCCGGCGCCTGGCTCAGCCGTCCTCGGGCTCGGAGGCGTCGCCCTTGCCCTCCTGCTCGTGCTGGTCGCCCGCCTGGCCCTGCTTTCCCTCCTGGGTCTCGGAGCCGGCTTCCTGCCCCTTGTCGTCCTGGCCGTCCTCGGCCTCGGCCTTCTCGGCGCCCTGGTCGTCGTCGCCGTCCTCCGCCTCGGCCTGCTGGCCGGCCGTGTCGTCGTTGCCGTCCTCGGCCTCAGCCTGCTGGCCCTGCGCGTCTTCCTGCGTGCCCTCGTTGGGGTCCGCGCTCTCCGCAGGCGTGGCGGCCTCGTTCTCGGGGGCCTGCTCGGAGGGGGTGGCGGAGGACTGGGAGGAGGTGGGGGCGGGGCTCTGGTCGAGGGAGGAGGCGTACGCGGCAGCTCCGCCGCCCGCCACGAGGACGACCACGGTGGCGAGACCGGGGATGAGCATGGACTTACGCATTGAAATATCTCCGATGCATTGGCGTCGTACTGACGCACTCAGTCTGCGGAGACGCGGGACAGCGGCAGGTTCGGCGGACCACAACGTGGGGTTAATCCTGGCCGGAACCCCGGATCTGCCCCTGGCCTGCGCCCGCGGAAAGGTAAGCGCCGCGCTAACCGAGTGCTGAGCGGACGCTGTCACGCCTCTCTCTACCGTGCGTTCATGAGATCAGGCAGCACAACGACCGTCCCGGTGCCGGTCTCCGCCGCGTTCCTGGGCCTGGGGGTGGTCGTCGGCTTCGCCGCGCGCACGCCGGCGTGGACAGCGGTGGACATGAGAGTGAGCCAGGCGGTGCAGTCGCTGCGCGGCCCATGGCTCACCGCGATGGCGCAGGTCCTGAACGTGGGCTTCGGCACCGTCGTGGGCACGGCCCTGGCCGTCCTCCTCGTCGTGGGTGTCGCCATTTCAGGACGGACCCGCGCCGCCGTCGGCGTGCTGACGGTGATCGCGGCGGGGTGGGGCGTGGGCGCGCTGGTCAAGGTGGTCGTCGCCCGTCCCCGGCCCCCGGCGGTGGACGCTCTGGTGCGGGAGCTCGGTTCTGACAGCTTTCCCAGCGGTCATGTGTGCCTGACCCTGTCCATCGTGGTGGCCGGGGCGCTGCTGGCCAGGAAGACCCGCCTCTTCCGTCCTGTGGTGGTGGCGGGCGCAGTGCTCGTGGCGGGTCAGATGACCGCGAGGGTCTACCTCGGGGCGCACTATCCCAGCGACACCTTGGGCTCGATCATCCTCACCCCGGCTGCCATCCACCTGACCGTCAACGCGCGACGGGTCGGGGTACTCCTGCTGCGGGCGGACAACCGCCGCAGGGCGCGCAGGGCCGGCCCGCGCAGCACCCGGCAGGTGAAGATCCTCCTGCTGCACGCGTACGGCATGGGCGGCACCATCAGGACCGCTTTCAACCTCGCCGGCATGCTGGCGGCCCGTCATGACGTCGAGATCGTCAGTGTCACCAAGACCAGGGACAAGCCCTTCTTCGAGGTGCCGCCCGGCGTTCGCATCACCTTCCTGGACGACCGCGCAGGCCACCGGCCCCGCGGCGCACTGCGTGCGCGGCTGCTCCGGAGCAGGCTCAACCCGCGGCAGGAGGCCGCCTACGACAGATTCGACCTGCGTACCGACCTGGCTCTGCTGCGTTTCCTACGCGGCTTGCGAACCGGCGTCCTGATCACCACGCGCCCCGGCCTCAACCTGGCCGCCGCCCTGCTGACCCCGCCCGGCGTCATCACGATCGGGCAGGAACACACCGGCCTCGGTTCCCACAAAACCGCCGTCCAGGATCTGATCGCCCGCAGATACGGCAGGCTCGACGCGCTCGTCACCCTGACAGAGGCCGATCTGGGCGCCTACCGAGTGGCACTGGGCCCGCGAGCGCCGCGGCACCTGCTGCGCATCCCCAACGCCACGCCACCTCTCACCGGCGGCCCCTCCCCGCTGAACGCCGAGACCGTCGTCGCGATCGGCCGCCTGTCCAAGGTCAAGGGCTTCGACCTGCTCCTGCGCGCCTGGGAACAGGTCAGTGCCGCCCGCCCCGGCTGGCGGCTGCGCATCGTCGGCTCAGGACCCGAGCGCGCCCGCCTGCTCAAGCTGGCCGACGAGCTCGGCCTGGCCCGCACAGTCGAGTTCCCCGGACCTTCTGGGGACGTCGGCGCCGAACTCGACGCCGCCTCGATCTTCGTGCTCAGCTCCCGCCGCGAAGGATTCCCGATGACGGTTCTGGAGGCACTGAGCAAGGGGGTGCCGGTGGTCGCCTTCGACTGTCCGCACGGGCCGGGCGAGATGATCACTCACGGCCACGACGGGCTCCTCGTCCCGCGGCAGCACGTCACCGCCCTGGCCGCGGCGATCGGGCTGCTCATCGACCACGAGGCCGGTCGCCGGACAATGGGCACGGCCGCGCTGACCACCTCACAGCGCTACACCTCTGAGGTCGTCGGCCGGTGCTGGACCGAGCTCCTGGCCGAGCTGGGAACGGGCCGCTGATGGGGCATAGGTCGCGCAGCACGGTCATCGGCGGGCGGCGAGTACCGTCGTATGTCCCAGCGGGCCCGCGCGCGAGTCAAGCAGGGCGTTGGCCGACGTCGACCTGTGCTCAGAACCTCAAGGAGGCGTGTGTCCGGCATGCGGCGGAGCGCGCTGGAGCTCGTGGTGGCCGGACCGGTGTCGGTGGGCCCCCGGGAGGGCGTTGCGCCTGCGGTGAGCGCGGCGGTGGATGATCTGGTTCAGCCCGCGGCCGGGCAGCCGGTGCCCAACCGGGACACGGCGCTGGTGAGCGCCTGCGCCTGCTCCATCTCATCGCGCGCGGTGCTGGCGAACAGGGCCGCCACGGTGTGGTCGCCAACCCTGGCGGCTTGCCTGGCGTAGCCGGGATACATCTGCCGGCCGTTGTAGATCTCACCACCGATCGCCTCGCACGTGTTCGCCCTGGTGTCGTGGACCAGGCCGGCGAGCCGTGCCTCCGCGGCGAAGTGCTCTGTGCGCCCAGCACCGGCCATGCTGCCGAACAGCATCGCCAGCCGCGGCTCGCCCGTCTGCCGGGCCCGCTGAGCGTAGAGGGCGTACTTGGCGTCGGCGAATGCCTCTTGCATCAGCGCGGTGACCAGATTGCCCAGCGTACGGGCAGCCGATGCGGCAGGACCGCCGGTTCGGGTCCTCTCCGGCGGGACGGGCACCGCCGCCGGGATCGCCGCGCCCGACGCGGGGTGGACGATCGCCTCGAGCGCCTGCGTCAGGGTGTCGTGGCGGGCGGCCACGTTTCGAGCCTGATCAGTGAACACCCGGACCGCGTTCCTCTCGCCGTCGTGCTCGGCTTCGGCGGCGAACCTCCTGTACAGGCTCGCCAGGGAGGAGTTGCGGGTGATGGCGTCGCGCAGGTTCGCGGCGTTGTCGCCGACCAGCTCGATCAGCTTGGCCTGCCCGGTGAAGTGGTCGTGCAACTCGGTGCGTGCCGCCTGGCTGAGCAGGTCCCGCATCTGCGGAAGCCTTTCCTGGGCAGCGTGGGTGGCGTAGACCCGGTACATCGCGCGGGCAAAGGCCGCACTGCGCGCTGACTCGTCCAGGTTGGTGCGCGTTTGAGCATGTACGTCGTTGCGGCTGCGGACGTCCGCCACGTTCATGGTGCTGACCGGCACGGCGATGAGCATCGCGGCGCCGACCACCACGACGGCGGCTCTCCGGCAGGCGCAACCTGGCGAGCTCATATGCCCTCCTGGTCGATGTGGCGATCCAAGCTCGGATCTAGCCTTGCCCTTGCTCGTCCGGGCCAACTCCTACGCCGCCTTCATGCTGTGTGCCGGCCCTGGCAAAGGGACCGTCTCGGGCGTCGATGGCGTGCCGCTTGGGGCCCAAGATTCCATCGCCGAAGAAGGTGCGCCGGGTGGGATCCTCCTCCGAGCGGGCCACTGATGGATCACAGGTCGCGCAACACGGTCATCGGCGGGCGGCGGGCGGCCCGTAGCGTCGCCGCCCCGGCTACCAGCAACGCCGCGACGCCGAGGACGGCCAGCACGGCCAGGTAGGCCCACGGCACGGCCAGCGCGTCGGGAGGCGGGTCGAACACCCCGCTGAGCACGGCGACCAGCATCCTCGACAGCGCCCACCCGCACAGCGCCCCGAGCACGGCCGCGGCCACCCCGACCAGCGCCACCTCCGCCCACACGAACGAGCCCAGCTGCCGCGGGGTCGCCCCCAGCACCCGGGCCAGCGCGTAGGTGCGGCGCCGCTCGGCGAAGCCGAGTGCCAGCAGCAGACCGGTGGCCAGGGCCGCCAGCGCCAGCGCGTAGCCGAGTTCGATGGTCGTCAGGCCGGCCAGGTCCACGGCGGTGAGGCTGCTGCCGACGACCTGGCGCGTGGTCTGCACGTCGGTGACCTTCGCCGTCGGCCCGAGCCTGGCGCGCAGGTCTGCGGCGACCTGCCTCGGCTGGGCTCCGTCGGTGCTGATCAGGTACAGGGTGTCGGCGGGCATGGTGCGGGTCAGGTAGGAGGCGTTGGCGACGAGGAAGCTGTCGCGGGGCGCGGTCGGGAACTCGGTGATGACGCCGGCGTAGTGGAAGGGGACGGTCCTGCCGTTCTCGGTCCGCAGCCGCACCTGGTCACCGAGGTGAAGCTGGAAGTCGTTGACGGTCTCCTGGCTGACCAGCAGCGCGTCAGGTTGCCGGGCGAGCCGGTCGAGGATCTCGCGGGCGGTGCCGCCGGAGACGTAGGCGTCGTGCAGGCGCACGGTGGAGGGGCGGATGCCGTACAGGTCCTGCAGGTCGGAGCCGACGTAGGCGAAGCGGTGCTGCAGCGGCTCCACCCGCCCGACGCCCGGCACGGCCGCGAGCTGCCCCTGGGTGGCGGTGGTCTGGGAGACGGTGACGTCGGCGCCGTTGGTCAGCTCCGCGTCCACCTGGGCCTGCTGGCGGTAGGTCGTGTCGAACACGGAGGTGGAGACGGCGAACGCGACGGCCAGTGCGGCCAGGGTGGCCGCCCGGGCCAGCGGCGCGCGCTGGCGCGTCAGCATCGCCGAGACGGTGCCCGCCAGGCCCCCGGTCAGCGGCCGGACCGCCCAGGTGATGGGCAGCGTCCTGGTCAGGCGCCAGATCAGCAGGCCCGCGCCGGTCCACAGCAGGGCCGGCCCGGCGAAGGCCCAGTAGTCGACCGACAGCTGGGGCAGGCCCTCGGGGACCAGGACGAGCTGGTAGCCGTTCTTGCTGGTGATCCAGAAGATCACCGCGGATCCCGCCAGCAGCCACAGGTCCAGCCCGTACCGCAACCAGGCGGGCGATCGGCGCGATCCGCCGACCGGACGGCGAGCGGCCGCCACGGTGGTGGCACGCACCGTGGGCGGCAGCACGGTGACGGCCGCGACCAGCAGTCCCAGAGCGGCCGCCCACCACGACACGTTCGCCGATCCGAACAGCGCCCGCCCGGCCAGCGCGGCCAGCCCCAGGCCCGCCAGCACTCCCGCCACGCCCACCAGCGCCGTCTCGGCCAGCGCGAGCCGCACCAGCGTGCTCTTGGAGGCGCCCCTGGTACGCAGCAGCGCCTGATCGGCCATCCGCCGTGGCGCCCCGGCGCGGGTCACGAGACCGGCGAGCAGAGCCGCCAGCACGATCGCCGGCGCGCCCAGGAACAGGAACAGCACCTGGGAGTACAGGGCGTCCTCGCGGGCGGCGTCCAGGGCCGCGCCGAGGTTGTCTCCGACCAGGCCGCTGCCGGCCATGCGCTCCTCCAGGTTGCGCGCCTGCCCCGTGACCGCGGTGTAGGCGGCGGCCGGGTCGGGCGGCAGCCGGTGGTCGACGCGGACGTGGAACTGGGTGCGCACGCGGTCGCGCGGGATGCCGTCGAACAGCCGGTGCCAGTCGCTCTCCGGCAGCAGCAGCACGTTGTCCGGGGGTGCCTGCGGCTGCGCGCCGGGCGGTGCTCCGACGCGCTGGAACAGCGAGTCGGCGGCGGGCAGCTCCACCACCCCGGTAACCGCCACCGTCGCGTCCGGCAGCCCCGGGCGGCGCACGGTGACACTGGCGCCGGGCTGGGCGTGCAGGTTGGCGGCGGTCTGCTGGGCCAGCAGCGGCCCGTTGGCCTTACCCGCGAGCAGGCGCAGCTCGCCGGGGAAGGTGCCGGAGTAACCGGGGGGCAGCCCGAGGACCTGGCCCGCGCCCGTGGTCAGCGTCTGCCCGGCCTGGCGGGACTCCAGCCCGTCGATCCTGGCGAAGTTCACTTGCTTGGACGTGCCGGGCATCGGGACGGACACGCTCTGGCCGGGCTGCTGCTCCACCTGCCAGTCGACCGCCACCCGCTGGATCGAGCGGGCCGTCATGGTGGTCTTCGCAGTCGCGAGGAACGCGCCGAGCGCGGCGGGAAGCGCCACGGCGAGCGCGATGCCCGCCGCGGCCGCGGCCAGCCTGCCCGTCCGGCGAGCAAGCAGGCCGCGCAGCCAGATGAGGATCAGCATGTGAGAGCTCCGTCGCTCATGGTCCAGGTAGCGGGCAGCCGCGCCGCGACCAGCGGGTCGTGCGTGGCCACCACGAGGGCCGCCGCCAGCCGGGAGGCCACCCCGACGAGCAGGTCCACCACTTTGCGGGCCAGGTCCGAGTCGAGCTGGGCCGTGGGCTCGTCCGCGATGATCAGGCGCGGCTCGGCGGCCAGCACGCGGGCGACCGCGACGCGCTGCGCCTGCCCGCCCGACAGCTCTTCGGGCAGCGACCCGGCCAGACCGGCCAGACCGATCGTGGCCAGCGCGATCAGCGCCCGTTCCCTGGCCTCGGCGTCTTCGACACCCGCGATGACCAGTGGCAGCGCGACGTTCTCCGCGACGTTGAGCGGGGGCAGCAGGCTGGGCCCCTGGAAGACCACGCCGACGTGGCCGCGCGGCCGGTCGTCGAGGGCGGGCCAGGCGATCCGGCCCGCCGTGGGCCGGTCCAGCCCGGCCAGCAGGTGCAGCAGCGTCGTCTTGCCCGACCCAGACGGGCCGGTGATCGCGATCTGCTGTCCCGGCCGCAGCTCGCAGGTGACGCTGTGCACGGCGACCAGGGCGTTGGCCCCCTTGCCGTACGAGCGGGCCAAGCCTTGGCAGGTGACCAGCGCGGTCATGCCCGCCGCCCGGTCCTTGGCCTGCGTGGTCATGTCGCCCGGCCGTCCTTCAGCTCCAGGACGCGGTCGGCCAGCCGCCGCACGGCCGGGCTGTGCGAGGCGATCACCACGGCGGTCCGCTCGCCGGCCTGACGGCGGATCAGCCGCAGCACGGGCCCCTCGGTGTGCTGGTCGAGCTCGCCGGTGGGCTCGTCGGCCAGCAGCAACGCCGGACGGTTGGCCAGCGCCACCGCCAGCCCCGCGCGGGCCGACTCGCCCCCGGACAGCTCACTCGGCCACGCCCGCGCCCTGGCCGCCAGCCCCAGACCGTCCAGCAGCTCATCACGCAGGCGACGATCGCGCCGCCCCGCCAGCCGCTGGGCCAGGTCGACGTTGGCCGCCACTGTCAGATGCTCGATCAGGTTGCCGCTCTGGAACAGCACCCCCACCAGCCGGGCGCGCAGCGCGGCGCGCTCCGCCTCCGGCCGGTGACTGATGCGATGGCCGTCCACCCTGACGGTGCCGCCGTCCGGGTCGTCCAGCCCGCCCAGGCAGGCCAGCAGCGTCGACTTGCCCGAACCCGACGGGCCGCTGACCAGCACGACCTCGCCCGCGGCGACATCAAGGCTGACGCCACGCAGCGCCTTGGTCTCCTCGTCGCCCGACCGGTAGAACCGGTAGAGCTCTTCGGCCTGCACGATCACGACGCCGTCCAGCGGAAGGAGTCGGAGACCGTGCGCCACGGGTCCACGTTGTCGGCGCCGACCGGCCCGGACAAGGTGAGGATCGCTTCGTGCCCGGACTGGTAGAAGGCATAGCGCTCGACCTCGTCCTTGACGACCTTGCCGGTGACCGGGTCGGGGCTGCTGCCTGCGCGGTAGACGATCCGCACGGCCTTGCCGCCCTTCCTTGCCACCGTGTCCACCGTGCGAATGTTGCTGCTGGGCACCCCACTCCTGACCGACGTCTCGGTCGGCGCGGACGCGGCGGGCCTGGTCTCGATGCGGATGCTGTTGAGCTTGTCGGTGAAGCTCGCCCCGGTGGACAGGTCCGTGCGCGCCCACCCTTCGGGCACCTTCACCTCGTACGGTTGCCCGGGGTGCCGGTAGGTCACGAACACCGTGTCGTCCGGGATGTCGCCCGGCGGATTCGACTCCGAGGGCTGCGGAGCCGGGGTGCCGTTGCCCGCGGGCACCTGTGCCTGTGCCTGTGTCTGCGTCTGGGGCTGGGCCTGGGTCTGGGCGGGCGTGACTGTCGAGCAGCCTGCCGCCAGCCCTGCCATGATCAGGGCCATGACGCTTCGCCGTACCTTCATGTCTCCACGCTAGGAACAGGCCGGCAAGCGCCCGCTCAGCAACCGGTTAGCGGGACGTTTACCTGACGTCTGCCACCCTGGAAGGGTGACAGCGCAGGGTGTCCCGCTGCGTCGGCGGGTGCTGGTGGTGATCGTCAGCGTGACCGCCGTCGCCGTCGCGCTCTTCCTGGTGCCGCTGGCGATCGCGGTGAACATCCTCTACCACGATCAGGCTGTGGCGGCCCTGCAACGTGACGCCGCCTGGGTCGCGGCCGCCGTCCCCGACGAGCCGCGGGGGCCTTTGAAACTGCCGACGGGAGTGCCGGGCGACCTGGCCATCGGCGGCTACACCAAGGCCGGGGCCCGCCTGTTCGGCAACGGCCCCGCCTACTCCGGCCTGGCCGCCTTCAGCAAGGACGGCCGGGTTCACGACGCGGTGGAGGGCGGCTTCCTGGCGGTGTCGGCTCCCGTCCCCTCTGACGAGGGCCCCGCGTTGATCATCCGGGTGGCGACGCCGAACGCCGCGGTCGAGCAGCGTATCCACCAGGCGTGGCTGCTCATGGGCGGGCTGGCGCTGATCGTGATCGCGCTGGCCGCGGGCGCGGCTGTGCGCCAGTCGGCGCGGCTCGCCGCCCCCTTGGAGCGGCTCACCGCCGCGGCGCAGGCGCTCGGCGGCGGCGACTTCAGCGTCCGCGCCGCCCCCTCCGGGCTGCGGGAGGCCGACCAGGCCGCCCAGGCGCTGGAGTCCACGGCGCGCCGGCTCGGCGACGTGCTCGCCCGCGAGCGCGCCTTCAGCGCCGATGTCTCCCACCAGTTGCGCACCGGGCTGACCGGCTTGCTGCTCGGCCTGGAATCGGCGCTGTCCCGGCCCGGCACGGACCTGACCCCGGCCGTCCGGGCGGCGCTGAGCAGGGGTGAGCGGCTGCAGGAGGTCCTCGACGATCTTGTACGGCTCAGCCGCGACAGCCGCGCGCCCGCCGAGCGACTCGATGTGGACGCGCTGATGGAGGAGATCCGGCAAGAATGGCACGGCCCGCTGGCCCAAGTGGGCCGCCGCCTGACCATCACCGTGGAACCCGCACTGCCGCCGGTGACCGCCCAGCCCGCCGCCGTCCGGCAGATCCTGCGCGTCCTGCTCGACAACGCCCTGCGCCACGGCCGGGGAGAGGTCGCCGTCACCGTCTCCGACGTGGGGCCCGGCATGGCCGTCGAGGTGAGCGATCACGGGCCGGGCGTGGCCCCGGACAGCGACCCGTTCGTCAGGTCCAGCGGGCACAGCCACGGCATCGGCCTCGCCCTCGCCCGGTCACTGGCCGAGGCCGAAGGCGGCAGGCTGGTGCTCAGCCGCGCCAGTCCCCCGCTGTTCAGCCTGCTGCTCCCCCGTCACGGCGACTAACCACCGGATGGGCGGCGAGTCATGGCTCGTAGCGGTAGCCGCGCCCCCGTACCGTGACGATGCGCTCCATCGGTTCGCCGTGCTCGGCCAGCTTGCGGCGCAGCGCGAAGACGTGCACATCCAGCGTCTTGGTGGGGCCGAACCAGTTCTCGTCCCACACCTCGTCCATCAGCTGCTCGCGGGTCACCACCTCGCCCGCCCGGCTGACCAGCGCTGCCAGCAGGTCGAACTCCTTGGGCCGCAACAGAACCTCCTCCTGCCCGACGTAGGCGCGCCGCGCCGGCAGGTCGAGCCTCAACCGCCCGGCCGTCAGTATGCGCTCCCCCGGCGCCGGGCCACGCCGCCGCAGGTGCGCGCGGATCCTGGCCATCAGCTCGGTCAGCCGGAACGGCTTGGTCAGGTAGTCGTCAGCCCCCGCGTCCAGCGCCACCACGACCTCGAACTCCTGCGTACGAGCCGTCAGCACGACGATCACCGTGTCCGGAACCCTCAACCGCAACCGCCGGCACAGGGACACCCCGTCCACATCGGGCAACCCCAGATCCAGCAGGACGAGATCCGGCTGATGCCGCTCGGCCGCCCGCATCGCCTCCGCCCCGTCCGCGGCCGGCTCCGCCTCGTACCCCTGGGCGGCCAGCGCCTCGACCAACTCGGACCGGATGACCAGATCGTCCTCCACGACCAGCACACATGCCATGCCGTCGATGGTATGAGTTGCGCTGCCAAGGCGAGCCCGCCATGCCGACCAGTCCAAGGGCGAGCCCGATCCTGGCCAGGAGCAGGCCGAGGAGTTCCAGCATCCGGTACTCAGTTGTCCACACCCTCGGGGGGAGGGCCCATGGTCGATGAGCGGCGTCGGCTGCCGATCGGCCGCTCCTAGATCACCGCCGCGATCCACGCGGCCAGCCGCTGCGTGATCGCCCTGATGGTCGGCCTGGGGCGCCCTCGGTGCTGCGGCCCATGGCTCCTACCTGGTGGCGGCAAGACCCGCAGCTGCGAGGGCCTGGACCCCATCGACATCATCTGCTCGGGGAACAGCAGCACGGTGTTCGCCAGGAGCATCGACTACCTCGGCACCCATTACGGAACCTTGGAGATCCGCTGGTCGCCTGCCTGCGGGGTGAACTGGACCAGGATCGTCGGCATCAGCAACGGTGCCTGCTTCTGGGCACAGGTCCGGTCATCACATGACGCGCACCAGTGGCCGGTGTCAGGCGCCGCAGCGTACTGCGGCGGGGACAGAATGTGGACCGACGTCACCTACGCCCCGAACGAACAGGTCAACGGCACGTACTGGCTGTCAACCGACGGTGGGCACAGCTACGCCTACTGCGAATCCTGGTACCAGAACTCCACCCGAGGAGGCTGCTGAAGGCTGCTCTCCAGCCCACCACACCCTCCAGTTCGCGGCCCGATTCGATCCTCTGGAACCACGCTGGTGGCTGTACACAACCTGAAGCCGGTCGTAGACGTCGAGACGTTGCTCCACGAGTACGCCGATCTTGAGATCCTCGACTGGCCCATGCAGTGCGACGGGTTGGCCATTCTCTCCTCAGGGCGTCGGGAACAGGTCTTCCTCAAGGCCAACGCCCCTGCTCGGCGTCGCTGCTTCACCGCCGCACACGAGTTGGGGCATGTTGTCATTCCATGACATATCGGGACCTTGGAATGCACAGGAGAACCGAGTGCGTCAGCGGGCATGGAGGAGGCGGAGGCCAACCTCTTCGCCTCCCATCTGCTCGTCCCTGATGAGTTCCTCGATCCCTTCCGCGACGGCTACGTCGATCTAGGCCGTGTTTCGAAAGATCGCGTGTGAGGCGTGTCGGTGATCGTTGAACGAAGAGGTCTCCGGTAGTTGGTTCAACGACCAAGAAGAACGAA
>NZ_JBEXYK010000010.1:0-207975 GCF_040630865.1 Nonomuraea sp. NPDC005730
GGCGCCGCACGACGTGCGGCGCCGCTTCGCCGTCTCAGGCGGACGTGGCGGGCGCGGTCCGGGCGCCGGCCGCCTTCGCAGCGCCGTCCCCAGCCGCCACCATTCGCCGCCGGAGATCGCGGCCGACGAAGACGACGGCGGTGACCTATGGCTTGAACAACGCCTAAGCCTCGCACTCCATCCATGAATCGGACATGGATGGATGTACGAGGCTTGGCATGACAAATGTCCTACGCGGCGACCTTCACCGGCTCCCGCACCGGAACGGCTCCGAACACCGGCGCCTCCCGCCTGGGCAGGAACCGCGACGCCACGGCGATCAGCACGCCCAGGACGACCGCGATGCCGAGCGCGCCGCGCAGCGAGGTGGCGTCCGACAGGAAGCCGATCGCCACCGGGCCGAGCAGCAGGCCCGCGTAGCCCATGGCGCCCGCCTGGGCGATGGCCGGTCCGGGGGCGTCGGTCGCGGTGCCCGCCAGGGACAGCGTCAGCGGCGCGATCGTCGCCACGCCGAGCCCGACGAAGAACATCGCCAGCACCGCCACCAGCGCCGCCGGAGCCATCAGCACGACCGTGAAGAAACCGGCCGTGGCCACGCCGGACACGCCCAGCATGCCGCGCACCCCGAACCGGGAGCGCAGCCGGTCACCGGTGAGCCTGGCCAGCAGCATGCCGGCCTCGAACACCGGGTAGCCGAGCGCGGCCAGCGCCTCGGGCGCGCCGAGCTCGTTGCGCATGTACAGGCCGTTCCAGTCGGCGACCATGCCCTCGACCATGAAGGCGAAGAACATGATCGCGCCGAGCAGGTAGACGATCGCCGGCATGCGGTGCCGGGCCGTGCGCGCCGCCTCCGTCACCGGGGCCTCCGGCAGGTACGTACGGCCGAGCAGCAGCGCGACCGGCAGCGAGACCAGGGCGACCACTGCCAGGTTGGCGGTGAACGACAGTCCGGCGGCGATCGACAGGCTGCCCAGGGCGCCCGCCGAGATGGCGCCCACGCACCAGCCGGCGTGCATGCCGTTCATCAGCGGACGGCCGTACGCCTGCTCGACGGTGGAGCCCTGGGCGTTCATGGCGACGTCCACGGTGCCGAAGGCCATACCGAAGAACGTGGCGGCCACGACGAGGAGGGGCAGGTTCGGGGCGAAGGCGACGGCCAGCAGGCCGACCGCGGTGAGTGGGGCGCCGATCCGCAGAACCGCCCTGCTGCCCGCGCGGGCCAAGATCCGTCGCATGGACTGCATGGTCACGAGGGCCCCGAGGCCCCATGCGAGGAGCACCGCGCCGACCGTGGACTCGGACAGGCCGAGTTTGTCGGTCAGGGCGGGGATGCGCACGGTCATCGTGCCCACCATCAGGCCGCCGAGGACGAAGGTGAGGATCGCCCCGTAGCGGGCCGTCCTCAGGTCGCGGGTCATATGGCACACCTCTCACAAACTCGTTATTTCGCCACAAATCAGGCGTCCCCTTGTGGGGGCGCCCAGAAAACTGGGGGATGAACACTCGAAGGGACAAAAACCACCAACCAAAACCCCGGCCCACCACCCTGGCCCCGAGCCGCTGGTTCGGTCCCGGGTCACTGAGTCGGCCCCGAGTGCCCGACCCGGCCCGCTCGAAGTGCCCCGCCGGTTCACCGGCCCGGCTTCGTGTCTTTGGCCAGTTCGCCGCCGACCCGGCTCACCGAGTGCTCGGCCGGCCCGACGGCCCCTGTGCCTCCGGTTCGCCGAACCGGCCGGCCGGGCCTGCGGCCCGGCTCACCCAGCGTCCGGCCGGTCCTACCTCCCTGGTGCCCGGCCGGCCCCCCGACCTGCACCTGAGCACCCGCTAGGGCTGGCTCGGCCGCCTGGCCTCCATGGAGGTCGAGCGACTTGGCTTGTCGATGGGCCTGGCTGGAGGGCGAGCGGGGCCGTGCAGGCGTTGGCGGGCCGAGGTCGGGCGAACCGGCCTGGGCCGTTGGGTGGGTTGAGGCGGTTGGTCGGTTCGGGGCCCTTGGGTGGGCTGAGGCCCGGCTGAGGGCGTCGTGGTTGGTGTGGGGGCGCGGGTGGCCGGCTGGTGCCGGTCGGGGTCAGGTCGTGCTGCTCGGTGAGCGACCCGGGGTCTCGATCGTGGCCCGCGTCATGGCCGGACGGTCGGCCCTGCCAGGCTGACGGCCAGACCGGGTCGGTCCCGCCGCTCGACCGACCGCCGCGCCCTCCGGCCTACCGTCTGCCTGACGGGGGCCTGCGCGTCCGGCCTGCCCAGCCCGTACGGACCGGTCTGACGGGGACGGCGGGCGCCGCCGAGGCGCTCGGTCTGGAGGAAAAGCGGGCGAAGGCCATGGGACAGGGGTCGTGGGAGCACGGGATCGTCATCGCGAGGCCACCCTCCCATCCGTTCCGGCCCACCACAGAAGCCACAGAAAGCCGCAGAAAACCACAGAGAGCCGCGGAGAACTGCGGAAAGCTCCGTGATCGAAGCTCCGACAGCTGAACCAGAAGTGACCCCGGCACATTCCCGGGACCACAGTGACTCCCGACACACCGGAACCAGCCGGTTCAGCCGGGTTTGAGCAGCGCTCTCAGCCGGGCTTCGAGGGCACGCAGGTCCGCCTCCGAGTTGAGCTGCGGATCATGACTGGCCACGTCCCACAACCCCTCGCAGGCCAGCCGCACGATCTGCGCGGCCAGCGGGTCGGGCTCGTCGCTCAACCCCTCCCGGTGCCATCGCGACATCGCCTCCCGCAGCGGCGCGAGCAGGAAGAGGTTCCCCGACGCGCCCGTCACGACGGCCCATCTTCGGAGCCGCCCCGAGCGCACGGCGATCAGCGTGGCGCCGAGGTAGCGCTCGGTGTACGTGCCGTCCGGCTGCGCGGCCATCAGGTCGTCGAACTCTTCGATCAGCCGTTCGACCATGCCCTTGATCAGGGCCTCTTTGGTGCCGAAGTGGTAAAGAAGGCCGCCCTTGCTCACCCCGGCCCGGTCGGCCACGGCGGACAGCGTCAGCGCGGCCGACCCCTGGTCGCACAGGAGGTCTTCCGCCGCGTCCAACAGCTCGTCCCTTCGCATGCCTCAACTGTACCGTCCGGACGGTACAGTGGCAAACGAGATACCCTGATCTGGTGACACGACCGTCGGCCTATCTTGATCATGCGGCGACCACGCCCATGCTGCCCGAAGCGATCGAGGCCATGACGGAGCAACTCAAACGCGTCGGCAACGCCTCATCGCTGCACGCCGCGGGCCGTCAGGTGCGCAGGGTCGTCGAGGAGTCCCGCGAGAGCATCGCCGACGCCCTGGGGGCCCGGCCGAGCGAGGTCGTGTTCACCTCGGGCGGCACCGAGGCCGACAACCTCGCGATCAAGGGCCTCTACTGGGCGCGCAGGCCCCGGCGGCGCATCCTGCTCAGCTCCGTCGAGCACCACGCCGCGCTCGACCCGGCCGCGTGGCTGGCCGAGAGCCAGGGCGCCGAGGTCGAGCTGCTCGACGTCGACGAATACGGCCGGGTCCACCCCGACACGCTGCGCGCCGCCATCGAGCGCGACCCCGACGACGTCGCCATGATCAGCGTCATGTGGGCCAACAACGAGGTGGGCACGGTCCAGCCGGTCCACGTGCTGGCGGCCGTCGCCCACGACCACGGCGTCCCGTTCCACACCGACGCGGTGCAGGCGATCGGGCAGCTCCCGGTGTCGTTCGCCGACTCCGGCGCCGACGCGCTCACGCTGACCGGCCACAAGGTCGGCGGCCCGATGGGCGTGGGCGCGCTGCTGCTGACCAGGGGGCTGACCCCGGTGTCGGTGCAGCACGGCGGAGGGCAGGAGCGCGACGTGCGCTCCGGCACGCTCGACGCGCCCGCCATCGCGGGCCTGGCCGCCGCCGTGCGGACAGCCGTGAAGGAGCAGGAGGCCCTCGGCCGCCGCCTGACGGCGCTGCGCGACGAGCTCATCCAACGCGTCCGCCAGGCCGTCCCCGACGTCGTGCTCAACGGCGACCCGACCGGCCGGCTGCCCGGCAACGCCCACTTCTCCTTCCCCGGCTGCGAGGGCGACGCGCTGCTCATGCTGCTCGACGCCAAGGGCGTGGAGTGCTCGACCGGCTCGGCCTGCTCGGCGGGCGTGGCGCAGCCCTCGCACGTGCTGCTCGCGATGGGCGCCGACGCGGCGGCCGCGCGCGGCTCGCTCAGGTTCACCCTGGGCCACACCTCGACCGGCGCCGACGTCGACCGCCTGATCGAGGTGCTGCCCGCGGCTGTCGAACGGGCCCGCAGGGCCGGGCTCAGCTGAGGAAGGGGGAGACCGCGGCCCAGGCGGGGTCGCTGCCCACGTCGACCCGCGGCTCGCCCTCCTCCCAGCTCACGATCAGCTCCTTGGCGTGGATCGCCGCGTCGGAGGCCGGGTCGGCGTAGACGTGGATGACCCGGTGGCCTGCGGCGCTCAGGTGCGCGGCCAGCAGGGCGTCGTCGCGAAGTTTGAGCAGGCGGGCGGCCAGGCGCTCCTCGAAGTCGCGCAACGCCTTCAGCGAATCGCCGACGGGCAGGCCGTCGGCGTCGCGGTGGGCGTACGGGAGCGTGATCTCGATGTGCTGGTCGAGCAGCGGGTGGTCGACGGGCCGCAGCGGGAAGCGCGCGGTGGCCACCAGCGACGCGCCCTCGCCGGTCTGGCCTTCCAGCAGCAGCCACTCCTCGCCCTGATAGCCCGAGGCCAGGTCGGCGACCACGGCGGGCAGGTGGACGGCGGCGACCGCGTCGATCGGCTGGAACGTGGCGGGCGTGATCTCGCCCACCCATCTGGCGACGTCGTCCTCGCCCAGCAGCCAGTCGAGGGCGAGCAGCGTCGCCTCCAGGCGGGTCTCCTCGTCGAGCTCGCTGAAGATCGGGTGGTGGGCGGCCACGTCGACGCGCGGCTGGTTGCGCGGCACGCGCAGCCCGAAGACCAGCTTGTCGAGCGCGAACTCGAAACCGCCCACGTCGAGCGTCAGCTCCAGCGCCTGCGGGTTGGCCTGCCGGGACGGATGGAACTCCCACAACAGGTCGGCCGGCGGCGCGGCCCTGGCCCAGCGGTGGGCGAGCGAGCGCAGCTCGGCGTCGCCGGCCGCGGTCACCACCAGGGCGTGCGCGGCGTTCCTGCCGGGCGCCACCTCCCAGACCAGGCCGGGGTCGATCGCGGCCACGGCGGGGGCGACCAGCTCCTCGATGCCGTCGGCCGTGCCCGCCGCCACCAGCGAGTCGAGCCGCGGCCTGGCCTCCTGCCACCACGCCCAGAACGCGGCCACGCCGTCGCCGGGCCGGTCGGCCTCTTCTTCTTCGTCCTTGCGCCCGAACAGTCGCATGCGCTGAATCCTTCCAGACGGAGCCGATGGCCGCGCACTCCCCGCCGGACAGTACGCTGGAACGGTCATGGGACTGCGTGTGCTTGCCGCCATGTCGGGCGGCGTCGATTCCGCCGTGGCCGCCGCCCGGATAGCCGAGGCCGGTCACGACGTCACTGGTGTGCATCTGGCCCTGTCGGCCAACCCCCAATCCCACCGCACGGGTGCGCGGGGCTGCTGCACGATCGAGGACTCCCGCGACGCGCGGCGGGCCGCGGACGTGATCGGCATCCCGTTCTACATCTGGGACATGGCCGAGAGGTTCCAGCGCGACGTGGTGGAGGACTTCGTGGCCGAATACGCCGCGGGCCGCACACCCAACCCGTGCCTGCGGTGCAACGAGAAGATCAAGTTCGAGGCGGTGCTCGACCGGGCGCTCGCCCTCGGCTTCGACGCCGTCGCGACCGGCCACCACGCCAAGCTGTCCGACGGCGTGCTGTCCAGGAGCGTCGACCAGGGCAAGGACCAGTCGTACGTGCTGGGGGTGCTCACCCGTGAGCAGCTCAGCCACGCGATCTTCCCGCTCGGCGGCTCCACCAAGGCCGAGGTGCGCGAGGAGGCCGCGCGGCGCGGCCTGACCGTCGCCGACAAGCCCGACAGCCATGACATCTGCTTCATCGCCGACGGCGACACCCGCGGCTTCCTGGCCGGCCGGCTCGGCGCCGAGGAGGGCCCGATCGTCGACCAGGAGGGCGCGGTGGTGGGCACCCACCAGGGCGCCCACGGCTTCACGGTCGGCCAGCGCAAGGGCCTGCGCATCGACCGTCCGGCCGCCGACGGCAGGCCGCGCTACGTGTTGTCGATCGAGCCGGTCTCCAACACGGTCACGGTCGGCCCGCGCGCGGCGCTGGAGGTCACCTCGATCTCCTGTGTCCGCCCGGTCTGGAACGGCCCGTCCCACCTCGACGACCTGACCGTGCAGCTCAGGGCCCACGGCGAGGTCTACGGCTGCCGCTTCGAGGAGGAGGCGGGCGGCCTGCGCATCGACCTCGACCGCCCGGCCACCGGCGTCGCGGCGGGCCAGGCGGCCGTGCTCTACTCCGGCGACGCGGTCATCGGCTCGGCCACCATCGTCTCGGCCGCCTAGGGCAGCGTCACCGACTCGCCGACCTTGAGCCGGCGCATGTCGGCGCCCTGCTTGTCCGACTCCAGCTCCAGGTAGTTGTCCACCAGCGACAGGCCGATGTCGTTGAGCAGGCCGTCGTGCGTGGAGAACGCGCGGGCCGGGCGGACTGTGCGCAGGTACTCGACCATCTCGCTGAGCTTCATCCAGGGGGCGTTGGTCGGCGCGAGGAGGGTGGGCACCTCGACGCCGGGCAAGGTGAGCGCGTCGCCGGGGTAGAACACCTCGTCGTCGAGCATGAAACCGACATTCTGTACGACGGGCGCGTCGGGGTGGTTCTTGCTGTGCCACTCGCCGAACGCCTTCACCCGGAAACCGGCCGCGTCGAAGGAATCGCCGTGCCGGACCACCTGGACCTTGACCGGCACGTCGGTCAGCTCGGCCGCGACGCCCTCGCACGTCCAGACCTCGACCCCGGCGGGGGCGGCCTTCAGCTTCTCGATGTCGAAGTGGTCGAAGTGCTGATGGGTGATCAGCACCGCGTCGACCCCGTCGAGCACCGGCTCCTGCGAAAAGGTGCCCGGGTCGATGACCAGGACCTTGCCGTTCTTCTCAAGGCGTACGCAGGCGTGCGTGAGTTTGGTGAGCTCCATTCGGCAGAGCCTACGCTTGTGCCCATGTCTACGTGGGAAGCCACCGGGGTCGGGTCACATCCGGGTGAGGATCATTTTGAGGCGATCCGTGTCGTGTTCGGCGAGTTGCCCGGCCTGCCGTACCTGCCGGAGCTGCCGGCCCGCGGGGTCGGCGCCGACATGATCGGCAGGACGGCCGGGCTGCTGATCGACCTGCCGGTCGAGGTGCAGCCGTCCGGGTGGCGGCTGGCCGACCGGCCCGGCCGCGACCATCAGCGGGCCGTCGATCACCTGCGCCGCGACCTCGACGGGCTGGAGGAGGTCGCGCACGACTACTCCGGGCCGCTCAAGCTGCAGGTGTGCGGGCCGTGGACGCTGGCCGGGTCCCTTGAGCTGAAGTACGGCGACAAGATGCTCTCCGACGCGGGCGCCGTGCGCGACCTGGTCGCGTCGCTGGCCCAGGGGGTCGCCGACCACTGCGCCGAGGTGCGGCGGCGGTTGCCGGGGGTCACCGAGATCGTGCTGCAGCTCGACGAGCCGGGGCTGCCGGGCGTGCTGGCGGGCACGGTACCGACCGCGTCCGGGTTCGGGCGGCTCGCGGCGGTCGAGGAGTGGCGGGTGGAGGAGTCGCTGCGGCTGTTCCCCGACCCGGTGGTCCACTGCTGCGCGCCCGGGGTGCCTTATGCGCTGCTGCGGCGGGCCGGGGCGCGTGCGGTGTCGGTCGACGCGTCGCTGCTGCGCCGCAGGGACGACGACCAGCTCGGCGAGCTCTTCGAGGCCGGGGCGGGCCTGCTGCTCGGCGTCGTGCCGGGCAGAGACGTCGCGCTGCCGGACACCGGGGTGGTCGCCAGGCCCGCGGTGGAGCTGTGGCGGCGGCTCGGGTTCGCCCCCGACGGGCTGGCCGCCAAGGTCACGCTGACGCCCGCCTGCGGCCTCGCCGGAGCCTCGCCCCGCTACGCGCGGGCGGCCCTGGCGGCGTGCAGGAAGGCCGCCCAGGTGCTCAAGGACGATCCGGCAAGCGGGATGCAAGGCGGCTGAGTAGCGTCCTCGCCATGATTGTTCGCGCTCTGGCCGTCGGTGCCGCCATGCTGATCGCGTCCGCCTCGATCGCCGTCCCCGCCGGGGCCTCGGCCAACCCCGAGATCTGGAGCTGGGGGTCGATCTACTCCGCCGACCGGGCCGGGAAGGCCAAGGGCAAGGTCCTGCTCGACCGGCCGGGGTTCGTGGTCAGCGGCAGGCTGTACGACTTCCCCGGCCGTACCGGGTGCTCGTGGTTGCAACTGCGCTGGGTCAAGGACGGCGGCGGCGCCGGGCACAAGACGTACCGCAACTGCTCGGGCACCAAGCCGCTGGAGTTCTCGCTCGAGACCGGCTACATGCTCTCCATCGAGGGCAGGGTCTGCCGGGGCACGGCAAGGAAGATCACCGGTAACTGCTCGGTCTGGGAAGGCGTCTGGGCCCAGGGCGGATGACCGGCGGAGTCGTTCCTGTCGGGGCCCGGCGGTAGCGTTTGCTCAGCGTGTCTGACGTGGAAGGAGACCCAGCGTGAGCGAGCGTGACACCGAGGTCGGGGGCGTGCCCGTGGCCGGGCTCAAGCGGCATGCGGAGCTGAGCGAGCTGGTCGAGGACGCGCGCTGGCGCTACTACGTGCTCGACCAGCCGACGGTCAGCGACGCGCAGTTCGACGAGTGGTTCGGCGAGCTGCTCACGCTGGAGCAGGCCCATCCGGAGCTGCAGACACCCGACTCGCCCACCCAGAAGGTGGGCGCGCCGGCCTCGGGCGACTTCGCCAAGGTCAGCCACCTCAACCGCATGGAGAGCCTCGACAACGCCTTCGACCAGGCCGACATGGCCGCCTGGATGGCCCGCGTCGAGCGGCTGGCCGAGCGCGACCCGGGGCCCTACCTGTGCGAGCTGAAGATCGACGGGCTGGCCATCGCGCTGGTCTACCGCGACGGCAAGCTGGAGCGCGGCGCGACCCGGGGTGACGGCCGGGTCGGCGACGACGTCACGGCCAACGTGCGCACGATCAAGGGGGTGCCCCACCGGCTCAAGGGCGAGGGCGTCCCGAGCCTGGTCGAGGTGCGCGGCGAGGTCTACATCCCGGTCGAGGGCTTCAAGCAGCTCAACGAGCAGCTCGTGGAGCAGGGCAAGCCGCCGTTCGCCAACCCGCGCAACTCGGCGGCGGGCACGCTGCGGCAGAAGGACGCGCGCGTCACCGCCCAGCGCCCGCTGCGCATGCTCGTGCACGGCATCGGCGTCTGGGAGGGCTCGGCCGTGCCGCGCACCCAGTCGGAGGTCTACGAGCGGCTGCGGGAGTTCGGGCTGCCGGTCAGCGACCTGTTCCAGGTGGTGCCCGGCCTCACCGAGGTCGACGAGTTCATCGAGCACTACCGGGTGCACCGGCACGATCCGGCGTACGAGATCGACGGGGTCGTGGTCAAGGTCGACGACTTCCGCACGCAGCGGGAGCTGGGGTCCACCTCGCGGGCCCCGCGCTGGGCGATCGCCTTCAAGTACCCGCCGGAGGAGGTCAACACCAAGCTGCTCGACATCCAGGTGGGGGTGGGCCGCACCGGCCGGGTCACGCCGTACGCGGTGATGGAGCCCATCGTGGTCGCGGGCTCGACCGTCGAGCGGGCCACCCTGCACAACGCGGCCACGGTGATCAAGAAGGGCGTGCTCGTCGGCGACACCGTGGTGCTGCGCAAGGCGGGCGACGTCATCCCCGAGATCGTCGGCGCGGTCACGGCGTTGCGCGACGGCTCCGAGCGGGAGTTCGTCATGCCGACCCACTGCCCGGAGTGCGGCACCGAGCTGGCCTACGAGAAGGAGGGCGACGCCGACCTGCGCTGCCCCAACGCCCGCAGCTGCCCCGCGCAGATCCGCGAGCGCCTCTACTTCGCGGCCGGCCGGCGCGCGCTCGACATCGACGGGCTGGGTTACGTGGCGGCGACCGCGCTCACCCAGCCGGTGCCGCCGCAGGAGCCCGTCCTGCGCACCGAGGCCGACCTGTTCGACCTGACGATCGAGCAGCTCATGCCCATCCGGTCGGTCGTCCGCGACCAGGACACCGGCCTGCCCAAGCTCGACCCCGAGACCGGCGAGCAGAAGGTCGTCTCCCTGTTCGCCAACCTCGACGGCGGGCCCAGCCAGGCCGCCCGCACGCTGGTCGACGAGCTCGCCCGCGCCAAGTCGGCGCCGCTCGCGCAGGTGCTGGTGGCGCTGTCGATCCGGCACGTCGGGCCACCGACGGCGCGTGACCTCGCCGACTCCATGCGGTCGATCGACGCCATCATGAACGCCTCGGAGGAGGAGCTGGCCTCGGTCAAGGGCATCGGGCCGCGGGTGGCGGCGACGATCCGGGAGTGGTTCGAGGTCGACTGGCACCGGGAGATCGTCGAGCGGTGGCGCCGGGCCGGGGTGCGGATGGACGACGGCCCCGCTCCGGAGAAGACCGAGCCCCAGATCCTGGAGGGGCTGACGTTCGTGGTCACCGGGACGCTGGAGGCGTACACCCGCGACACCGCGTCCGAGGCGCTGACCGGCCGGGGCGGGAAGGTGGCCGGTTCGGTGTCGAAGAAGACGTCGTTCCTGGTGGCGGGGGAGAACGCCGGGTCGAAGTACGACAAGGCGATCAGCCTGAAGGTGCCGATCCTCGACGAGCAGGGGTTCGAGCTGCTTCTGAAGGAGGGCCCGGAGGCCGCGGCGCGCGTGGCGGTCGTCGAGGAGGGGTAGCGGAGCCCCGGCTCGCCCTTGCGGCGGGGCTGGTGTTCGGTGGCCTCGCGGATGGGCGCCCGGCGGGCTGGGGATCAGAGTCGTGTACGGACTGTCGATGGCCGCGCTACCCATAGTGGTTTTTGGGTATATGTCGGAAAGGAGAAGTGACGGAACGTACGCGCTTGGTTTCGCGAAGTGGGGTGAAGGTCGTACCCTCCCATAGTGACCTAATGGGGGTTCTGTTACCGATGACTGACCCAACCGACACCCGTGACACCGGTCCACGCGTCGGCACGCCGCTCTGGGCGTTCCTCGCGGGCATCACCGTGATCGGCTTCACCGCGCTGATCGTGGCCCTGCTCAGGCTGGATCCGGTCGCGCTGGCGGAGCTCGCCCGTACCCCGCTGTTCTGGGTGCTGGCGGTGCTGGTGATGCTGGGCGAGCTGCGGCCCGTCATGGTGTCCTCGGCGACCGCGGTCGGCGGCACCTACCCGTCGACCATGTTCACCTTCGCGGTGCTGCTGCACTTCGGGCTGTCCACGGCCGTGCTCATGCAGGCCGTCGCCATCGCCATGAACGGCGTCGTGACGCGCAAGGCGTGGCACCGGGTCATGTTCAACGTCGCCCAGTCCACCCTCGCGCTCACCGCCGCGGCCGTGGTGCTCGGGCTGTTCGGCGTCGTGCCGGGCCCGGCCGTGCCGTGGACGCCCAGCGGGGCCGACCTGCCGGCGATCGCGCTGGCCGGGGTGGCCTACTTCGCCACCAGGGCCGCGCTCGTGTCCGGGGCGGTCGCCCTCCACGAGCGGCGTTCGATCGTGCGCGTGCTGCGGGTCACCGCCGGGCCGCAGGGGCTCGTCTACACCGCTCTGCTGGGCCTCGCGCCGCTGGTCGTCGTGGTGATGGACCATTCGCCCGGCCTCGTGCCGCTCTTCGTCGCCCCCCTCGCCGCCGTCTACTTCACCGCCACGCTGTCCATGCGCCGCGACCACCAGGCCCTGCACGACGAGCTGACCGGCCTGCCCAACCGCAAGATGCTCATCGTCAGCACGGAGGAGGCGCTGGCCGAGTCCCGCCAGGACGAGCGGGTCGGGCTGTTCCTCCTCGACCTCGACCGGTTCAAGGAGGTCAACGACACGATGGGCCATCCGGTGGGCGACCGTCTGCTGCAGATGGTGGCCCACCGGCTCACCCATTCCGTGCGTCCGGGTGACGTGGTGGCCAGGCTCGGCGGCGACGAGTTCGCCGTGCTGCTGCCCTCGATCAGAGACGCCAACGCCGCCAGGGAGGTGGCCGCCAGGCTGCGGGCCGCCCTGACCGAGCCCGTACGCCTGGAGGGCATGAGCTTCGACCTCGACGGCTCGGTCGGCATCGCGCTCTTCCCCGACCACGCCCCCGACTTCGAGCTGCTGCTGCAACGCGCCGACGTGGCCATGTACCTGGCCAAGGAAGGGCGTACCGGGGTAGAGCTCTACCAGCCCGACAAAGACCGGAACTCGCCCGAACGGCTCAACCTGCTGGGCGACCTGCGCCGCGCCATCGACAACCGCGAGCTGCAACTGCACTACCAGCCCAAGGTCAGCCTGGCCGGCGGCGCGGTGACCGGGGTGGAGGCCCTGCTGCGCTGGTGCCATCCGGTGCACGGGCCGATCCCGCCGTCGGACTTCGTCCCGCTGGCCGAGCAGACGTACCTGATGCGCCAGCTCACCGAATACGTCATCGAGGCCGCGCTCGAGCAGGCCGCCCACTGGTGGCACACCGGCCTTCAGGTGCAGATCTCGGTCAACATCTCCGCCCGCGACCTGCTCGACGCGGCGCTGCCCGAGCAGCTGGAGGTCGGCCTGACCCGGTACGGCCTGCCGCCCGCCGCCATCCAGCTGGAGGTCACCGAGCGCATCCTGACCGGCGACCAGGCCTACACCCAGGAGACCATCAAGGCGCTGGCCACGCTCGGCGTCCCGCTGTCCCTCGACGACTTCGGCACCGGCTACTCCTCGCTGATCAGGCTCCAGCGCCTGGCGGTCTCCGAGGTCAAGATCGACGCCTCGTTCGTCCGCCGCATCGCCGAGTCCGAGGACGACGACCGCATCGTGCGCTCGATCGTCGATCTGGTCCGCTCGCTCGGCCTGCGCTCGGTGGCCGAGGGCGTGGAGTCCGACGACGTCGCCCTGCGGCTGGCCGAGATGGGCTGCGACCTGGGCCAGGGCTGGCTGTTCTGCCAGCCCATGCCGGCCGCCGACGCCACCGCCTGGCTCAGGGGCCGCTGCGAGGCGGCGCCGGCGATCGAGTTCGGCTACCAGCCCGAGGTCACCCAGACGGCCTGAACGACTACAGGAGTCAACTTCGTCGAAGTACACTTCGTCGAAGTTGACTTCGATGTTGTGGGGGTTCGGTGATCCCAAAGCCAGAGCGGATCTTCGCGCGAGACTTCGAGTGGCAGGCGCTGTCCGATTTCGTCGAGCGCCGCACCTCTCGCCCGCAGATGGGTGTCGTCAGCGGAAGGCGCCGCCAGGGCAAGACCCTGCTGGTCGCCTCGATGGCCCGCGAAACGGGCGGTTTCTATTTCGGGGCGTCGGAGGCCACGGAGAGGGAATCGCTGAACCTGTTCGCGGAGGCACTGAGCCGCCACATCGGGGCGCCGCCGATCCACTTCGCGACCTGGGACGACGCGATCAGGCACCTCTTCGCCATCAGCGCCGAGCGACGCCAGCTCATGGTGATCGACGAGTTCCCCTACCTCAGCAGGGCATCGCCGGCGCTGCCCTCGATCATTCAGCGGGAGATCGATCGCGCCGTCTTCGACGAACTGCCCGTGTCGTTGCTGTTGTGCGGCTCGGCGATGTCCGTGATGGGCCGGCTCCTGGCGGGCAACGCGCCGTTGCGGGGCCGGGCTTCCATGGAGCTCTCGGTCCGGCCGTTCGACTACCGTCTCGCCGCCCGGTACTGGGAGATCACCGACCCCCGGCTGGCCGTCCAGCTGCATGCGGTGACCGGAGGAACGCCCGCCTACCTGCCCTTGGTCAACAACGACAGACCGAAAGACCTCGTTGACTTCGACGACTGGGTGCGGCGAACGGTGCTCCGGTCCACCACCCCGCTCTTCAGGGAAGCTCGCTATGTCCTCGAAGAGGAGACGGAGACGCGGGACTCCATGTACAAGTCCGTCCTGGCGGCGGTGGCCACGGGGAACAGCACACGAGGTGGAATCGCGAACTACGTGGGGCGCAAGGCGGCCGACATCGGTCATCACCTCAACGTGCTGGAAGACAGCAGCCTGCTGCGGAGAGAGCCGGACGTCTTCCGTCCCTCGCGATCGGTCTACCGGGTGTGCGAGCCGCTCATCCATTTCTACGAGGTCGTCATGCGGCCGCAGTGGGGATTGCTGGAGAGCGGCCTGGCCACCAACGCCTGGGAGAACGCCAAGCCCGGCTTCAGCGACCAGGTGCTCGGCCCGCACTTCGAGGAGATGTGCCGTCAGTTCCACCTGCTGGAACTCGAGGTCTTGGGAAACTCGCCCGGCGAGATCGGCGCGGGAACCGTCGTCGACCCCGTACGGCACGAGCAGATCCAGATCGACGTCGCGGTCTTCGCGCCCGCGATGCGCGGCGAGCGCAGGCGGGTGTTGTCGCTGGGCGAGGTGAAATGGGGCAAGGTCATGGGGCCCCGGCATGTCGCCCGGCTCAGGAGGGCGCGGGACCTGCTCGACGCCAAGGGGTACGACGTGCGGGACGCCAAGCTGGCCTGCTACAGCGGGGCGGGATTCGACGCCGCGCTGGCCCAGGAGAGCGACGTGCTGGCGATCGGCCTGGACCGGCTCTACGGATGAGTGTGTTCCACCGGGATAAGGGTTCGGGCCTGCGGCGTCACGCCCCCTAGGATGGCAGTGTCCCAAACTCCATCCACGAAACGGGTTCAACGACTCATGTCCGCCATAACCCGCGACGAGGTCGCCCACCTGGCCCGGTTGTCCAGGCTGGCGCTCACCGACGACGAGCTCGACCACTACGCCACCCAGCTCGATGCCATCATCGAGTCGGTCGCGAAGGTGGCCGAGGTCGCCGCCGAGGACGTGCCGCCTTCGTCGCACGCGCTTCCGCTGACCAATGTCTTCCGTGCCGACGAGGTGCGACAGTCCCTGACGCCCGAGCAAGCCCTTTCCGGCGCTCCCGCCGTCGAGGACGACCGCTTCCGTGTGCCGCGCATCCTCGGGGAGGAGGCATGAGTCTGATCCGCAAGACCGCCGCCGAGCTGGGGGCGATGATCGCCGCGGGCGAGGTGTCGGCCGCCGAGGTGGCCGAGGCGCACCTCGATCGCATGGCCGAGGTGGAGCCCAAGGTCCAGGCGTTCCTGCACGTCGACCGGGAGACGACCCTTGAGCAGGCGCGGGCGGTCGACGCCCGGCTGCGTGCGGGCGAGAAGCTCGGGCCGCTGGCCGGGGTGCCGGTCGCGCACAAGGACATCTTCGCCACCCGCGACATGCCGACCACGGCCGGGTCCAAGATCCTCGAAGGGTGGCGGCCGCCGTACGACGCGACCGTGACCGCGCGCCTGCGCGCGGCCGGGCTGGTCATCCTCGGCAAGACGAACCTCGACGAGTTCGCCATGGGCTCCTCCACGGAGAACTCCGCCTACCACCCGACCCGCAACCCGTGGGACCTGGACAGGATCCCGGGCGGCTCGTCCGGCGGGTCCAGCGCGGCCGTCGCCGCGTACGAGGCGCCGCTGTCCACGGGCACCGACACCGGTGGCTCGATCCGGCAGCCCGCCGCCGTCACGGGCATCGTGGGCATGAAGCCCACCTATGGCGGTTCGTCCCGGTACGGGCTGATCGCGTTCGCGAGCTCGCTCGACACGCCGGGGCCGTTCGCGCGGAACGTGCTCGACGCGGCGCTGCTGCAGGAGGCGTTCTCCGGGCACGACCCGATGGACTCCACGTCGGTCGACGCGCCGGTCCCGAGCGTCGTCGAGGCGGCCAGGAACCCCGACGTGTCCGGCATGCGCATCGGCGTGGTCAAGGAGTTCGCCGGCGAGGGCTACCAGCCGGGCGTGCTGGCCCGCTACCACGAGGTCGTCAAGCTGCTGGAGTCGCTGGGCGCCACGGTCGTCGAGGTGTCCTGCCCGTCGTTCACGACCGCGCTGCCGGCGTACTACCTGATCGCGCCGTCGGAGTGCTCGTCCAACCTGGCCCGCTTCGACGCCATGCGTTACGGCCTGCGCGTCGGCGACGACGGCACCCGCAGCGCCGAGGAGGTCATGGCGCTGACCAGGGCGGCCGGGTTCGGCCCCGAGGTCAAGCGGCGCATCATGCTGGGCACGTACGCGCTGTCCAGCGGCTACTACGACGCCTACTACGGCCAGGCGCAGAAGGTGCGCACGGTCATCTCGCGGGAGTTCCAGGCGGCCTACGAGCAGGTCGACGTGCTGGTCTCGCCGACCACGCCGACCACGGCGTTCCGGCTGGGCGAGCGCACCGACGACCCGATGGCGATGTACCTCGCCGACCTGTGCACCATCCCGTCCAACCTCGCGGGCAACGCGGCCATCTCGGTGCCGTGCGGCCTGGCCGACGAGGACAACCTGCCGGTCGGCCTGCAGATCATGGCCCCGGTTCTGGCCGACGACCGTTGTTACCGCGTCGGCGCCGCCGTCGAGAAGGCCCTGGAGAGCCGCTGGGGCGGCCCGCTGCTGAAGGAGGCCCCGTCGCTATGACCATGGTCTATGACGAAGCGCTCGACAGGTTCGAGCCGGTGCTCGGGCTGGAGACGCACGTCGAGCTCGGCACGAAGTCGAAGATGTTCTGCGGCTGCAAGACCGCCTTCGGCGCCCCGGCCAACACCCAGGTCTGCCCGACCTGCCTGGCGCTGCCCGGCTCGCTGCCCGTGGCCAACGCCATGGCCATCGAGTCGACGATCCGCATCGGCCTGGCGCTGAACTGCTCGATCGCCGAATGGTGCCGCTTCGCCCGGAAGAACTACTTCTATCCGGACATGCCGAAGAACTACCAGATCTCCCAGTACGACGAGCCGCTCTGCTTCGACGGCTACGTCGACGTCGAGATCAACGGCGAGACCGTGCGCATCGAGATCGAGCGCGTGCACCTGGAGGAGGACACCGGCAAGTCCACCCACGTGGGCGGCGCGACCGGCCGCATCCACGGGGCCGACTACTCGATCGTCGACTACAACCGCGCGGGCATCCCGCTGGTGGAGATCGTCACCAAGCCCATCCCGGGCACCGACCGGCTCGCGCCGGAGGTGGCCAAGGCGTACGTCACCGAGCTGCGCGAGATCATGCGCTCGCTCGGCGTGTCCGACGTGCGCATGGAGGAGGGCTCGCTGCGCTGTGACGTCAACGTCTCGCTCATGCCGCGCGGGGCCTCGGAGTGGGGCACCCGCACCGAGACCAAGAACGTCAACTCGCTGCGCAGCGTCGAGCGGGCGGTGCGCAGCGAGATCGAGCGCCAGGCTGGTGTTCTCGCCGAGGGCGGCAAGATCATCCAGGAGACGCGGCACTTCCACGAGGACACCGGCACCACCACCTCCGGCCGGTCCAAGGAGGAGGCCCAGGACTACCGGTACTTCCCGGAGCCCGACCTGGTGCCGATCGAGCCCGACCCGGCGTGGGTGGCCGAGCTGAAGGCGGCGCTGCCCGAGCTGCCGTCGGTCAAGCGCAAGCGGCTGCAGGCCGAGTGGGGTCTGTCCGACCTCGACATGCAGGCCATGCACAACGCCGACGCGATCGACCTGGTCGAGGCCACGGTCGCGGCCGGCGCCCCGGCGGCCGACGCGCGCAAGTGGTGGATGGGCGAGCTGGCGCGGCGCGCCAACGAGAGCGGCGTCGCGCTGGCCGAGCTGCCCATCACGCCGGCCCAGATCGCCAGGGTCACCGAGCTGGTGGCCTCGGGCGCGCTCAACGACAAGCTCGCCCGGGAGGTGCTCGAAGGCGTGCTGGCCGGTGAGGGCACGCCCGACGAGGTGGTCGAGGCGCGCGGCCTGCAGATCGTCAACGACGAGGGCGAGCTGTCGGCGATCATCGACCAGGTGCTGGCCGGCAACGCGGACGCGGTCGAGAAGGTGCGGTCTGGGAAGATCGCCGCCGCCGGTGCGCTGGTGGGTGGCGTGATGAAGGCCAGCCGCGGCAAGGCCGACGCGGCCCGCGCCCGGCAGCTCATCCTGGAGAAGCTGGGCGTCTCGGAGTAGGCACGGCCCATCCGCGGGGCCTGTGACGGTCCCGCGGATGCGTGCACATCGGCGGGGCCTTTGGTGGGTCCGGCCGCCCCGGAGCCGTCGGCGGGGCCCCTGGTGGTCCCGCCGATCCGGACATATCGACGGGGCCACCGAGGGGTCGCGCTCGCGGGCGCCGTGCCTTCCGCGCGTTCCGCCGCCGGAAGGCGGGTCCCAAGAACCACCGGGCGACGTTCCCGGTGGGCGGGCCGGTCAGTCCTCGCGTGACACGGGTGTGACCGCATCGACGCCGCGGCGTGCCATCAGCCGTCCCATCAGCCGCCGCAACAACGGCGTGAGCAGCGCGAGCAGGGCGAGGGCGAGGAGCACGGCGGCGATCGGGCTGCGTACCAGCACGCTGACGTCGCCCGCGCCGATGGCGAGCGCGCGGCGGAGCTGGATCTCGGCCATCGGCCCGAGAATCATGCCGATCACCGCGGGCGCGACGGGCAGGCCGAAGCGGCGCATGGAGAACCCGAGCAGGCCGAGGACGTAAAGGACGAACAGGTCCACGACGGTGCCGTTCACGGCGTAGACGCCGAGCGCGGCGAACAGCACGATCCCGGCGTACAGGTACGGCCGGGGGATGCGCAGGACGCGGGCCCACAGGGGAGCCAGCGGCAGGTTCAGCACCAGCAGCATCGTGTTGCCGACGAACAGCGAGGCGATCATCGCCCACACCAGGGCCGGGTTGTGGTCGAAGAGCTGCGGGCCGGGTTGCAGGCCGTACTGCTGGAAGGCGGCCAGCAGGATGGCGGCCGTGGCCGACGTGGGCAGGCCCAGCGTGAGCAGCGGGACCAGGGTCCCGGCGGCCGAGGCGTTGTTGGCCGCCTCCGGGCCCGCGACGCCCTCGATGGCGCCCTTGCCGTACTCCTCCTTGGCCACGCCCTTGGCCAGGCGTTTCTCGGCCGCGTACGACAGGAACGTGGGGATCTCCGCGCCCCCGCCGGGCAGCGCGCCGAACGGGAACCCGAGCGCGGTCCCGCGCAGCCAGGGCAACCAGGAGCGCCGCCAGTCGGCGCGGCCCATCCACGCCCGGCCCACGGGCACCACCTCGGGCGCGGCGTGCCGCAGCCGGGAGGCCACGTACAGGGCCTCGCCGACCGCGAACAGGCCGACCGCGACGATCACCACGTCGATGCCGTCGAGCAGCTGCGGGACGCCCAGCGTGAGCCGCGCCTGACCGGTCTGCTGGTCGATGCCGATCAGCCCGATCACCAGCCCCAGCCCCAGGGAGGCCAGCCCGCGCACGACCGAACGCGACAACACCGACGACACGGCGGTGAAGGCCAGGATCGCCAGCGCGAAGTAGTCCTCGGGGCCGAACGAGATCGCGAAGCTCACCACGGCGGGCGCGGCCACCACCAGCAGCGCGGTGGCGATCGTGCCGGCCACGAACGACCCGACGGCCGCCGTGGCCAGGGCCTGCGCCGCCCGCCCGCGCCTGGCCATCTTGTTGCCCTCCAGGGCGGTGATCATGGAAGACGACTCGCCGGGCGTGTTGAGCAGGATGGAGGTGGTCGAGCCGCCGTACATGCCGCCGTAGTAGATGCCGGCGAACATGATGAACGCGCTGGCCGGCGGCACGGTGAAGGTGATCGGCAGCAGCAGCGCCACGGTCATCGCGGGCCCGATGCCGGGCAGCACGCCGACCAGGGTGCCGAGGGTGACGCCGACCAGGGCGTACAGGAGGTTGACGGGGGTGAGCGCGGCGGCGAAGCCGTCCATGAGGAGCTGGAACGAGCCCATCTCAGATCACCCCGCCGAGCGGGCCGGCCGGCAGCGAGACGCCGAGGCCCTTGACGAACAGCAGGTACGTCGTCACGCCGAGGACCACGGCCACCACGGCGGCCCGCACCTTGTGCTCGGCCCCGAGCACGACCGACAGGCCGAAGAACAGCAGGCTCGCGCCGATGACCCAGCCGAGCACGTCGAGGAGCGCGGCGAAGGCCAGGAAGACGCCGCTGACCAGGCCGACGCTGCGCCAGTCGGTGGGCGCGTCCGCGTCCACGTCCTCGCTCTCCTCGGGGTCGCCGGCGCCGCCGCGCAGCACGTCGATCACGTAGAACAGGCCGATCACTACCATGGCCCCGCCGACCAGCATGGGGAAGAAGCGCGGCCCGAGGCCGAGCTGGGAGGCCGCGGCCGAGACGTCGAGCGTGCCGACCATCACCAACACGCCCAGCCCGAGCACCACGACCGCCAGCCCGAGTTCGGGCCGCCACCGACGCGCCATCAGGACACGAGCCCCATTTCGGCGATGATGCCCTTGACCTTGGTCTCCTCGGACTTCAGGTAGTCGGCGAACTGCTGCCCGGTCTGGAAGGAGTCGATCCAGCCGTTCTTGGCGACGGCGTCCTTCCACGGCTGGGAGTCGTGCATCTTGGTGACCAGATCGGTGAGGGACTTCTTGGCGGCGTCGTCCAGGCCGCCGGGGGCGACGAAGCCGCGCCAGTTGGCCAGCTCGACGTCCAGGCCGCCCTCCTTCAGCGTCGGCGCGTCCAGGCCGGCCACGCGCGAGCCGCTGCTGACGGCCAGCGCCCGCAGCTTGCCGGACTTGACGTGCTCGGCGAACTCGCCGATGCCCGAGATGCCCGCGCTGACCTTGCTGCCCAGCAGCGCGTTGAGCGCCTCGCCGCCGCCGGAGTGGGCGATGTAGTTGACCTGCTTGGGGTCCACGCCCGCGGCCTTGGCCATCAGGCCGGCCACGATGTGGTCGGTGCCGCCCGCCGAGCCGCCCGCGACGGAGACCTTCGCCGGGTCGGCCTTCCACGCGGCGACCATGTCGGCCAGCGTCTTGAACGGGGAGTCGGCCGGGACCACGACGATCTCGTACTCCTCGGTCAGCTTGGCGATGGGGGTGGTCTCGGCCAGGGTGACCTTCGACTTGTTCTGCTCGATCGCGCCCACCATGACCAGGCCCATGGTCATCAGCAGGTTGCCGTTGCCCTTCTCGCCGGCGAGCTGGGCCAGGCCGATCGTGCCGCCCGCGCCCGGCACGTTGTAGACCTCGACCTTGCGCTTGGGGTCGGCCGTCTTGAGTGCCTGCTCGGCCGTGCGGGCGGTCTGGTCCCAGCCGCCGCCGGCCGCCGCGGGGGCCATGATCCGCAGGGATCCGTCGCCGCCGGAGGCGCCGGTCTCGCCGCAGCCGGACAGGGCGGCGACGGAGAGTGCCGCCAGGGCGGCGGCGAATACGCGCAAGCGCATGATCACTCCAAGGGGGGATTCGCACAGTCGTAGGGCTGCGATGGTGATGCCCGTTCCCTGCCCGGTCGAGGCTTTGGGCGGTTGCCGTCATAGTGGTCGTATTGGTCGCGACCTGGCCGTGACCTGGCTTTGTTTCCATGTGGGCGTGCGCAGGGTTACCGACGCCCCCCTCGGCACCCAGTTGTTCGTGCTCCAGATGGTGATCGTGCTGCTCGCCGTCGGCGGCACGGCAGGCGTGTGGGCGGGGCACACAAGGGAGCAGCTCGACGCGCTGCACCAGCAGCGCGCCCTGGCCATCGCCCAGTCGGTGGCCGCCCTTCCACAGGTGCGCGACGCCTTCAGGCTGGAGAACCCGGAGTCGGTGCTGCAGCCGCTGGCGCTCAGCGTCCAGCACGAGACCGGAGCCGACTACGTGGCCATCGCCAACGCCGAGCAGAAGCGCTACGCCCATCCCAACGCCGCCCTGATCGGCAAGCGGCTGTCCACCGACGGCACCGCGGTCCTGCGGACGGGCCGGAGCTGGGTCGGCACCGAGACGGGCACGATCGGCACCACGGTCAGGGGCAAGACCCCCATCCGCGACGAATACGGCAACGTCATCGGCCTGGTGTCGGTGGGCGTGCTCCAGACCACGGTCACCGGCCAGCTCGGCGGCGCGCTGCCGCCGCTGATCTGGACCGCGCTCGCCGTGCTGCTGGCCGGCCTGGCGCTGGCCGCGCTGATCACCGCCCGGGTGCGCAGGCAGACGTTCGGGCTGGAGCCGCGCGAGATCGCCGCGCTGCTGGAGCAGCGCGAGGGCGTGCTGCACGGCGTGAAGGAGGGCGTGCTCGCCCTCGACCTGGCCGGCCGGGTCACGCTGGTCAACGACGCGGCCCGCGACCTGCTCGGCGACCTCGGGACCGACGTGACGAGCATGCCGGTCTCCGAGCGCATGCGCGACGTGCTGACCGGCGCCGACCCGGGCGAGGACCGCGTGGTGCTGCACGGCGAGCGGGTGCTGGTGCTCAACAGGACCCCGGTCGCGGTACGCGGCCGGCACCGCGGCTGGGTCGTCACCCTGCGCGACCGCACCGAGCTGGTCCGCCTGGCCCGCGAGCTGGACGACACCAGCAGCGCGACCGAGGCCCTGCGCGCCCAGGCCCACGAGTTCGCCAACCGCATGCACACCGTCGTCGGCCTGCTGGAGCTCGGCGAGCACGAGGCCGCGATCGGCTTCATCACCCGCACCACGGCCGGCGCGTACGCCACCGGCCTGCGCGAACGCGTCCAGGACCCCACGCTGGCCGCGCTGCTGCTGGCCAAGTCGGCCGAGGCGGCCGAGCGCGGGGCGCGGCTGGTGCTGGCCGAGGACTCCGCCGTGCCGGAGGGCGCGCTCGGCGATCCGCAGGACGCCGTCCTGGTGGTCGGGAACCTGGTCGCCAACGCGATCGACGCGCTCGACGGCGCGGGCGGCACGATCGAGGTCTCGGTCGTGGCCGACGCCGAGGGCCTGCACGTCCGCGTCGGCGACTCAGGGCCCGGCATCACCCCCGAGCTGGTGGAGGAGGTCTTCAGGGAGGGGTTCACGACGAAGGCCGCCCTGTCGGGGCCGCGCGGACTGGGCCTGGCCCTGACCCGGCAGGCGTGCCTGCGCAGGGGCGGCTGGGTCCGGGTGCGCAACGCCGGCGGCGCCGTCTTCACCGCCCTGCTGCCCACCGAGGCCCGCGCGTGAACGACGTACGGGTCCTGGTGGTGGACGACGACTTCATGGTCGCCCGCATCCACGGCGGGTACGTCGCGCGCGTGCCCGGCTTCGAGGTCGTCGCCGTGGCGCACACCGGGGCCGACGCGCTCGCCGCCGTGGCCGAGCTCCGGCCCGACCTGGTCCTGCTCGACATCTATCTGCCCGACATGTCCGGCCTGGAGGTGCTCAAGGCCATCGACGACGTGGACGTCCTCATGATCAGCGCGGCCCGCGACGTCGCCACGGTCAGGGAGGCCATGCGTGGCGGCGCGGTCAACTACCTGATCAAGCCGTTCACCGCCGCCGCGCTCACCGAACGCCTCCGCCAGTACGCCGACACCCGCAGGCGGCTCACCGCCATCGGCCCCCAGGCCCGCCAGGACGACGTGGACCGGCTGTTCGGCGCGCCCAAGCAGCCCGTCCCGGTGCCCAAGGGCCTGTCGCCGGCCACCTGCGCGCTGGTGGCGCAGGCGCTGCGCGAGGCCGGGCGCGACCTGTCGGCGGCCGAGACGGCCGAGCTCACGGGCCTGTCGAGGGTGAGCGCGCGGCGGTATCTGGAGCACCTGTGCGCGTCGGGCCGGGCCGAGCTCCACCCCAGGTACGGCACCGCGGGACGGCCGGAACATCGCTACCGGTGGCTAGGTTGACACACTTCCGTATTCGTTTCTGGTGACATAGTCGGACACTCGTGCCTTACTGTTGCCTGAGACTTGGCTGCGGACCGGGAGGAGATTGAGGCGTGCGAAACGCCGGACCGATCGAATCACCGACCGACCCGTTCGCCTCGGTGCCGATGCCCACGTCGGGTGTCTCCAAGAAGCCGCGGATCGAAGGATTACCTCCGGGTGTGTCCCGTGACATCTTCGGCCCGCAGGACCAGCAGGAGCCCCGGCCGGCCCCAGGACCGAGCGCGCCCGGCGGTCAGACCGGGGGCGCGCTGCCACCGAAGGCGCCGCCCGCGCAGCCGTGGCCGATGAAGGACAAGGACCCCGCCGCGCCCGCCCCCGTGTTCGGGGGCGGCGGCGCCCGGCCGCCCGCCTTCGAGCCGGAGCCCGTCCGCCGGCGCCGCCTGCTGCCCGGGGTGCTGGTGCTGGTGCTCGTCCTGGCCACGCTGGCGTACGTGGTGCCGGCCGTGATGATGTCGGGGGCCGTGCTGCGCGGCACCCGGGTGGGCGGCGTGGAGATCGGCGGCCTGACCGTCACCCAGGCCGCCGACAAGCTGCGCACCGAGCTGGGCCCCAGGCTCAGCCGGCCGGTCACGGTGAACATCAACGGCAAGAAGGACACCGTTCAGCCCGACGAGGCCGGACTCGAACTCGACGTGGTCGGCACCATCGGGCAGGCCCCCAGCGGCTTCCCCGGCCCCGTCGAGGTCTGGCGCGGCCTGACCGGCACGACCGACGTCCCGCCCAAGATCACCATCGACTCCTCCCAGCTCACCAGGACCGTCGAGGGCCTGGCCGAAGGCGTGGACAAGCAGGCCCGCGAGGGCCGGGTGACCTTCTCGGGGCTGGAGCCCAAGGCCCGCATGCCCGAGGACGGCGTGCTCCTCGACCGGGACGACGCCGTGCGCCGGATCGGCGAGGCGTTCCTGCGCGGCGGCGGCGCGGTGGTGTTGTCCATGCGCCCGGCCAAGCCCGCCACCTCGACCGAGAATGTCGAGTCGGCCCTGGCCGCGGCCAGGAAGGCCGTCTCCGCGCCCGTCACGCTGACCCTCGCCGGCAAGCAGGCCCAGCTCACCCCGGCCATGATCGCCGCCCACCTGACCTACGTGCCGGGCGGTGACGGCGCGCTCGTCCCCGAGTTCGACGCGGAGGCCGCGCTCGCGCCGGTGGAGAACAGCCTCGTGGACGCCACCCAGCAGCCGCGCGACGCGACGTACCAGATCGTCGGCGACAAGCCGGTGCTGGTGCCCGCGCGCAAGGGCAGGGGCGTGAACGCCAAGCTGCTGGCCCGCGACGTGGAGAAGCTGCTCGCCGCCGCGGGCCCGCGGACCGTGGAGGTCAAGCTGGGCGTGGTCACCCCGGAGGTCACCACGAGCCAGATCCGCGGCCTCGGCATCAAGGAGAACGTCGGCACGTTCAGCACGACCTTCGACTGCTGCCCGCCGCGCGTCACCAACATCCGGCGTATGGCCCAGGAGCTCGACGGCAGGCTGGTCAAACCGGGCGAGACGCTCTCGCTCAACGAGGTGACCGGCGAGCGCACGGTCGAGGACGGCTACGTCCGGGCCGGCCAGATCGTCGGCGGCCGGATGGTCGACATCGTCGGCGGCGGCGTCTCCCAGTTCGCCACCACGCTGTACAACGCGGCCTTCCTCGGCGGCTTCGACCTGGTCGAGCACGAGCCCATGGACTACTACGCGCCCTCCTACCCGGCCGGGCGCGACGTGGCGCTGCTCTACCCCGACCGCGACCTCAAGTGGCGCAACGACTCCGAGTACGGCGTGCTGATCAAGGCCACCACCACCGCCACGACGGTCAGCGTCACCCTGTGGAGCACCAAGCGGTACGACAAGGTCGAGGCGGTCGAGTCCGAGCGGCGCGACTTCAAGCCGTTCGGCCGGGCGACCAGCGACGAGCCGGGCTGCGTGCCCGCCACCGGCCAGCAGGGCTTCACGATCGACGTCACCCGCGTGTTCCACAAGGATGGCGAGATCGTGAAGAAGGACAAGAAGCTGGTCACCAAGTACCGGCCGCAGACCGCGCTCACCTGCGGCGCGGCCGGCTAGGACGTGGCGACCGACAGGATCCGGTCGTCACCAGGACGCGGTGAGCCGCGGCCGTCCTTGTTGCTGGTGCTCACCCACAGGCCGCCGCCGGGCGCCGCGGTGACCGCGCGCAGCCTGCCGTAGCGGCCGGTGAAACGGGCCACGGGCGTGCCCGGCGAGCCGTCCCGGGCCAGCGGCACCTGCCACAGCCGCTGGCCGCGCAGCGTGCCCACCCACAGCGCGCCGTCCGCGTACGCCATGCCGGACGGCGACGCCTCGCCGGTGGACCAGGTGAGGATGGGGTTGACGAACCGGGCGTCCTTGCCCTTGCCCTCGACCTCCGGCCAGCCGTAGTTGGCGCCCGGCCGGACCAGGTTGATCTCGTCGTAGGTGTCGGCGCCGAACTCGGAGGCGTACAGGCGGCCCGCGGCGTCCCAGGCCAGGCCCTGGACGTTGCGGTGGCCGTAGCTGTAGACGAGCGTGCCGAACGGGTTGCCGGGGGCGGGGGCGCCGTCCACGGTCATGCGCAGGATCTTGCCGCCGAGCGAGTCGCGCCGCTGGGCCAGGCCGCGGTCGCCGGTCTCGCCGGTGGTGGCGTACAGGTGGCCGTCGGGGCCGAAGGCGAGCCGGCCGCCGTTGTGGATGCCGCCCTTGGGGATGCCCTGCACGAGGAGCCGCTCGTCGCCGAGGCCGTCGTCGCCGAGCCGGTAGCGGACGATCCGGTTGTCCTGCTCGGCGGTGTAGTACAGGAAGACCTGCCGGTCCTTGACCGCCACGCCCAGCAGGCCGCCCTCGCCGCCGGGCCGCGCGGCGCCGATCCGGGCGACCTCGGTGACCCCGCCCGCGGGGGTGACGCGCAGCAGCCTGGCCGTGTCCCGCTCGGTGACCAGGGCGTCCCCGCCGGGCAGGAACGCGATCGCCCACGGCACCGCCAGGCCGGTCGCCACGTCCTTGGGGGCGCGGGGCGCCCTGGCCGCCGGGACCGAGGCCGTCGGGGCCGCGGCTGCCGGGTCCGGGGCCGTCGGGGCGGAGGCCGCCGGGTCCGCGGCCGTCGGCGCCTCGCCGCCGGCCGAGCAGGCGGCGAGCGCGGCCAGGAGCACGATCGTCCAGAGCTTCCTCATGTGTTCCATACTTCCCCGCGGGTCGTAAGGTTCTCGGCATGAAGATCTGGGTTCCGTCCGAAGCGGCGGCGGATGTCCTGTCTGACATGCCAGGCGTCGAATGCACTGTTTACGATGGTTCGGCCATGCCGGACGGCATCGAGGACGTCGAAGTCTGGATCCCGCCGCTGGTCGTGGTGCCCGACGTGCCGGGGACGCTGGCGCGGATGCGCTCGTTGCGGCTGGTGCAGACCGTCACCGCGGGGGTGGAGCCGTACCGGCCGCACCTGCCCGAGGGGGCGGTGCTGTGCAACGCCCGCGGCGTGCACGACGCCGGCACCGCCGAGTGGGCGGTCGGCGCGATGATCGCGGTGCTCAGGGAGTTCCCCGGATTCACCGACGCCCAGCGCCGCGGCGAGTGGACCTACCACCACACCGGCGTGCTGGCCGACTCCACCGTGCTCATCGTCGGCCACGGGTCCATCGGCGCGGCGGTCGAGCGGCGGCTGGGCGGCTTCGAGGTCGAGGTCGTCCGGGTGGCCAGGAGCGCGCGTGAGGGCGTGCACGCCATGGAGGAGCTGCCCGCGCTGCTGCCGTCGGCCGACGTCGTGGTCCTGCTCGTGCCCGCCACGCCCGACACCGCGGGCATGGTCGACGCCGCCTTCCTGGCCCGCATGAAGGACGGCGCCGTCCTGGTCAACGCGGCCAGGGGCGGCGTGGTCGACACCGAAGCCCTGATCGCCGAGCTCAAAACCGGTAGGCTACGCGCCGCGCTCGACGTCACCGCGCCCGAGCCGCTGCCGGAGGGCCACCCCCTTTGGAGCGCTCCGGGCGTGCTGATCACGCCGCACATCGCGGGCAGCACCCCCGCCTCCGTACGGCGCACGCTCCGGCTGATCCGCGAGCAGCTCGGGCGCTACCTCGCAGGTGAAGAGTTGATCAACGTCATTACCGACTCGTATTGAGAGGATCCCGGAACGTGGCTGGTCCGTGACCTTTCGTGCGTACGGTGGCGTCTGCAGGGAGTTCCTGACTCGCTGTCAAGGAACTCTTGGCGGAAATTGGTCTGTGTGGTTATCAGATCGGTGACGACATCGGCGTTGTCACCACCCGCGCATCCGCGACCGCACACACTGGCGATGTGAACGCCGGGCTTCGGCGGTCACTGGTGCAGGGTTCAAGACAGGATGGGCAACGACTGTGATCCGCTGGCGTGATCCACGGGCGCCGCTGGCCGCCGCAGGGGCGGCCGGAGTGGTGGCGTTCACCGCCGCGCTCCTCGCGGGCGGGCCGGCCGTGCTGACCGGTGCCGTGGCGGGCGGCGTGGCGGCCCTGGTCGCCGCCGCCTCGCTGCTGGTGGCCTCGGTCAGGTCGGCCGAGCACCGCTCGATGGCGATGGCCGCGCGCTGGATGGGCGGCGGCGCCGTCGTGTGGCTCGCCGGCGTGGCGCTGCGCTCGGTGGCCACCAGCTTCGTCGTCAGCTTCGCCGACCTGTTCGTCCTGCTCGGCACCGTGATCATCGCGGGCGGCGCGCTGATCGCCGCCGACCGCAGGTTCCCGGCCAAGGTCGTGTTACGGCATCTCACGGACGCGTACCTGTGCGCGGCCTCGCTCTTCCTCGTCGGCTGGGTGGTGGCGCTGCGCCACTACTACGAGGACGCGGGCGACGCGCCCACGTTCACGTTCGCCATGGTGCCGCCGATGATCGCGCTGCTCGTCACCTGCGGGGTGATCCCCTCGGTGCTCACCAGCCGGGCGGGCTCCTGGCTGCTCGGCCTGGCCGGGGTGGGCGTGCTGGCCACCATGACCGTCGGCGGCCTGTCGGCCGCCATGGCCCGCCTGGCCGGCGACCCGCCGCCCATGTGGACCGTCATGCTCGTCCCCGTCGCGCTGCTGCTGCTGGCCGCGGTGCCCTGGGGGCCGCGGGCGCGGCCGGTCGCCGGTCCCGTCGTGCGCAACGTGGTCGCGATGATGCCGCTCGCGCTCGTCGCCGTGGCCGCCTGCACGCTGCTCGCCCACCTGGCCGGATCCCGGGCCGCGCAGCCGGTCACCGGCGTGGTGGTGGTCGCGGTCTCCGTGGTGCTGCTCCTGCTCGTCCGCCTGTTCGTGCTCTCGGCGGCGTCCATCCGGCTGCGCGGCCTGGTCTCGCTGGGCGAGCGGCAGCTCAGGGAGCTGGCCGAGAGCACCGGCGACGTGGTGCTGCTGTGCGACTACGAGGGCGTCGTCCACGAGATCGGCGCCGGCGTCGAGGTCACGTACGGCTACCCGCCCGAGGAGCTGGTCGGCGGCTCGATCTTCGACTACATCCACCCCGAGGACGTCCCGGGCATCCAGGCCGCGATGCGCGCCATGACCACCGACGAGGAGGGCGCCGCGCCGGGCGCCTGCATGATCGCCTGCCGGGTGCGCGCCGCCGACGGCACCTGGCGGCCCACCGAGTCCGTCGCCACCCGCCACATCGGCGGCGACGACCTCATGCTCGTCACCACCCGCGACGTCAGCGACGAGGAGGCCCTGCGCAACCAGGTCGCCCACCTGACCTTCCACGACGGCGTCACCGGGCTGCCCAACCGCGCCTACTTCGAGGAGCGCACCCGCGAGGTGCTGTCCGGCCGCACGTCCGGCAACGTCGCGGTGATCTTCCTCGACCTCGACGGGTTCACCTCCGTCAACGATTCGGTGGGGCACGCCAGCGGCGACTACCTGCTCGGCCAGGCCGCCCGCCGGCTGCGCGGGGCCGTACGCGCCGACGACACGCTGGCCCGGTGGGGCGGCGACGAGTTCGCCGTGCTCGTGGAGACCGGCGGCGACGCGCAGATGGCCGTGGACATGGCCGAGCGCCTGGTACGCGCGGTCTCCCAGGAGCCGTTCCGGGTGGCCGACCGCGACGTGGCGCTGACCGCGAGCGTGGGCGTGGCCTTCACCGAGGACGGCCTGCCCGCCGGCGACCTCATGCGCAACGCCGATGTGGCGATGGCGCGTTCCAAGGAGCTGGGCGGGCGGCGGGTCGAGGTGTTCGCCGCGCAGATGCACGCCGACGTGGTGCGCCGCCTGGAGCTGGCCGCCGATTTGCAGCGGGCGCTCATCGAGCAGCAGTTCGCCATCGAGTACCAGCCCGTGGTCGACCTGGCCACGTCCCGGGTGACCGCGGTCGAGGCGCTGGTGCGGTGGTGGCGCGGCTCGGTGTTCGTGCCGCCCGAGCAGTTCCTCGGCCCGGCCGAGGACACCGGGCTGATCGTGCCGCTGAGCGAGTGGATCCTGCGCGAGGCGTGCCGCGAGGTGGCGTCCTGGCGGGCCTCGTCCTGGGACATCGGCCTGTCGCTCAACCTGTCGGCCCGGCAGATCACCGCTCCCCGCTTCGTCGAGACCGTCGAGCAGGCGCTGGCCGAGAGCGGCCTGCCCGCCTCCGCGCTCACCCTGGAGGTGATCGAGGAGATGCTCGTCGAGGACGCCGAGGAGACCATCAGGCGGCTGTCGGAGCTGCGCGCGCTGGGCGTGCGGCTGGCGATCGACGACTTCGGCACCGGCTACGCCTCGCTGGCCTTCCTCAGGCAGCTCCCGGTCGACATGATCAAGATCGACCCGTCGTTCGTGTCCGGCCTGGGCAGGGACGACACGCTGACCCTGCTCACCCGTACGATCGTGCGGCTCGGCCACGACCTCGGCCTCACCGTGGTGGCCGAGGGCATCGAACGGCCCGAGCAGCTGGAACTGCTGCGCGAGATGGGCTGCACCAGGGGGCAGGGTTTCCTGGTGGCGCGTCCCATGGCGGCCCGCGGCGTGGACAGTCTCATGCGTACGAGTCTCACGGTTTGAGACTCGCGTCCCGCCAAGTTGACATCGGGGCGTTCTGAGCGGCTATGGTGTAAGCCATGCTTCGCAGTGAGATTCTCGTAGTACTTCGCCGGCGCGCAGGCCGATAGCGAAGCACTCCGACCTGCGCGCCGCCCCAGTCCCACCCCCGTCGGTGGGAAGGGGCATTTTTTATGTCCTTAAGTGAGTAGCCACGCAAGGAACGAGCCGATGACCGAACGGATGACAGGTGCACAGGCCCTGGTGAGGGCGCTGGAGCACGTGGGAGTCGACACCGTGTTCGGGATCCCGGGCGGCGCGATTCTGCCCGCCTACGATCCCCTCTACGACTCGACCAAGGTCCGGCACGTGCTTGTACGGCACGAGCAGGGCGCCGGCCACGCGGCCGAGGGTTACGCGCAGGCCACCGGCAAGGTGGGCGTGTGCATGGCGACCAGCGGCCCCGGGGCCACCAACCTGGTGACGCCGATCGCCGACGCCTTCATGGACTCGGTGCCGATCGTGGCGATCACCGGCCAGGTCGCCGCGCCGATGATCGGCACGGACGCGTTCCAGGAAGCCGACATCTCCGGCATCACCATGCCGATCACGAAGCACAACTTCCTGATCACCGATCCCGCGGACATCCCGCGCACGATCATGGAGGCCTTCCACATCGCCTCGACCGGCCGTCCGGGGCCGGTGCTGGTGGACATCTCCAAGGACGCGTTGCAGGCCCAGACCACCTTCAGCTGGCCGCCGGTCATGCAGCTGCCGGGCTACCGCCCGGTCACCAGGCCGCACTCCAAGCAGATCCGCGAGGCCGCCAAGCTGATCGCCGAGTCCCGGCGGCCGGTCCTGTACGTCGGCGGCGGCGTGCACAAGGCCGGCGCGTCGGCCGAGCTGCTGCAGCTAGCCGAGCTGACCGGCATCCCGGTCGTCACCACCCTGATGGCCCGTGGCACGTTCCCGGACAGCCACCCCCAGCACATGGGCATGCCGGGCATGCACGGTAGCGTCTCGGCCGTGGGCGCGCTGCAGAGATCCGATCTGATCATCGGGCTGGGCGTGCGCTTCGACGACCGGGTGACCGGCAACCTGGCCTCGTTCGCGCCGCAGGCCAAGATCGTGCACGCCGACATCGACCCTGCCGAGATCTCCAAGAACCGGCACGCCGACGTGCCCATCGTGGGTGACTGCAAGGAGGTCATCAGCGACCTCGTCGGCGCGATCCAGGCCTCCGGCCAGAAGGGCGACTACACCGACTGGTGGACCGTCCTGAACGGCTACAAGGAGACCTACCCGCTGGGCTACGAGACCTTCGAGGACGGCACGCTGGCCCCCCAGTACGTGATGGAGCGGCTGAGCGCCATCGCCGGGCCGGACGCCTACTACGTGTCCGGGGTCGGCCAGCACCAGATGTGGGCCGCGCAGTTCATCGACTACGAGAACCCCGGGACGTTCATCAACTCCGGCGGTCTCGGCACGATGGGCTTCGCCGTCCCGGCCGCCATGGGCGCGAAGATGGGCCGGCCGGAGGCCACGGTGTGGGCCATCGACGGCGACGGCTGCTTCCAGATGACCAACCAGGAGCTGGCCACCTGCGCCCTGGAGGGCGTGCCGGTCAAGATCGCCGTCATCAACAACGGCAACCTCGGCATGGTCCGCCAGTGGCAGACGCTCTTCTACGAGGAGCGGTACTCCAACACCAACCTGCAGACCGCGCGTCGCATCCCCGACTTCGTCAAGCTGGCGGAGGCCTATGGTTGTGTGGGCCTGAGGTGCGAGCGCGCCGAGGACGTCGACGCGACCATCAGGAAGGCCATGGAGATCAACGACGTGCCGGTCGTGATCGACTTCGTCGTCCACCAGGACGCCATGGTCTGGCCCATGGTCGCGGCCGGCACCAGCAACGACGACATCAAGATCGCCCGTGACATGGCGCCGAAGTGGGAGAACGAGGATGAGTAGGAGCGAACCCGACGCACTGAGTGCAGCGGTCGCGACGAAGGAGCGCCCGCGGAGCGAAGGAGGAGCGGTGAGCGACCAATGAGCAGGCACACGCTGTCCGTGCTTGTCGAGAACAAGCCGGGTGTTCTCGCTCGGGTCTCCGCGCTGTTCAGCAGGCGGGGGTTCAACATCGACTCGCTCGCCGTCGGGCCCACCGAGCACGACGACATCTCGCGCATCACGATCGTGGTGAGCGTGGAGGAGCTGCCCCTTGAACAGGTCACCAAGCAGCTCAACAAGCTGGTCAACGTCCTGAAGATCGTCGAACTGGACCCGTCACAGTCGGTCCAGCGCGAACTCATGCTGATCAAGGTCAAGGCGGACGCCGAGAACCGGTCGCACGTCCTCGAACTCGTCAACCTCTTCCGTGCCCGCTGCGTGGACGTCGCGGCCGACGCGGTGACCATCGAGGTCACCGGCACTCCCGACAAGCTTGAGGCGTTCGTCAAGGTCCTTGAGCCGTTCGGGATCAAAGAACTCGTCCAGTCGGGCATGGTGGCCATCGGCCGCGGCGCCCGTTCCATCACAGACCGGTCCCTCAGGGCACTGGACCGTACCGCCTGAAAGGTTTTATTCAAGTGACCGAGATCTACTACGACGACCAGGCCGACCTGTCGATCATCCAGGGGCGTCACGTGGCCGTGCTGGGGTACGGCAGCCAGGGCCACGCCCACGCGCTCTCCCTGCGTGACTCCGGCGTCGACGTGCGCGTCGGCCTCCCCGAGGGCTCCAAGAGCCGCGAGAAGGCGGAGAACGACGGGCTGCGGGTCGTCACCCCGGCCGAGGCGGTGGAGGAGGCCAACCTCACCATGATCCTCGCGCCGGACCACATCCAGCGCCACCTGTACGCCGAGCACGTCGCCCCCAACCTCGTCGAGGGCGACGCGCTCTTCTTCGGCCACGGCCTCAACATCCGCTACGGCCTCATCGAGGCACCCGAGGGCGTCGACGTCTGCATGGTCGCCCCGAAGGGTCCGGGCCACCTGGTCCGCCGCCAGTTCGAGGCGGGCCGCGGTGTCCCGTGTCTCGTCGCCGTCGAGAAGGACGCCTCCGGCAAGGCCCTCGACCTGGCGCTGTCGTACGCCAAGGGCATCGGCGGCACCCGCGCCGGCGCGCTGCGCACCACCTTCACCGAGGAGACCGAGACCGACCTGTTCGGCGAGCAGGCCGTGCTGTGCGGCGGCGTCTCCGAGCTGATCAAGGCGGGCTTCGAGACCCTCATCGAGGCCGGCTACCAGCCCGAGGTCGCCTACTTCGAGTGCCTCCACGAGATGAAGCTCATCGTCGACCTCATGTACGAGGGCGGCATCTCCAAGATGTACTGGTCGGTCTCCGACACCGCCGAGTACGGCGGCTACACCCGCGGCCCGCGCGTCATCACCGACGAGACCCGTCAGGAGATGCGCCGCATCCTCGGCGAGATCCAGGACGGCACCTTCGCCCGGCAGCTCGTCGAGGAGTTCGACGGCGGCCAGAAGGAGTTCACGCGCCACCGCGAGGAGCTGGCCGAGAACCCGATCGAGAAGACGGGCGCGAAGCTGCGTCCGATGATGAGCTGGCTGAAGGCCTGACCCTTCCGCCGTACGTCGCCCGCCTGCTGCACGGTCAGCGGGCGGGCGATGCTTTTCGCCCGCTTTCGGGGGTTCGCCGGCGAGGCGATGGCATGATGCCGGGATGCCTTTCGATCACAACGATCACTACCACCCGGCGATGGCGCGGCTCGTGCCCAGAGGAGCCAGGACGGCGCTCGACGTGGGTTGTGGCACCGGGCGGTTCGCGCGGCGGCTGGCGGGCCTCGGGATCGAGGTCGACGCGGTCGACCCGGCGCCCGAGGTGATCGAGGCCGCCTCGTCGTCGCCGGTGAGCGGGGTCCGGTTCCTGTGCGCCGACGTCACGCGCATGGAGCTGCCCGCGGGGCGCTACGACTACATCTCCTGCCTGGCCAGCCTGCACCACATGCCGTTCGGGACCGTGGCCGCCTTCCGGGACGCGCTGGCGCCCGGCGGGGTGCTGGCCGTCCTCGGGTGCTACGCGGAGCGGACGGCCGCCGACTTCGTGTGGAGCCTGGCCGCCGTACCGGTGAACGCGGCGGCACGGGTGGCGGTGGCGGCGGGGGAACGGGCGGGCGGAGCGCGTGCCGGGACCGTGCCCGCGCCGGTACGGCCGGCGGACATGTCTCTGGCGGAGGTACGGCGGGAAGCGGCGTCCCTGCTGCCCGGCTTCTCCCTGCGCAGGCTGCTCTTCTGGCGCTACCTGCTGACCTACCGCAAACCTGCCACCTCGGTGCTTCCGGGCTGACTCGGCGCAAGGTGTGCCGCGTCGGGGCGTCCAGGCTGACCTGTCACGGAGTGTGCCGCCGCCGGGGTGCAGCGCCGGCCCCCTGCCTTCCCGCTACAGGGCCGAGCGGTCGTGTGGGCGCGGCTTTGCGCGGTGGGGCGTGGTGAGGACCCAGGCGGCGGTGGCCGCCGCGACCGTGGCCGGGGCGATGAACGGGGTGACGGCGGCGTGCACGCGCAGCGCCGAGGCCGCGACGACGGCGCCCGCGGCCACGCAGAGCACCACGCCCAGCGGGCGCAGCATCCCCGAGCGCGGGCCGACCGCCTGGCCCGCCAGGCTGGTCAGCGTGCCCGTGACGTAGGTCGTGGACAGGCCGGGGCCGCCCGCCCAGCGCGTGACCGCGCTCTGCAGGCCCATCGCCGTTCCCGAGGCGGCGATCAGCGCCGGATGCGGCAGCGCGCGCGCCGCCCATCCGGCCGCCACCACCACCAGCAGCACCAGCTCCGCGAGCAGCACCACCAGCGGACGCACGGGCACCCCCACCGGCGTCCCGACCGGCACCTCCGTAGGCTCCCGGGCCCGCACTTTCGCGGGCTCCCGATCCGGCCCCTCCGGCGGTTCCCCGCCCGGCGCCTCCGTCGGCGCGCGGGCGGGTGGTGTGGCGGCCCGCGGGGGCGGGGGAGCGCGTCCGGCGGGGGCGGTGCGGCCCAGCAGGGTGAAGCCGATGGCCAGGCCCAGGCAGAACGTGGCCAGGGCGATCCCCGAGCGGATGACGTGCGAGGTGTCGCCGGTGCCGAGCGCCAGGCCGAGGAGGACGACGTTGCCGGTCATGTTCGCGGTGAACACCTGTCCGAGCGCGAGAAAGCTCAGCGCGTCGACGGCCCCTGCCGCGAGCGCCAGAGCGAGCATGGAGAACCGTCCGAAACGCATACTCTGAGCACTATAACGATTACTCTGGGTGATTGGTCAAGCGGGTGGCGGGAGCGCTGCAAGCTCTCGGGAAGCGTGATAATAATACCGGTATAGTTATCGCGCCGAGGGCTGGGAGGCCGCTGTGATCACGCTCAAGACCGCCGGGGAGATCGACGCCATGCGGGAGGCGGGCCGCGTCGTGGCCGCCGTGCATGCCGCCGTCAGGGAGCGGGCCGCCGTCGGGGTGTCGCTGCTGCAGCTCGACGACGTGGCCCGCGAGGTCATGCACGAGGCCGGGGCGCGGTCGTCGTTCCTCGGCTACCACCCGTCGTTCGGGGCGATGCCGTACCCGGGGGTGGTGTGCACGTCCGTGAACGGGGTCATGTTGCACGGGTTGCCCACGCCGTACCGGCTGCGTGCGGGCGACGTGCTGAGCGTGGACTTCGGCGCGCACGTCGACGGCTGGCACGCCGACGGCGCGGTCACCTTCACCGTCGGGCACGCGCGGGCCGAGGACCTCAAGCTCATCCAGGTGGCCGAGGAGACGCTGGCGGCGGGCATCGCGGCCGCCGTGCCGGGCGGCTGGATGGGCGACATCGGGCACGCGATGTCGCTGGTCGGCCGCGGCGCCGGCTACGGCATGCAGAACGACTTCGGCGGCCACGGCATCGGCCGGGCCATGCACGAGTCGCCGTTCGTGCCCAACGAGGCCCGCCCCGGACGCGGCCTGCGACTGCGCCCCGGACTGGTGATCGCCATCGAGCCGAGCCTGATGGCGGGCGGCGACGACGAGTACCTCATGGCCGAGGACGGGTGGTCGGTGTGCTCGGCGGACGGCAGCAGGAGTGCTCACGTCGAGCACACGGTGGCCATCACCGCCGACGGCCCGGTGGTTCTCACCCTTCCCTGACGCCTGCCTTCAGCGGGCGGTCATGGCGGCACCGGATATTCCTCCGCCGCGCACACCGATCGGTCAAGAAGAGCGAGCTGCGTCACCCCTTCCCCCATGCGGCGTATTTTCGCTGGTAAAGACAGAAATACCGGCGTTTGTTGAAAGAGGGCCTAGGGCAAATCTCCTCCCGATAGCTACGGAGAGTAGTCGATAGGTATCAAGGAGAATCGATATGTTCAGACAAGGGCTCATCCTGGCCGGGCTCGTCGGCGGGATGGTCATGGTCGGCGGCTCCGCTCTAGCGGCGACCCCTCACATGGCCTTCGTCCCTCACTCCGACGAGGACCCGGGCCGGGTTCTCTTCGTCTGCGGTGACGAGAACATCTTCGCCCGTGGCGAGGTCGACAACAGCACCAGCGGCGTGCTCGTCCTCGAGACCGGCGACATCCTGAGCCAGATCCTCGGCATCAAGAGCAAAGACACGAAGTGCGCCGTCAGCTGAAGTAATTCCTCAGCGGCTGAACTGCGCGACTAAGGGGCCTGTCCACAGGGCAGGCCCCTTAGTCGTGCCCTTTTGCATGCCCCTTGTCTGGTCCGGCGAGGAAAGGCCGTCTCGAAGGGGCAGGCCGCCCTCTGTCAGGAGAGGGGGGCGGGCCCGGCCGCGGTCCGGTGTGCGGGGGGACGTACGGCGCGGGCCCGCCGGGAGGGGAGCGTGCCGGGCATGTGGTGGGACGACCGGCTTGGGGGTGGGGGCCGGCGACGGCCCGGCGCTCCCGGGGATCGGGGGGTTCGCCACGGCGTTGAATCCGAATTCTGGCGCGCCCATGTCGGCTATGTAGTGAAAATGCGAACTATATCTGGAGCTCCAGGTGATCGGAGCGTGATGACCGCCCTGTCGAGCCGGGCGAACCACGGCGGCCCGCCGGACGTCCGGAGGCCACCGGGGTCGTCTACCGGTTCGCTAGCACTGGGCCGGCTTCAGCCACGAGCACTCCAGGTCGCCCGCCGGGCTCTGGTCGGCGGCCTTGAGCTGGGCGGTGACGTCGGTCGCCGTCGCCCGCGAGAACTGGGCGAGCCGTACGGCGATCTTGTCCTCGATGTCCTTCGGCGAGCCGGACAGGTACTGGTTCAGCATGATCGAGAAGACCAGCGGCTCGCCCTCGGCGCTGGTCACGTAGCCGGACAGCGAGGTCACGCCGGTCAGTGAGCCCGTCTTGGCGTGCACGTTGTTGGCCGCGGGGGTGTTCCGCATCCGGCTGCGCAGCGTGCCGCCGGTGAAACGGTCGGCGTTGCCGGCGATGGGCAGGGCCTCGTACCAGGTGCTGAACCACGGCTTGGTCCGTACGGCGGTCAGGAGCCGGACGATCGAGTCCGGCGAGAAGCCGTCGCGGCGCGACAGCCCCGAGCCGTCCCGCATGTTGATCACCTGGGCGCCGCCGGCCTTCGCGAAGTCCGTGGCGACCTTCAGCCCGGCCGACCACGTGCCCTGGTTCGCGGCCTTGCGGCCCATGGCCTTGGTGAGGATCTCGGCGTGCATGTTGTTGCTCAGCTTCAGGAACGGCACCAGCAGCTCGCTGAGGGGCATCGAGTCGTGCCTGGCCAGCTCGGCCGCCCCGGCGGGAGCCGCGCCCGTCGCCGTCGGCCCGAGCACCCGGACGCCGTGCGCGGCCAGCGCCTTGCGGAACAGCGAGGACACGTACGCCGTGGGGTCGTCCACGGCCACCCACTCCTGGTACGGGTCGGCTACCGTGCCGGTGATCACGACCGTCCGCGTGCCGTGCTGCCGCTCGATGAGGACGTCGGTCTCGGCGCCCACGGTGGCCTTGTTGACGATCTTCAGGTAGTCGGTCACCGGGGTCGTCGAGACCTTGACCTGGCCGCCGTCCGCCTCGACCGAGACGATCACCGAGCCGGCGTCGTAGTCGCGGTCGGGGGAGGCGGTCAGTGCGGAGATCGGCGCCGCGTAGTAGGCGGTCTCGTCGTCCCAGGCCCAGTCGGTGCCGAGCCGCTGGCCGTCGAACCAGGTGTCGTCGGCGATCAGCTTGCCCGTGACGACCTTGACGCCGGCCGCCGCGACCTTGGCCGCCAGCGCGTCGTAGTCCTCGGCGAGCATGGTCGGGTCGCCGGTGCCGCGCAGCACGAGGTCGCCGGTGAGCACCGAGCCGACCTTGCGGCCGGCGTTCAGCACGGTGGTCGGGAAGCGGTAGTCCAGGCCGAGCGTCTCCACCGCCGCCGCCGAGGTGAACAGCTTGGTGTTGGACGCCGGGGTCAGCAGCTTGCCGGCGTCGGTGGCGTAGAGCTGCTCGCCGTTCGCCGCGCTCTTCACGACGACGCCCGCCCTGGCGATCGTGAGCCGGGAGTCGCCGAGGATCTGGTTGATGTCCTGGGTCAGGTCGGCCACGCCGGGGGAGGGGTCGAGGGCGACCGCCGGTGTGGAGGGGCCGGACGCCCACGCGAGTGCCGCGACGAGCGTGCCCGCGAGGAGGGAGGCTGAGGTGCGCCGCATGTGGTCTCCAAGGGACTGGGGGATCGCATGTGAGCATGGATCAGCGCAGTCGCCGTGTAATCCGCAAATATCCGTATTTCTGGAGCCGACTCGGCGCGTCCGGCGCGAGGGTGCGGTCAGGGGAGAAGGCGGAGGAGGGGTCAGGTGGAGGGTTGGCCTGAGGCGACAAGGAAGCCGCAGTCGCCGAAGGAGATCTCGTCGCCCGACTTGACCCGGACGGGCCCCACCAGCCGCCACCCGTTGAGCCGGGTGCCGTTGAGCGAGCCGAGATCGACCAGCATCCAGCCGCCGTCACCCTCCCGCCGCAGCTCGGCGTGCACGCGCGACACCGTCAGGTCCGACAGGACGAGGTCGCAGGCCGACCCCCGGCCCACGACGTAACGCAGCCGGTCGTCGTCCGGCAGTGCCAGCCGGGGCAGCCGCGGCCGCCGCCAGGCCGCCTGCAGCCGGGTGGTGAGCTCCGACACCGACGAGACCGCGTCCGTCAGCCGCTGCCTGATCGTGGGCCGCCGCGGCAGGTCGGCGACCAGCTCGTCGAGCTCGTGCTGGTTGCGCGCCCGCAGCGCCTGGTCGACCCGGCCGACGAAGGTGTCGTGGGAGATCCGGCCCTCCACGGCCCGGTGCTTGAGCTCGTCGATCGCACGGTCGCGTTCTCCGTCGGAGGCGCGGAACGGCGGTTGGGTGGAGCTCATGTCCCGAGTATCGGCCTGAACGGCGTTCCGTGTCCAGAATACGCGGATCAGTTGCGATGGACATACTCAGTATGCATACTCAGTATCCATGTCGATCAGACACGGACTGCTCGCCCTGCTGAGCAGCGCGCCGCGCTACGGCTACCAGCTCCGGGTGGAGTTCGAGGCGTCGACGGGGGCGACCTGGCCGCTCAACATCGGCCAGGTCTACACGACGCTCGCCCGCCTGGAACGTGACGGCCTGGTGGCGCCGGGCGGAGCCGACGAGCAGGGCAGGGCCGTCTACACGATCACCGAGGCCGGTCGGGAGGAACTGGAGCGATGGTTCAGCACCCCCGTCGACCACTCCGACCGGCCTCGGGACGAACTCGCCATCAAGATCGCGATGGCCGTCGCCGCCACCGACGTGGACGTGGGCGCGGTCATCCTGGCCCAGCGGATGGCGACCATGCGTACGCTCCAGGACCTGACCAGGGCCAAGAGGGCCGCCGGTGACGGCCTCGCCCAGCGGCTCGTCCTGGAATCGATGATCTTCAAGGCCGAGGCCGAGCAGCGCTGGCTCGACCACTGCGAGGCCGTTGTCAAGGAGAAGAACCAATGACTGTGGTGGAGCTGCGGGACGTGACCCGCGAGCACGGCCAGGTGCACGCCCTGCGCGGCGTGAGCCTGGAGGTGGCACAAGGTGAGCTCGTCGCGGTCATGGGCCCGTCGGGCTCGGGGAAGTCGACCCTGCTCAACCTGGCCGGCGGCCTCGACCGGCCCACGTCGGGCACGGTCCGGATCGAGGGCCGCGACCTGGCCGAGGTCCGCGACCTGGCCGCCCTGCGACGCGGCAGCGTCGGGTACGTCTTCCAGGACCTCAACCTGATCCCGTCCCTGACGGCCGCCGAGAACGTGATGCTGCCCAGGGAACTGGACGGCGTCCGCGCCGGCCAGGCCCGCCGGGAGGCGCTGGCCGTCCTGTCCGACGTGGGCGTCGACCAGATCGCCGACCGGTTTCCCGAGGAACTGTCCGGCGGCCAGCGCCAGCGCGTGGCCATCGCCAGGGCGCTGGTCGGCGAGCGGCGGCTGCTGCTGGCCGACGAGCCGACCGGCGCGCTCGACACGGCCACCGGCGACGAGATCCTGCACCTGCTGCGCAACCGCTGCGACGAGGGCGCGGCGGTGCTGCTGGTCACCCACGAGCCGCGCTACGCGGCCTGGGCGGACCGGGTGGTCTACCTGCGGGACGGCCTGATCGCGGAGGCGTCGGCGATGCGGATGGAGAGCTCGCGATGAGCGCCTTCCTCGCCGCCCTGCGGATCTCCCGCAGGGACGCGTCGCGCTTCAAGGGCCGCAGCGCCCTGATCATGGTGATGATCGGCCTGCCCGTCCTGGTGATCACGGCGGTGCTCACCGGCGCCGCCACGACCAGTGTCACCGTCAAGGAGCAGGCGCTCACGCGCTTAGGGGCGGCCGACGCCCGCCTGATCACCTTCCCGTACCGCACCCCGGTCCAGCAGGACTACAGCGGTGAGTCCGCGTACCAGCCGAAGAGCGGCGACTCGCAGCGGCCGTGGACGGCCCCGGAGATCAACACGCTGCTCCCCGGCCGCCTGCTGCGCTACCAGACGAGCCCGGTCAACGTCCGGCTGCCCGACGGCTTCAACCAGGCGGACGTCGTGGAGGTCGATCTGCGCGACCCCATGACGGCCGGGATGCGCACCCTGCAGCAGGGCCGCTACGCCGCCGCGCCCGGCGAGGTGGCGATCTCGCCGAAGATGGCCGACCTGGGCGTCCGGGTGGGCGACACGCTCACCGTGCGGCGGCCGGACCGCACCGTGAAGGTGGTCGGCGTCGCCGAGAACCCCAACCGGCCCGGCAGCCTGGAACTGGCCGCCCTGCCGGAGGGCCTGCTCAACCGCCAGAACGACGGCAACAGCAGCGGCTGGCTCGCCGACACCGCCGGCCCGGTCACGCGGTCGACGGTGCGGCAGCTCAACCGCGTGGGCCTCGGTGTCACCTCCCGCGCGGTGCTCGACGCCCACACGGGGGACGACTCCCGCTTCGACGGCCCGGGGCGCGCGCGGGATCTGGTCCTGCTCGGCGTCGCGATCGTGCTCGTGGTCATGGAGACCGTGCTGCTGGCCGGGCCGGCGTTCGCCGTGGGGCTGCGGCGGCGGCGCAGGGAGCTGGCGATGATCTCCGCGCAGGGCGGGTCGGCCCGGCACCTGCGCATGATCGTGCTGGCCGACGGCCTGGTGCTCGGCGGCGCGGCGGCCGTGCTCGGGGTCGTTCTGGGCATCGGCCCCGGCCTGCTCGTGGAGTCGATCGTGGCCAGGGAATTCGACTGGTCGCAGGGGCCGGCCGAGGTGCCGTGGCTGCCGGTGCTCGGCGTGGCGGTGCTCGGCCTGGTCAGCGGGCTGGTCGCGGCGATCGTGCCCGCGGTGCAGGCGAGCCGGCAGCACACCGCGCAGGTGCTGGCCGGTCGGGCCGCCGAGGTCCGTGGGCGGGCCCGGCGTCCGGTGCTCGGGATCGTGCTGCTGCTGGTCGGGCTGGGGGCGACCGGCTACGCCATGACCAGGGGCGTGGTGTCGATGACGGCGGCCTCCGTGCCGTTCGTGCTCGGCATGGTCGCGTTGATGCCGTGGCTGGTCCAGGCCGGCTCGCGGATCGCCGCCCGGCTGCCGCTCCCGCTGCGCCTGTCCGTGCGCGACGCCGCGCGCCACCGCGTCCGTACGGCCTCCGCCGCCGCCGCCGTCATGGCGGCCACCATGGGGGCGGTCGCGCTCGGCATCGGCAGCAGCAGCGCGTACACCCACCAGGAGGAGATCAACATCTCGGTGTTCCCGCTGGGCACCACGGTGGTCGGCGGCGCCACGGCGATGGACGGCCAGACGTGGGCCCGGCTCAAGGAGGCCGTCCGCGTCCGCTTCCCCGGCACGGAGATCGTCCCCGGACAGGAGGTGACGGACGCCAAGGGCAGGACCATGTGGTTGACCGTGAAGCAGACGTGCGGGCCGGCGTGCCCGCAACAGTTCCACGACCGCCCCCCGATCGGCGGCGCGGACCTGCTCGCCTTCCTCCAGAAGCGCCGGGACCCGCGGGCGGCCGCCGCGCTGGCGGCGGGCAAGGCCGTGGCGTTCAGCCCGGACGTGGTGCGCGACGGCATGATCGAGGTGGTCGTCGACCGCCAGGACGGGAGCACCCGCACGGAGATCAGGACCATCCGGATCCCGGCCGTGGTGTCCAACGGCGCCGACGCCCGTCAGGCGGGCGCCATGATCCCGCCGCAGGCGCTGGCCAAGGCCGGGCTCGGCGCGGTCGAGCGGCTGCTCTACACCGCGTCCCCGCCGCAGGACGAACGGCGCATGGAGGCCGACCTGCGGGGTGAGGTGAACGGCAACCTGTACCTCTACGCCGAGCGGGGGAAGGTGGAGGACCGCGCCTTCGCCCTCCTGATCGTGCTCGGTGCGGCGCTGGTCCTCGTGCTCGGAGGCACGCTCGCGGCCACCGGGCTGGCGGCGGCCGACATGCGCCCCGACCTGAACAACCTGTCGGCGGTCGGCGCGGCGCCCCGGGTGCGCAGGCTCGTGGTGGCCGCCCAGGCCGCCTACATCGCCGGACTCGGCGCCGTGGCGGGCCTCCTGGCCGGATCCGTCGTCGGGGTCGCGGTGACCTGGCCGCTGACCAGGAACGGATTCGGCGGCTCGCGTGACTTCCTGGACGGTCCCGCCGTGATCGACGTCCCCTGGTTGTTCCTGGCCGCGGTCGTGCTGGGTCTGCCGCTCGTCGCGGCCCTGGTGGCCGGGCTGTTCACCCGGACGCGCCTGGTGCTGGCCCGTCGGGTGGCCTGAGCCGGTACCGCAGTGTCACCAGCACGGACAGGAAGATGATGAGCGCCGGGACCGCGGTCTGCCCGATGAGGACCGCGGTCACGGCGCTGTCCGGCTGCTGGACGGGCGTGCTCGCGTCGGACTCGACGAACCCGCCGATCGACAGGATGATCCCGAAGATCAGCGCCCCGAACGAGCTGACGCCGCTCTCGATGGCCGTCCACAGCCCGGTCAGCACGCCGGCCCGCCGCTTGCCCGACTCGGCGGCGTCCGCGGCGACCACGTCGGCCAGCATCGAGAAGAGCATGAGCTCGACCCCGGCGATGCCGATGCCGACGAGCAGGATGGTCAGGTGGGCGTACAGGGGGCCGAACAGCGGGGTCGCCATGGCCGCCGCCGTGCCGCCGCCGAACAACAGCGCGGCCAGGATCATCGCGCCGCGCTTGTCGAAGCGCCGGGCCAGCCACACCCACAGCGGCATGGTCAGCAGCATCGGCCCGACCAGCGCGGCGAAGAGCGTCTGCGTGCTCTTCGGCGACCCCAGCGTGTACGACGCGAAGTACGGCGCCGCGGCCAGCATCATGCTGACGGCGAGCATCTGCAGGCAGGCCATGACGGTCAGCCACAGGAACGCCCGGTTGCCCCTGATCGCCGCGAGCTGCTCGCGCCACCCGCCGTGGTCGGCCTCGGGCGCGCCGGTCATGGGGGCGCGGGCGGTGCCGAAGAACGAGCCGAGCATCGAGGCCAGCAGGATGAGGGCGATCGTCAGGCCCATCAGCCGGTAGCTGCCGAGCGTGCCCTCCTCGCCCTGGCCGGTGGCGATCATCGGGGCCAGCACGCCGCTGATCGCGGTGGCCGCGCCGATGAAGATCATCCGCCACTGCAGCAGCGAGGTGCGCTCGTGGTAGTCGTTGGTCATCTCGCCGGGCATGGCCTTGTACGGCACCTCGTACAGCGCGTACGCGGTCGCCGTCGCCATGAAGCACAGCCCGACGTACAGGGCGGCCGGCACCCCGGTCAGCGGCGGCCCGGCGAAGACGAGGAAGAACGCGACGGGCAGCGTCAGCGACCCGGCCAGCAACCAGGGGCGGCGCGGCCCCATCCGCGAGACGGTCCGGTCCGACCAGCGCCCGACCAGCGGGTTGATGATCAGGTCCCAGACCTTGGGCGCGGTGACCACCACGCCGGCCAGCCACGCGGGCACGGCCAGGAAGTTGGTCATGTAGTACAGCAGGAGCAGGCCGGGCACGGCGCTGACCGTGGCCGTGCAGAAGGAGCCCACGCCGTAGCCGAGGCGCACGCCCCTGGAGACCGTGGGCGCGCTCACCGGCGATGTGATCATGAGACCCATTCAAGCCGAGCGAGAGCTTGTTCGGTAGGGCCCAGTTTCCCGGGCCCCACCGGGTCGCTCCCGTACGCCGGCTACTCGCGCACGTTGGCGCAGACCACGTGCGCGCCGATCTCGATCATCCGGCGCTCGCTGCGCGCGTCGGCGACCCTGGCCATGAGGATCGGCGCGCCGCTGGCCGCGAACTGCGGCAGGCGGGCGCGTACCAGGCGGTGCAGGTCGCGGACGACGTCCTCGGCGGCCGACATGTGCACCTTGACGTGCAGCATGATCCCGGTGGCCCCGGACGCGGTGCCGGCCTCGGAGATCCACACGTGGTGCACGAGCGGGAAGTCGGCCAGCAGTTGCGCGATGGCCTGCCGCAGCGCCGGCAGGATCGGGTGCGTGCACCTGCGGTAGCCGGGGTCCACCTGCTGCATCGGCCCCGACAGGTGGGGCCGGGGCGCGGGGACCCACGGCAACGCGGGCGCCTGCGGGGTGGGCGGGGCCACCTGCGCCAGCGAGGGCACACGCGAGACGGTGGCCATGGCGCCGGTCGCGTAGGCGGCGGGCACCGCCCCCGACAGCACGGGTGTGGGCCCAGAACGCGTGCCGGTGAGGAAGCGCTGGAGATCGTCGATGGGCACGGCCGCGGCTGCGGGGCCCGCGGCGTCGATCACGATCTCCGGCACGCCGGTGACGCGCTGGATGTCCAGGATGGTGTCGGCGTCGCACACCGAGAGGGAATGGCTGCCGCGGTGCCTGGCGTAGGTCGTAGGGCTGGTGTACCCGAGCAGAACCCGGTCACCCGCCTGGGTCGTCCCAAGGACGACCGATCGATCTGGTCGCACTGCCACCAGGACTCCACCGTCGGCGAGGGCCGCCAGCAGGCGATGGGGCGTGCCATGCTGTGCGAGCACGTCGGCAAGCGCAGGATTCCCGATGCTCATATGACGAACCATAGGTAGTCGGCCACGGCTTATCAGGCTAATGGCCAACAAATCCCCCGATCAAGACAAAGATGTGTGCAGAGTGGATGACTTTGCTGCCGCCTGGGTATCCGAGCCGCGTCCAGGGTGTCGCGACGCCGAGCGGGCCGTCTCAAATCGTGGGTCCCTCGTGAACGCGTTCACAAGCGCGGATAGACTCTGAGGGATCCGAGGGGCCCAGCGACGTGTCCCTCCAGCCCGCCGCATGCCCCTAAGGATCCACGCCTGTGAACAAGCCCGTCGTTCTGGTCGCAGAGGAGCTGTCCGAGGCCGGCCTCGCCGTGCTCGGCGCTGATTTCGAGGTCCGCCACACCGACGGAGCGGACCGTTCCCAGCTTCTGCCCGCCCTCGCCGACGTGGACGCCCTGATCGTGCGCTCCGCCACGCAGGTCGACGCCGAGGCCATCGCCGCCGCGCCGAAGCTGCGCGTGGTCGCCCGCGCCGGCGTCGGCCTCGACAACGTCGACGTCGAGGCCGCCACCAAGGCCGGTGTCATGGTCGTCAACGCGCCGACCTCCAACATCACCAGCGCCGCCGAGCAGACCATCGCGCTCATCCTGGCCAGCGCCCGCAACACCGCCCAGGCCCACGCCGCGCTGAAGAACGGGGAGTGGAAGCGCTCCAAGTACACCGGCGTCGAGCTGGACGAGAAGGTCGTCGGCATCCTCGGCCTCGGCAAGATCGGCCAGCTCGTGGCCCAGCGGCTCCAGCCGTTCGGCGTCGAGCTGATCGCCTACGACCCCTACCTGCCGCCGGCCCGCGCCGCGCAGATGGGCGTCAAGCTGCTCAGCCTCGAAGAGGTGCTCAAGCAGGCCGACTTCATCACCGTGCACCTGCCGAAGTCGAAGGAGACCCTCGGGCTCATCGGCGACAAGGAGCTGCACGAGGTCAAGCCGTCCGTGCGGATCATCAACGTGGCCCGCGGCGGCATCGTGGACGAGGGCGCGCTCTACTCGGCGATCAAGGAGGGCCGCGTCGCGGGCGCCGGCCTCGACGTGTTCGCCAAGGAGCCGTGCACCGACAGCCCCCTGTTCGAGCTGGACCAGGTCGTCGCCACGCCGCACCTCGGCGCCTCCACCCACGAGGCCCAGGAGAAGGCCGGCACGCAGGTCGCGCGGAGCGTGAAGCTGGCGCTGGCGGGCGAGTTCGTGCCCGACGCGGTCAACGTCCAGGGCGGCGCGGTGGCCGAGGACGTCAAGCCGGGCCTGCCGCTGGCCGAGAAGCTGGGCCGGGTGTTCACCGCCCTGGCCGGCGAGGTCGCCACCAAGCTCGACGTCGAGGTCCGCGGCGAGATCGCCTCCCAGGACGTGCGGGTCATCGAGCTGGCCGCGCTCAAGGGCGTGTTCGCCGACGTGATCGAGGAGCAGGTCACGTACGTCAACGCGCCGCTGCTGGCCAAGGAGCGGGGCATCAGCGTGGAGCTGGTGACCAGCTCCGAGAGCCCCGACTGGCGCAACGTGGTGACCGTGCGCGGCGTGCTCGCCGACGGCCGCCAGATCTCGGTCTCCGGCACGCTGTCCGGCCCCCGGCAGATCACGAAGATCGTCGAGGTCAACGGCTACGAGATGGAGATCGAGCCGACGGCCCACCTGTCGTTCTTCACCTACACCGACCGTCCCGGCGTCGTCGGCGTGGTCGGCCGGCTGCTCGGCGAGGCCGGCGTGAACATCGCCTCGATGCAGGTGGCCCGCGACGTCAAGGGCGGCAAGGCGCTGATCGCGCTGACCGTCGACTCGGCCATCCCGGCCGCCGTGATCGACCAGATCGCGGCCGAGATCGGCGCCGAGAGCGGCCGTTCGGTCGACCTGGAGGACTGACCTCGCGACCTGAGGTCTGAGCCCCCGATCCGGGGGAAGGCCGTCACCTGGACCGTTCCGGGTGGCGGCCTTTTCTTGTCTCAGAATGCGAGATAGTAGGACATCCAACGAGACAGCGAAACAGCCGCCGGGTACCGTTGGTGGAAATGCGCCAGGTTCTCGTACTCATTACCTGCCGCGGCGGGGCCTGTTAGGGCAGGCCGACGACCCGCCGCGGTGAGTGGTGATGCCGTCGGCCGGTCAGTCCCTTCCCTTCGCCCGGTCCGTGACCCGGACCCGCGAGAGCAGGCCCGGTCGGATTCGCGACCGGGGTCCGACGCCCCCTTTTCTGGAACGCGCCAGCGAAACGAGATGAGCGACATGTACGAGATGTACGCCTGGAATCGTACCGAAGAGAACGAGAACGAGGCCGCCGAGGCCCTGCAGACCGCCCTGGACCGCAGGGACAACGGCGGCGCCCCCCAGAACTCCGCCCGGTAGCGCCGCCCTCAGGCCCGCGCCGCGGCGTGGGCCAGGGCGAGCGCGCCGAGCAGCGGCGCGTCGTCCGTGAACCGGCCGGGCCGGATCTCCGGCGGGAACGGCACGGCGCGCCGCACCTCCCCGGCCAGCCTGGGTACGATCAGCCCGGCCGCGCCCATCATGCCGCCGCCCACGACCAGCACCTCGGGGTCGAGGGTGACGCACAGGTTCGCCACGGTCATGGTCAGCACCGACAGCGCCTGCGCCACCAGCTCCGCCAGCGGTCCGGAACGCGCGGCGAGCACCTCCTCCGCCGTGGTCGCGCGGCCGAGCAGCGCGCCGCCCCTGGCCGCCAGCCCCGCGCCGGAGACCAGTTCCTCCAGCGGCACCCGCCCGTCGGCGAAGGCCGCCTGCCCCGGCGTGACCTGGAGGTAGCCGATCTCGCCCGCGGCGCCGTGCGCGCCGGGCACCACCCGGCCGCCGACCACCAGGGCCGCCGCCAGGCCGGTGCCGAGATTGAGGTAGACGCCCGTGGAGACGCCGCGCAGCGCGCCCCACCGCAGCTCGGCCGCCGCCGCCGCGTTCACGTCGTTGTCGATGGCCACCGGCGTCGCGCCGAACTCCTCGCGCAGCAGCCTGGGCAGCTCCAGCCCCTCCCAGCCGGGCACGTTCGGCGCCAGGCGCACCACGCCGTCCCTGATCACCCCGCAGGTCGAGAAGCCGATGGCGGCCGGCCGCCCGTCCAGGGCGCGGGCGGCGGCGAGGGCCCGGACGAGCGTGTCCGGCCCGGTCTCCAGCCGGGTGCGTCCGGCGACCACGGGCCCGTCGGAGCCCGATACCCCGATCGCGACCTTGGTCCCGCCGACGTCGATGCCCAGGACCCGGCTCACCGCGCGGCGCCCCTGCGGGCCAGCGAGTCGATCGCCACCGCCAGGGCCAGCACGCCGGCCGTCACCATGAACCGGACGGAGGAGTCCACGCTCAGCAGGAACATGCCGTTGGTGATCGACTGGATGACCAGCACCCCGAGCAGCGCGGCGTAGGCCCGTCCCCGTCCGCCGAACAGGGACGTGCCGCCGATGACCGCCGTGGCGATGGCCATGAGCAAGATGTCGCTCCCGCCCGACCCCTGGTTGACCGCCGACAGCCGGCTGGCGGCCAGCACGCCGCCGGCCGCCGCCAGCGTCGAGGCCAGCACGAACGCCAGGATCCTGATCCTGCTCACGTTGATGCCCGCGCGCCTGGCGGCCTCGGCGTTGCCGCCGACGGCGTACAGGTGGCGGCCGAACGCGGTGTGCCGCAGGACCAGGTCGAGCAGGACCACCAGCGCGCCGAAGAGCACCAGCAGCAGCGGCACCCCGCGGTCGGCCGACATGACCGCCACCGCCGCGCCGAGCACGACCGCCAGCCCGCCCGCTGTCACCGGGACCTGCCACGCCGACGCCACGGGCAGCCCGGCGGCCACCCGCGCCCGCCTGGCCAGCGTGGCGACCCCGGCGTGACCGCCCGCCAGCACGACCACCAGCGCCCAGGACAACCACCCCGGCAGCCAGGTGTCGCTCAGCCCCGAGATGAACCCGTTGAACGGCAGGTTGATCGTCCCGCCCTGGCGCAGCAGGTAGAGCAGCAGCCCGAGCCAGCCCATCAGCCCGGCCAGCGTGACCACGAACGACGGCATCCGCAGCTTGGTCAGCATGAGCCCGTGCAGCAGCCCGATCGCCGCGCCGGCCGCCAGCGCCAGCAGGATGGCGAGCAGGGCGTTCCAGCCCTGCTTGACGTGGGCGATCGTCATGATCGTGGCGCACAGGCCGCTGACCGAGCCGGCCGACAGGTCGATCTCGCCGAGCAGCAGCACCATGATGACGCCGAGCGCGATCGTGCCCGTGGCGGCCATCTGGAGTGCCAGGTTGGTGAGGTTCTCGGGCGACAGGAAACGCTCGTTGAGCGTGCTGAACACGATCGTGATCGCCACCAGGCCGCCGACCACCGGCCAGGCGCCGGCCTCTCCCTGGCGCAGCCGTCCGGTCACCGTGATCGGCATCGCCGTCATTCGCCCGCTCCTGTGATCGCGGCCACGATCTCCTCGCGGGAGGCCTCGGCCGTACGGAACTCACCGGCGTTGCGCCCGAGACGCAGCACCACCACCCGATCGCTCACCTCGTGCACGTCGGCGAGGTTGTGCGAGATGACCAGCACCGCGAGCCCGCGCTCGCGCAACCGCCGGATCAGCGCCAGCACCTGGGCCGTCTGCTCGACGCCGAGCGCGGCGGTCGGCTCGTCCAGGATGACCAGCCGGGGCTCGCCGAGCAGCGCCCTGGCGATGGCCACCGACTGCCGCTGGCCGCCCGACAACGTCGACACCGGCACCCTGATGTCGCCGATGCGCACGTCCAGCTGGGCGAGCAGGTCGCGGGTCGCGCGTTCCATGCTCAGGTGACGCAGCACCGACCAGCGGCGGCGTTCGGCGCCGAGGAACAGGTTGGCCACGACGTCGAGGTTCTCGCAGAGCGCGAGGTCCTGGTAGACGGTCGAGATGCCGAGCGCCTGCGCGTCGTGCGGGGTGGCGACGCGCACCGGCACGCCGTCCACCGTGATCTCGCCCTCGTCCGGCACGACCGCGCCGGAGATGGTCTTGACCAGCGTCGACTTGCCCGCGCCGTTGTCGCCCATGAGCGCCACGACCTCGCCGGGACGCAGCTCCAGTCCTGCCCCGTCGAGCGCCCGCACCGCTCCGTACCGTTTGGAGATCCCGGTCGCCGCGATCATCTACTCGATGCCCGCCTTCGCGCAGGCGGCCTTGACCTCGGCCGTGCAGATCTGGTCTGCCTGGTAGAACCCGTCCTTCACGATGGTGTCCTTGATCTTGTCGGCGGTGACCGCGATGGGGTCGAGGAGGAAGGCCGGGATGTCGGCCGTGCCGTTGTTCACCTTGGAGGTGGCGGCGGGCTGCTCACCCTTGGTCAGGGCGACGGCCAGCTCGGCGGCCTTCTCCGCCTCCCTCCTGATGTCCAGGTAGATGGTCATGTACTGCTCGCCGGTGAGGATGCGCTGCACGGCGGCCAGCTCGGCGTCCTGCCCGGTGATGGGCGGCAGTTCCTTGTAGCCCGCGCGCTTCATGGCCGCGATGGCGCCGCCCGCCATGCCGTCGTTGGCCGACAGCACGCCGACGATCTGGTCCCTGCCGATGGCGGTGATCGCCTGCTCCATCTGCTGCTGCGCCTTGTCGGGGCTCCAGTCGGGGGTGTCGAACTCCCTGCCGACCCTGACCTTGCCGTCCAGGACGCTCTTGGCGCCCTTCTTGTAGTCGGCCGAGCTGGGGTCCGTGGGCGAGCCGTGGATCATCACGATCTGGCCCTTGGCCGTGGTGCCCTTGGCGTTCATGGCGTCGAGCAGCGCCTGGCCCTGCATCTCGCCCACCCGTACGTTGTTGAACGAGACGAAGTAGGCGTAGTCGATCCCCGAGATCAGCCGGTCGTAGGCGACCACCGGGACCTTCTTCTGCCTGGCCTGGTTGACCAGGGGCGCGACCGCGTTGGCGTCCACGGCGTCCAGGACGAGCACGTCGGCGTCCTGGGTGAGCGCGGCCTCGACCTGTTGTTGTTGTTTGGCCGCGTCCTGCTCGGCGTTGCCGTAGATCACCTTGCAGTCGGGGCACAACGCCTTGACCTTGGCCTCGAACAGGGGCCGGTCGAAGGCTTCGTACCGGGTGGTCTTGGATTCGGGAAGGAACAGGGCGATCGTCCCGCCTTTCGACGCTCCGTCGGCCTGAGTGGTGGTGGTCGTGCCGGTGGTGCTGGTCCCGCAGGCGGCGGCCAGCAGGACCGCCGCCGCGGGGATGAGTCGCCAAGCTCGGTGCATCGCACTTCGTCCTCTCAGAAGATGCCCGCCCCCGCTTGGTAAGAAAGGTAGTTTACTATCAGGCGTGTTGGCTAGAGTGCACCTCGGAGGGAGGCCGGACATGCGACGCGACCTGGCGAATCCACGGCTGCTACGGGTGCTCAACGAGCGCCGCCTGCTCGACCAGCTGCACGAGCACGGTCCCGCCTCGCGCGCCGACCTGGCCAAGAGCACCGGCCTGTCCAAGCCCACGGTCTCGGCCGCCCTGGCGGGCCTGGCCGAGGACGGCCTGGTCCACCTGGTGGGGGAGGTGTCCGGGCGGCCCGGCCCGGTCTCCTCGCTCTACGACGTGAACGCCGCCTCGACCCACGTCGCCGGGGTCGACATCGGCCGCGACTGGATCAGGGTGGCCGTGGCCGACCTGCGCGGCACGTTCGCCGGGCGTACCGACGGCCGCAACACGGCCCGCACCTCGGCCGAGCTGGCCGCGCTGGTCGGCGAGCTGGCCAGGGCGGCGGCCCGCGAGGCCGAGGTCGAGTGGCGCTCGATCACCTGCGCGGTGGTGGGCTCGCCCGGTGTGTACGACCCCGTGCGCGGCGGCCTCGACTTCGCCCCCAACCTGCCCGGTCCGCCTGACCTGGCCGACCGGCTGCACGCCGCCCTGGGCGTCGACCTCGTCATCGAGAACGACATCAACCTGGCCGCCGTCGGCGAGCACGTCCACGGGGCCGGGCGGGGCAAGGCCAACTTCGCCCTGGTGTCCATCGGCACCGGCGTCGGCATGGGCATCGTGATCAACGGTGAGTTGTACGTCGGGGCGCGGGGGGCGGCGGGTGAGGTCTCCTACATCCCGGCCGCCGAGGAACCTTCCGCCCCCGCTCTGCCCGCCGGCCCCTTCGCGCAGGACGCCGACTCCTACGCGCAGGACGCCGACTCCTTCGCGCAGGACGCCCCCTTCGTGCACGACGCCGACCCCTTCACGCACGGGGCCACCGAGGCGGCCACCTCCGCGCCCGGCGTGGTGCGCGCCGCTCGGGCGGCGGGGCTGGAACTGGAGACGGCCAGGGAGGTCTTCGCCGCGGCCGCCGACGGGAACGAGGCGGCCAGGTCGGTGGTGGAGGCAGAGGGCCGCCGCATCGGCGGATTGCTGGTGGCCGTGGCCGCCGTGCTCGATCCGGAGGTGATCGTGCTGAGCGGGGGAGTGGGCCGCAACCTCGATCTGCTGGGCGCGTCCGTGGAGCGCCGCATCGCCGAGCTCGGGCCGCTGCGCCCGCGGGTGGTGGCCAGCGCGCTGGGCGACAGCGGCGTGCTGCTGGGCGCGGTCGCCCACGCCAAGTCCCGCGCCTGGGACCTCATCTTCGACGCCCGCAAACACTGACCACCCAGCCCGCCCCCTTGCAGGTCGGTAGCTCCAACCCCCGAAGCGCCGCAGCCCCCACACCTCTGAGTCCCCGAGGCGACCCCGACCCCTCAGCCGCCCCCGCCCCCCGCCTCCGGTCCCTTCGCTTGGCACGTGCTCCTCGGTCCCGTTGGCCGGGTCTGCCCGCTGGACCCCTGGCTCGGCCCCCTCCGGTGCCGGAGTTTTCGGGGGCGGGGGTTGGTGAGGGTTTGGGGCTCTGTGGGGAGGTGGGGGCCTTTACGATGAGGGGGTGGCCGGCCTCCTTCGTTCCGTGTGGCGCGAGCCTCGTCCTCCCGGCCCGCCGCTGCGGGTGTGGCGCGACTGGGCGCTCGTCGCGGTGCTCGTGCCGGCCGCGGTGATCGAGGGTGTGTTACGGCCCGACCTCCGGTGGCCGGTGGTCTCGACGGTCGTCACCGTCGCGCTGATCCCCACGTTGCTGTGGCGCAGGAGCAGGCCGCTGCTCATGGTCGCGCTCGTGTTCGGCGCCACCACCGTGGCCCCGCTGCTGACCGGCGGCGAGCCGGTGGAGACGTACACGCTGGCGTTCGTCACGATCGTGCTCTACGCGCTGTTCCGGTGGGGATCGGGGCGCGAGGCCGTGATCGGGATGGCGGCCGGGCTGGTCGCGGTCGGCCTGTCGCTGGTCTCCGGCCGCATGGCGCCCGGCGACGTCGTCCCGGCGCTCGGTGTGCTGGTCGCGACCGTCGGGCTGGGCAGCGCCTTCCGTTACCGGGCCGGCGCGCGGCTGCGCGAGCTCGACCAGGTCAAACTGCTCGAACGCGAACAGCTCGCCCGTGACCTGCACGACACCGTCGCCCACCACGTCTCGGCCATGGCCATCCGCGCCCAGGCGGGCCTGGCCACCGCCGCCTCCGAGCCGGGCGCGGCCACCGACGCGCTGCGGGTGATCGAGGCCGAGGCGTCGCGCACGCTCGCCGAGATGCGGGCCATGGTCCGCGTGCTGCGCAGGAACGAACCGGCGGAGCTTACCCCGGGCCGCCACCTCGACGACCTGCGGCGGCTCGCCGGACGCCCGCGCGTCGGCCCGGCCGTCGAGGTGGAGATCGCGGACGGGCTCGGCGACCTGCCGCCCTCGGCCGGCGCGGCGCTCTACCGCATCGCCCAGGAGTCGATCACCAACGCCCGGCGACACGCCCGCCACGCCACCCACATCACCGTCCGGGTCACCGCCGACGACGCCGCCGTGCACCTGACCGTGAGCGACGACGGCGACCGCGCCGGCGGGGTCGCCGCCCCCGGCTACGGCCTGATCGGCATGATCGAACGCGCCGCCCTGCTCGGCGGCACCTGCGAGGCGGGCCCCAACCCCAACCGGGGCTGGACGGTCACCGCCGTCCTGCCGAGAGAGACCACATGAACGACCGGCGGGAGGCCGCGGTGAGCGACCCGGAGGGAGGCGGCGTGAACGACCGGCGGGAGGCCGCGGTGAGCGATCCGGACGGGGCGGCGGCCATCCGGGTGCTGGTCGCCGACGACCAGGAGATCGCCCGCACCGGGCTCAGGATGATCCTCGACGCCCAGCCCGGCATCGAGGTCGTCGGCGAGGCCGGCGACGGCCGGCGGGCCGTCGAGCTGGCCCGCCGCCTGCGCCCCGACGTGTGCCTGTTCGACATCCGCATGCCCGGCCTCGACGGCATCGCGGCCACCCGCGAGCTGGCCGGACCCGACGTCGCCGACCCCATGGCGGTGGTCGTGATCACCACGTTCGACCTCGACGAGTACGTCTACGCCGCCCTGCGCGCCGGGGCCAGGGGTTTCCTGCTCAAGGACGCCGGCCCGGCGCTGCTCGCCCAGGCGGTGACCGCGGCGGCCGGCGGCGAGGCGCTCATCGCCCCGAGCGTGACCGCGCGCCTGCTGGCCGCGTTCGCCGGAGCCGGGCGTACGGAGGCGCCCGCGCAGCCGATCGAGGCGCTCACCGGCCGCGAGGAGGAGATCCTGCGCGCCGTGGCCCGCGGCCGGACCAACAGCGAGATCGCCCGCGAGCTGCACATCTCGCTCAGCACGGTCAAGAGCCACGTCGCGAGCCTGATGACCAAGCTCGGCGTGCGCAACCGCGTCGAGATCGCGATGTGGGCCTACGAGACCGACCGCGTACGCGCCTGACCTCGACGGACTCTGCGGAGGATCGACTCGGCCACCGCCAGGTTGATCACCCAGCCCGCGCCGACGAGCAGCGCCCGGCCGAGCTCGCCGGGCGGCCCGAAGGCGGCCAGCCCGAACGCCAGGGTGAACGCCTGCGTGCCCGCGCCGAGCCCGATCGCGTACCCGCGGGTCATCCAGGCGCGATGCCGGGCCACGTCGCGCCGCCGGATCGCGGCCAGGCCGAGCAGGAGGCAGGCGGCCATGGCCGTCCCGAACAGCAGCCGGAAGGCGGCCAGCAGCAGCCCGTCGCCGGCGGGAAGGTCGGAGAAGAGCGTCAGCCACAACCCCGACAACGCGGCGACCAGCCCGCAGGCCACCAGCACCCGCCCCGCCGCGCGGTGCCACCCCGGCCGCCCGGCCCGGAACCGGGTCTGGAACTGGAACGTGCCGAGGACGCAGAACACCAGGGAGGCCGGGATGTGCAGCAGCACCGGCACGGGCATGGCGAAGAAGCGCGCGTTGTCCGCCGTGACGGCGGCGCCGGCGGCCAGTTCGGTCAGCCGGAGCGCGCCGGCGACCAGGGGGACGACGCTGAGCGCGAGCAACCCGGCGGGTGCGATCCATCTCATGCCTGAGAGCGTGCCGCCCGCGCCCGTGCCCGGTCATCGCGCGGACGGCCCGTCCCGGTTCGCACCATCGGCGGGAGGGCGGTCGTACTTTCGGCCATCGAGCCGTCGCCTTTCGACCGTTGAGCGTCCGTGCAGGTCACGGCCACACTGACGGCACATCAGCGGCACGAGGGAGAAAAACGATGAAGGCGTACGTCCTGCGCTCGTTCGGCTCGCCCGACCAGCTCGTCCTGACCGACGTCGAGCGGCCCGTGCCGGGCGACGACGAGGTGCTGGTCCGGGTGCGGGCCACGTCCGTGCAGCCCTACGACTGGCACTTCATGCGGGGAGAGCCGTACCTGGCCCGGGTCATGGGCGGCGGGGTCGGGCTGCGCCGGCCCAGCATCGCCGTCCTCGGGGCCGACGTGGCGGGGGTGGTCGAGGCGGCCGGCAGGGACGTCACGCTGTTCCGTCCCGGCGACGAGGTGTACGCGATGTCGCTGGGGGGCGGCTTCGGCGAGTACGTCTGCCTGCGGCAGGGCGAGGTGGCGCCCAAGCCGGCGGGCCTGTCGTTCGAGCAGGCGGCGGCGGTGCCGATGGCGGCCAACACCGCGCTGATCGCGCTGCGCGACGAGGGACGCGTCCGGCCGGGCCAGCAGGTGCTGGTCAACGGCGCGTCCGGCGGCGTGGGCACGTTCGCCGTGCAGCTCGCCAAGGCGCTGGGGGCGCACGTCACGGGCGTGTGCAGCGGGCGGAACGCGGACCTGGTCCGCTCGCTCGGCGCGGACGACGTCATCGACCACACCAAGGAGGACTTCGCGGCGTCGGGGCGGCGCTTCGACCTGCTGCTCGACGTGGCGGGCGGCCGCCGGCCGGCGGACTGCCGCCGCGTGCTGACCAGGAAGGGCACGTACGTGCTGGTCGGCGGACCGGCCGGCCGCTGGGTGCAGCCGGCCGGCCACATGTTCGCCGCGCTCGCGTCGGGGCCCTTCGTCCCGCAGCGGATCGTCAGGGCGGACGTGGTCCGCTGCGGGAGCAACAGGGCGAACCTGCTGACGTTGACCGGGCTGATCGAGCAGGGCGCGGTCACCCCGGTCATCGACAGGACCTTCCCGTTCGGCGAGCTCCCGGCGGCCGTCCGCTACCAGGAGGAGGGGCACGCCCCGGGGAAGGTCGTCGTCACAGGGTCGCGGTGAGCATGGCGGGGGCGGGTGCCTCGCGGAGCTGCTTGTAGTCCGCCCAGCGCTTGACGCCCTTGGGGTCGGGGCGTACCGCGCCGACGAAGGCCTGCCTGCGCCACTGCGACAGGCGTTCCTCCTTCACCACGTCGCCGGTGTGGGGGGAGTGGACCATGTAGCCGGGCTTGGAGATCATGCCAACGTGGCCGAGGCCGCTGAAGAACACCAGGTCGCCTGGTTCGAGGTCCTTCCAGGCGATCTTCCTGGAGAAGGCGCCGTACTGCTCCGCGGCGGTTCTGGGGAGCTCGATACCGGCGTCTTCGTAGGCCCGGAGCATGAGGCCCGAGCAGTCGTAGCCCCGTTCGCTGGCGCCACCCCACACGTACGGGGTGCCGCGCTTGTCCATGGCGTATTCGAGGGCGATCTTCCAGGCCGGTTTCGGCACGTGCCGTTCCTGGACCTGTTTCACCTGGGGGCCGGTGAGGGTGACGGAGGGGGTGGGGGCGGCCGGAGCGGCGGGAGCCGCGGGGGCGGCAGGCGCGAGACCTGCGGCGCCCGCTGCCACCGCCAAAAGGATGGCGATGCTAGACAGGGGACTGTCCTTCCACGTGGCCGACCGGGTTAGCTGACGGGCTCGGGCCTGGAAGTAGCCCTACGGCGGTGCTCCTTGGGGGGAGGCGCAGCCGATTCGCCCCGGGGGGAAAGGTGGGTCCCCGGCTCCACGCAGCGGCTGCGTGGATTAGGCTCGTCGGACTCTAACGAAACGGTCAAAAGGTCGCAATCCCCCCAAAACGGATTGTCCGGTTGTTGAGATGATGTGTTCGTCAGCCGAGACGAGCAGGTAAGGTACCGCCCATGGAGTCGCGTAACATCCGCCTGGCCGTCATCCCCGGGGATGGCATCGGCGCCGAGGTCGTAGCCGAAGGGCTCAAGGTCCTGGAGGCCGTGGGCACGAAGATCGAGCCCACCCACTACGACCTGGGCGCAGCCCGCTACCACCGCACCGGCGAGACGCTGCCCGACGCGGTGCTCGAAGAGCTGCGCGGCTATGACGCGATCCTGCTCGGCGCGGTGGGCGACCCCAGCGTGCCGCCCGGCATCCTGGAGCGCGACCTGCTGCTCAAGCTCCGGTTCGAGTTCGACCACTACGTCAACCTGCGGCCGGTCAAGCTGTTCCCCGGCGTCGAGACCGCGCTGGCCGGCGCCTCCGCCGAGCACATCGACATGGTCGTCGTCCGCGAGGGCACCGAGGGCCTCTACGCGGGCACCGGCGGCGTCATGCGCCGCGGCACGCCGCACGAGATCGCCACCCAGGAGTCGCTGAACACCGCCCACGGCGTCGAGCGCGTCGTGCGTTACGCCTTCCAGAAGGCTCGGTCGCGGCCCCGCAAGAAGCTCACGCTCGTCCACAAGACGAACGTGCTCACCTTCGCCGGCGACCTCTGGCAGCGCACGGTCAACCGCGTGGCCGCCGAGTTCCCCGACGTCACCACCGACTACAGCCACATCGACGCGGCCTCGATGTTCTTCGTCACCCAGCCCGAGCGCTTCGACGTGATCGTCACCGACAACCTGTTCGGCGACATCATCACCGACCTCGGCGCCGCGATCGCCGGCGGCATCGGCCTGGCGGCCAGCGGCAACATCAACCCCGAGCGCACCTCGCCGAGCATGTTCGAGCCGGTGCACGGCAGCGCGCCCGACATCGCCGGTCAGGGCAAGGCCGACCCGACCGCCACCATCCTGTCCGTCGGCATGCTCCTCGACCACCTCGGCCTGCACGCCGAGGCCGCCAAGGTCGAGCAGGCCGTGGCCGCCGACATCGCCGAGCGGGTGACCGGCCGCGCCGGCCGCACGACCAGCGAGATCGGCGACGACATCGCCGCGCGAGTAGCCGGCTAGGACCGCCTAGCCCCGCACGCGCCTGGCGGTCCGGACGAGGACTGCCAGGCGCTTTTTTGCGTTCACCGGATCGAACCACCCCCAACTGCCTCTTGCCATCCCAAATCGCGAGACACTAGGAAGTACGAATACTGCTCGCGGGCAGTAGCTACCAGAATCAGCTTTGAAGTCGCAGATTCGTAGAGAGAAGGACCGCCGTCATGACCATCGCTCAGAAGCTCAGCTTCGACGTGCAGCATTCCGACCACGCTCGCACCGCGGCCGAGCGGGAGCAGGTACTGGCGAACCCCGGGTTCGGGCAGGTCTTCACCGACCACATGATCTCGATCGACTACATCGACGGCGAGGGATGGCACGACGCCAGGCTCATGCCGTACGGGCCGCTCTCGCTCGACCCCGCGACCTCGGTCTTCCACTATGCGCAGGAGCTGTTCGAGGGCCTGAAGGCGTACCGGCAGATCTCCGGCTCGATCGCGACCTTCCGTCCGTACGCGAACGCCGCCCGCTTCAACCGCTCGGCCGAGCGCATGGCCATGCCCGAGCTGCCGGAGGAGGCGTTCGTGGAGTCGCTGGAGCTGCTGGTCTCGGCCGACAAGGAGTGGGTGCCGACCACCGAGGGCCACAGCCTCTACCTGCGCCCGTTCATGTTCGCCACGCAGGCCGGGCTCGGCGTCAACTACCCGTCGAAGACCTACAAGTACATGGTGATCGCCTCGCCGGCGGCCTCGTACTTCAGCGGCGGCATCAAGCCGGTCTCGGTCTGGCTGTCCACCGAGTACACGCGCGCCGCGCCCGGCGGCACCGGCTTCGCCAAGTGCGGCGGCAACTACGCCGCCGCCTTCGTCGCCCAGCGCCAGGCCGTCGACAACGGCTGCGACCAGGTCGTCTGGCTCGACGCCCACAAGCACGAGTACGTCGAGGAGATGGGCGGGATGAACCTGTTCTTCGTCTTCGGTAACAAGCTCGTCACCCCGGCGCTCACCGGCACCCTGCTGCCCGGCATCACCCGGGAGTCGATCCTGGAGATGGCCGGCGACCTCGGCCTGGAGACCGAGGAGCGGCTGATCTCGGTGGACGAGTGGGAGTCCGCCTGCGCCTCCGGCGAGCTGACCGAGGTGTTCGCGTGCGGCACCGCCGCCGTGGTCACGCCGGTGGGCTCGGTCAGGGGCGACGACCGCTCCTGGACCATCGCCGACGGCACCCCCGGCCCGGTGACGATGCGGGTGCGCGAGGAGCTCGTCGGCATCCAGTACGGCGCCCGTCCCGACACCCGCAACTGGATCCACAAGGTCGGCTAGAGCCGCGCGGACGGCCGGCGTTCAGGCGCCGGCCTCCGTCAGGGCCGCGGTGTCGACGTGGAGGTTCCACGGGTCGGGCAGGAACACCGGCTCGCCCAGGGAGACGACGTTCTCGCTGCGGTAGCGCCGCCCGCCCGGCCCGCCGAACAACGTCACCAGCTGCTGGAACGGGTCGATCACCAGGTAGAGCGGCACCCCGCCGCGCGCGTAACCGCCGGTCTTGACGAAGTGCACGTCGTAGGTCGTGGCCACCGAGACGACGTCCACGAGCAGGATCGTCGAGGCGCCGTGGACGGCGTGCTCCTCGTGCAGGCGCGGCCGGCGCGGGACCACGGCCAGGTCGGGCACGTAGAGATCGTGGCCGGGGCCCAGGTAGACGGTGATGTTCGGCCAGATCTCCCAGCCCCGGACCGACGCCGCGGCGGCGAGCTGGAACAACGTCCGGGACAGGATCGTGTTGTGCTGCCAGGTGCCCGGCTCGTTCACCACGATCCGGCCCTGGACCGTCTCGATGCGGAACTCGGGGAACAGTTCGCGCACGGTGCGGTAGCGCTCTTCCAGGGGCCTGACCATGCCGCGTCCTCATGCTTTCCCGGGGGGTTTCCAAAGGATCACTCAGAGTAACGGGGGTGGCGTCCCGTGATCTAGTGGTTCTTCCTGATCATCGTGATCCCGTCGGCGACCGGCAGCATGACCACGCTCACCCGCGGGTCCTCGATCACCAGGTCGTTGAACTCGCGGATCTGCACCGTAGTCGTCTCCGAGCGCGCCGGATCGGCGACGTGGCCGCTGCGCAGCGTGTTGTCGGCCAGCAGCAGGCCGCCCGGCCGCAGCCGCTCGACCAGCAACTCGTAGTAACCGGGGTAGTTGCCCTTGTCGGCGTCGAGGAAGGCCAGGTCGATCGGCTCGTCGAACGCGGCCAGCGTCTCCAGGGCGGGGCCGAGCGTCAGCGAGACGCGGTCGGCCACGCCCGCCCGCTCCCAGTAGCGCTGGGCGATCGACGTCCACTCCTCGCTCACGTCGAAGCAGTGCAGCCGCCCGCCGGACAACCCCCGCGCGATGCACACCGACGAGTAGCCGGTGAACGTGCCCACCTCGACCGCCACGGCCGGGGCCGCGAGCTGGGTCAGCATGGTCAGGAACCGGCCCTGGTCGGCGGAGATCTGCATCCTGGCGGCGTCGCCCGTCGCCTCGGCGGTCTCCCGCGCCAGCTCGTCGAGCAGAGGGTCGGGCGGGGTGGAGTGGTCGAGGATGTACCGGCCCACCGCGGGGTCGAGGAGGTTCGCCTTCATGAAGGTCATTCTCCCCTCACAGCGTTCTCTCATCGTCATCAGGTATCCATGGAAGATCCTCCGGCGGGCTCGCCGCGCCGGGCCCGCCCCGGCCGGCTGTCCGGAGAGGGGTTGTGTCGTTGGTAGGGTCTGCGCGATCGGTGAGCTGGAAGTGGGCGGATGATGAAGCGGTTGGTTGCGGTCGCGGTCGCGTGCGCGGCGCTGGTGATGCTGGGTGTGCTGGCCTTCTCCGAGCCGGGTGAGACGGCCGGGTCGGTACGCCTGACCAGGCAGCTCGACGGTTCGATGGTGCTGGCCGACAGGTCCAGCGACGCGCCCGTGCTCGACGTGTACGAAGACTTCGACTGCCCGATCTGCAAGGAGATGCACTCCAAGGTCGACGGCACGATCCAGAAGCTGGCCAGGGAGGGCAGGCTCAAGGTCGTCTTCCACCCCGTGACGATCTTCCAGGACGAGCCCATGCGCTCCAACTCCATCAGGGCCGCGGCCGCCGCCCGGTGCATGCCGGAGGAGAACTGGCTGGCCTTCAGGGACGAGCTCTACGCCATGCAGCCCGCCCCGCACGGTTCGGCCTCGGGCTTCACCGTGCCGGAGCTGGTGGCCGCCGCCAGGAAGGTCGGCGCCTCGGTGGACGAGTGCGTGACCTCGCAGTCGTACGCCAAGACCCACCTGGCGGAGACCGCGAAGATCCGCATCCAGGGCACGCCGACCGTGCTGCTCGACGGGCAGCAGCTCGGCAACGAGGTGTTCGACCCGGCGGCGTTCGAACGTGCCGTCACCGGGGGCGCCGGCGTGCAAGTGTAAAGGTCGTGTCCACAACTTGAGACCGATGTGCCAGATGGTGAATCCCTGTGGCAGACTGGCAGGCACCATGTTCTACGGTCTGCTCATTATCGGCAGGCGCGCTGGCTGACAAAGGGACACCGCCAGCGCGCAGACCTCTCACGTCCGTGAGGGGTCTTTTTGTTTTCCAGGACACGGATCCGAAAGAAGAGACTTCATGGCCGACGACCGCTTCCACGTCTACGACACGACCCTGCGCGACGGCGCGCAGCAGGAAGGACTCAACCTCACCGTCGTCGACAAGCTCGCCATCGCACGGCAGCTGGACAGCCTGGGCGTCGGTTTCATCGAGGGGGGCTGGCCGGGCGCCAACCCCAAGGACACAGAGTTCTTCAGGCGCGCTCGAACAGAGCTCGACCTGAAGCACGCGCAGCTCGCCGCGTTCGGCGCGACCCGCCGGGCCGGTGTGAAGGCCGCCGACGACCCATTGGTAGCCGCATTGCGCGAATCCGGCGCGCCGGTCGTGACCCTTGTCGCCAAGAGTCACGACCGGCACGTGGAGCTGGCCCTCCGCACGACTCTCCAGGAGAACCTCGCGATGATCCGCGACACGGTTTCTCACCTTCGTGCGGAGGGACAGCGAGTCTTCCTCGACGCCGAGCACTTCTTCGACGGCTACACGTCCAACCCAGCCTACGCGCTCGAAGTGCTGCGGACCGCGGCCGAAGCCGGGGCCGACGTCATCGCCCTGTGCGACACGAACGGCGGCATGCTGCCCGACGAACTGGCCGAGACCGTGCACGCGGCCGTCCAGACCGGGGCCCGCGTCGGCATCCACTGCCACGACGACACCGGCTGCGCCGTCGCCAACACCCTCGCCGCGGTCAAGGCGGGCGCCACGCACGTCCAGGGCTGCGCCAACGGCTACGGCGAGCGCTCGGGCAACGCCAACCTCTTCACCGTCGTCGCCAACCTCCAGCTCAAGCGCGGTTTCGACCTCGTGCCGCGGGAGGCGCTGGCGGACATGACCCGCATCGCCCACGCGATCACCGAGGTCACCAACGTCACCCCCAACTCCCACGCCCCCTACGTCGGCATGTCCGCCTTCGCCCACAAGGCGGGCCTGCACGCCAGCGCCATCAAGGTCGACCCCAACCTCTACCAGCACATCGACCCGGCCGCCGTGGGCAACGACATGCGCATGCTCGTCTCCGACATGGCCGGCCGCGCCTCCGTCGAGCTCAAGGGCCGCGAGCTGGGCTACGAGCTGACCCCCGAGCACACCAAGACGCTCGTCGATCGCGTCAAGGAGCTGGAGTCGCAGGGCTTCACCTTCGAGGCCGCGGACGCGTCGTTCGAGCTGCTGCTGCGCGACACCGTGCAGGGGGCGCGCCGGCGGCACTTCGAGGTGGAGTCGTGGCGGGTGATCGTCGAGCGGACGAAGGGCGGCGAGCTGGTCAGCGAGGCCACGGTCAAGCTGCACGCCAAGGGCGAGCGCATCGTCGCCACCGGCGAGGGCAACGGCCCCGTGAACGCCCTGGACAAGGCCGTACGGCAGGGGCTGGAGCAGCTCTACCCCGAGCTGGCCAGGCTGGAGCTGGTGGACTACAAGGTCCGCATCCTCGAGGGCACCCACGGCACGGACGCCGTCACCCGCGTCCTCATCACCTCCAGCGACGACACCGCCGAGTGGGCGACGGTGGGGGTGGCCGAGAACATCATCGAGGCCTCCTGGCAGGCGCTGGAGCAGGCGGTCACGTACGGCCTGCTACGCGCGGGCCGCGACTGCAGCTGACCCCCGGGGCGGCGCGCGCTCCGAGCGGTCTTCGCCTTGGGGCGCTGCGCGCCGAGGGGGGCTCAGGCGTTCTCATCTGGCGCCTTCGGCGCACCCCGTGCTCCGGCTCGCCGGTTCGCCCGCTTGCCGGGTGGGTCTCCGGGAGACTGCTCCGAGCGGCCCTCGCGGCTGAGGGCCGCCCTGCGGAAGGGGTGGCCCTCAGCCGGGGGCAAGGGGTGCCCCCGGCGGCCCCACTGGGCGCTGCCGGGCGTCAGTGAGGAAGAACCACGGCCCGTACGCCGGGGAGATCGTCGAACGCGGCGGAGGCGTCCATGGTGACCACGACGCGCGCGGTGGCCGCCGCCGTCGCCGCGATGAGCAGGTCGTAGGCCCTTCGCTTCTTCCCCTCCCGCCGGACATGAGCCATGAGGCGCCCATGAACCCTGGCGACGTCCGTGGTGTACTCCTCGACCGGAATCAGGGCGAGGGCCTCGTCCACGAACGCCTGCCTGTACGGGCGACGCGCGTCGTCGGCCAGTTCGACGCCCACGAGCAGTTCGGCCACGGTGATCGCCGCGATCGCCACATCGTCGGTGTCCCCGACCACCGCGTCGATCGCCGACCTGCCGCGCTCGGCTGCGATGAGCACCCCTGTGTCCAGGATCAGGCGTCGGGCCACGTGTCCCTCATTTCGTCGTCGAACGCCTCGCGGGCGGCGGCGACATCGGTTCCGAAGTCGGCATCCAAGGAGGCCGCGCTTCTCGCCAGGAACGCCTTGACCATGCGGCCCGGTGCCGTGGGAGCCGGTCCGATCACGGCGATCCGCTTCCCGCCGCGGGTGACCACGATCGTCTCTCCGTGTTCGGCCTCGTCGAGGACGGTGGCGAAGCTTCTGGACGCCTCGGTGGCGGTCATCACCTTCATGGAATCAGATTATCTGATCGATGGGGTGCCGTCCGGAGGGGTCGCCGGGGCGGACGAGGCCTGATTCGTAGGCGTGGCGGACCATCTGGGCGCGGTCGCGGAGGGCGAGTTTGGTCAGCAGGCGGTTGATGTGGGTGCTGACGGTCGCCTCCGTGATGGACAGCGTGCCGGCGATCTCGGTGTTGGACAGGCCCCGCGCCACCAGCCGCAGCACCTCCTCCTCCCGGGCCGTCACCCCCGTGGCCGCCGGGGACGGGGCGGGGGCGGTACGCCGGTAGGCCGCCACGACGCGGCCGGTCACCGCCGGGTCGAGCAGGACGTCCCCCCGCGCGGCGCTGCGGATGGCGGCGAACAAGTGCTCGGGCGGCGACACCTTGAGCAGGAACCCGCTGACCCCGGCGTGCAGCGCGAGGTCGAGGTTCTCGTCGGTGTCGTAGGTGGTCAGCATGATCACCTGTGGGGGCGCCGGGGCCGCGAGGATGCGGCGGGCGGCCTCCAGGCCGTTCAGCCGGGGCATTGCGATGTCGAGCAGGACGACGTCGGGGCGCAGGTCGCGGGCCAGCTCCACGGCCCGTTCGCCGTCGGCCGCCTCGCCCAGCACGGACAGGTCCGGCTGGGTGCCGATCATCAGGCGCAACCCGGCCCTGATCATCGCCTGGTCGTCGGCGATCACCACGCCGATCCCGCCGGGTTCACCGAAGGCGGGATCATCGGGGGCGTCCGGGCGCCCCGGGGAGGAGGGGGTCACAGGGGGAGCTCCGCACGTACCGTGAAGCCGCCCCCAGGAAGGGGGGCCGCCGTCAGTGTGCCCTCGAAGAGGGCGGCCCGCTCGCGCATGCCGATCAGGCCGTGGCCGCCGCCCCCGCCCGACGGCGGCCGGGGGCCGCGCGGCCCCCGGTCCGTGACCTCCAGCCGGAGCTCCGCCGGCAGGTACGAGACGGTCACCGCCGCCCGCGTCGGCCCGGCGTGCTTGAGGGTGTTGGTCAGCGCCTCCTGGACGATCCGGTACGCCGACAGATCCAGCCCGGCGGACAGCGGCACCCGCTCTCCCGACACCTCAAGAGTGACGTCGAGCCCGGCCGTCCTGAACTGCTCCAGCAGGTCCGCCAGCCGGTCGAGGCCGGCCTGCGGGAGCCGGTCGCCCGCCTGCGTGCCGCGCAGCAGCCCGAGCATGCGCCGCAGCTCCTCCATGGCCTCCCGGCCGGCCGCCTCCACCGTGCTGAGCGCCTGCCGCTCGGGCTCCTGGTCCTCGCGCAGGAGCAGCCGGACGGTGCCGGTGTGCATGGTCATCACGCTGACGCTGTGCGCGACGATGTCGTGCAGCTCGCGGGCGATGCGGGCCCGTTCCTCCTGCACCGACTCGCGGGCCAGCAGCGCGCCGCGCTCGGCCGCCTGCACGGCCAGCACGCGGTGGCGGCGTACGGCCAGACCGGCTCCGGCGGCGATGGCGCACATCACCAGCGCCACGGCGACGTCCCCCCATCCGGACGGAGGGGAGGTCCTGGACAGCATGGCGGCCACGAACACGCCCGTCGCCGTCAGCCCGGCCACGGCCCGCGCGCTGTCGGGGCGCACCTCGGCCAGCAGCGTGGACAGCAGCACGAGCTGGGTGTAGAACTGCCAGGCCGCGGGGGACCCGGGCGCCAGCGCGAACGTCGCGATGTTGGCGGCCGAGTAGACGGCCAGGATCGCGAAGGGCGCGCGGGTCCGGAACAGCACCGCGGCGGCCGTGACCAGCCCGGCGGCGATCCACAGCAGCACGTACGAGCGGGGAGAGGCCATCGAGCGCACGCTGACCTCCTCCACGACCGCGAACAGGGCCACGACCGCCGCTACGAGCCAGTCGACGGGGGAGGGGGAACGGCGGTGGAGCATGAGGCGAGGGTAGCCCGCCCGGATTGTCACGGCGTGCAGCGGAATCCACCGAAAGGGGGACGCCGGATCCAAGCCTGCCTTGACGACGGGCCCGGCGAGCGACGCCTACCGTGCCCGGCATGTCAACCGACGCACTCTCCATCCGCCGCTTCCTGGCCGGCGCGAGCCTCGTCCTGGCCCCGGTCTGCCTGATCCTCGGCATGATCACCGACCCGTCCGAGCCCGGGGTCGAGGACCCGCTGGTCTACGCGCACAACCCGGGCGCCGTGGGGGTCAGCGCGACGCTCCTGCACTACACCTGGGTGCTGTTCGTGCCAGGGGTGATCGGCATGGTCCAGCTCGTCCGGGGCAGGGGCAGGGCGCTGGCCACCGTCGCGGGCGCGCTCGCGGTGCTCGGCCTGATCAACTTCTCGTCCCTGATGATCTCGGACTTCTTCGACATCGTGCTCTTCGACGCCCTGCCCGCCGCGCAGGCCGAGAAGCTCATGCAGGACGCGGCGCAGCCCGCCCTCATCGCCGCCTGGCAGCTGCCCGGGATGATCGGGTCCTTCCTGGGCCTGGTCCTCGTCGCGGTCGCGTACCCGCGGGCGGGGCTGGCGGGCTGGTGGTTCCCGGCGGGCGTGCTGGCAGGCATCGTCGTGTGGCTGTTCGGCGCGAGCGCGTGGAACCTGGTGCTCGGGATCGGCGGCCCGGTCATCCTGCTGGCCGCGTTCGGCAGCGTCGGCGTGTCGATCATCCGCATGCCGGCGTCGCCGGAACGGGCGGTCTAGGGCCGGTCGGGGCCGCCGTCCTCGTCCAGCCAGGCCACGACGTGGGTGGTGAAGCTGTCCACGAGGGTCAGGGGCTCGCCGGCGAGCACGAGGAGGGCGACCAGCTGGTTGACGCCGAACGCGCGCTCCCACGTGACCGCCCGCCGGTAGGTGCCGGCGTCGACGGCGTCGCGCAGGTGCCGCCAGCCGTGCCAGCCCATGAAGGCCGCGTCGATCGCCGGGTCGAACAGGTGGGCCCGGTCCCAGTCGAGGACGCCGACCAGCTTGCCGTTCGCGTCCCAGTGGACGTTGTCGCCGACGAGGTCGCCGTGGACCAGCGTGTCGGGGACCTGGTCGAGGGCCAGGGCGTCGTCGAGGCGTCGGCGTCCCTCCTCCTGCCACCTGGCCGGGAAGCGGGGGATGACCTCTTCGGCGAGGATCGTGCTCCAGCTCGCGGGCCCGGCGTACGAGCGCGGGGCGGGCAGCAGGGCACGCAGCTCCGGGGTGACGGGCAGCTCGCGGAGGGCGCCGAGCAGTTCGCCGATCAGGGCCGGGTCGCCCCGGCCGGCGTCGAGACCGGCGCCGTCCAGCCAGGACACGGCCACGGCGGCGCGCTCCCCGAACGTCGTCACCGGCGTCAGCGGCTCGGGCACCGCGAACGGCAGCCCGGCCGCCGCGATCGCGCGCAGCAGCTCGGTCCGCCGGGGCAGCGCCTCGGTCACGCTCGGCCGCCGGCCGACCCGTACGGCCGCCACCCCCGGGAGCAGCACGACGTCGTGCATCCCGCCACGGGCGAGCCGCGCGCTGCCCAGAGGAGCGCCGGGCACGAGCGCGTCGGCGATCTCCAGCAGGTCAGGGGGTACGGGCTCGCTCATCGGCTCGTCTCTTCCGGGGGGTGTGTTCCGCGTAGAGCCTACGCGGGTCCCGACCGGTGCCCGGCCTCCATACGATGGTGACCCATGAGCTTCAGTGTGCTCGGCGTGCACGCCCACCCGGACGACGAGGCGATCTGGACCGGCGGCACCCTCGCCAAATACGCCGACGAGGGCGCCACGACCGCCGTCGTCACCTGCACCTGGGCCGAGGGCACCCAGCGGGCGCAGGAACTCGAACGGGCCCTCGACATCCTCGGCGCGGGCAAGCCCCGGCTGCTCGGCCTGGCCGACGCGGGCAAGCCCGAGTCCGCCCCCGGCCGCCCGCGCTTCCTCGACGTGCCGTTCGACGAGGCGGTGGGCCTGCTGGTCGAGCACATCAGAGCCGTCCGGCCCGACGTCGTGCTCACCTTCGACGGCTTCGGCGGCTACGGCCACCCCGACCACGTCCACGTGCACCGGGTCACCCTGGCCGCGGTCGAGGCGGCCGGCTACGACCAGCTCTACCCCGGCACGGGCGACCCCTGGCGGCCGCACGCGCTCTACCTGGCGACCGTCCCGCGCTCGGTCGTGACGGCCCACTGGCGGGCGGTCTTCGGCGCCGATCCGGAGCCGGGTCAGGCCCTGCCCGGGGTCCCCGACCACCAGGTCTCGGCCGCGATCGACGTGTCGCGCTGGTCGGAGCGCAAGTGGGCGGCCATGCTCGCCCACGAGTCCGAGGTGGAGCGCGGCGCGTCGATGACCATGCTGACCGGGCTGCCGGAGCGGGCCCGCGCCCAGATGCTCTCCAACGAGTGGTACCGCCGGATCGCCTTCTAGACCGGTTAGAGCAGGCCCGCGGAGAGGGTCTCGCCCTCGACCGTGAGCTTGCCCCCCGAGCACGACACCTTGGGCGAGTCGGTACCCGGCACGATCACCGTCAGCAGCGACTTCGCCGCCGGTGACACCACCACGTTGGTCGCGTCCTTGGCCAGGTAGGTGGGCGACACCCAGCCCAGCTTGCCGCCGCGCTCCACCTTCTGGCCGCCGACCCGCTCGCACGAGGAGAACTGCATCAGCGTCACCTTGAAGGCGCCGTCGGCCAGCACCACCTTGCCGCCGCCGGTCGAGACGACCTTGTACGAGGGCGCGAACCGCCACAGGTTCCTGACCTTCTTGCCCCCGGAGGCCGTGTCGAGCACCGCCATCAGGTCCCGGCCGTGGTTCACCAGCACCGAACGCGTCCGGCTCACGCCGTAGGCCCGGTCCGTGAGGCGGAAGGCCTGCCGGTCCTTGCCGTAGGAGGTCTTGGTCAGTCTGGACGAGGTGCGCGGCCGGAACCGGGCCCCCTCGACCGTCGGCACGTTGTGCGCCTCGGGGGAGAGCGTCCAGTAGCGGTAGGCGCTCTTCTCGTAGGAGTGGAAGCCGCCGTCCATGAGGATGTCGCGGCCCTGCGCGTAGTACGTCACGCCCAGGTGGTCCTCGTGCCCGTGGAACTTCATGCCGGGCCCGAACCTGATCGAGTAGTACGACGAGTCCGGCTTGCCCCAGGCCGTCCGGCCATAGACGTAACCGGCCTTGTAGACCTTGACCTTCTGCTTCGGGGTGCCGGTCTCCATCTTCGGCTCGGTCTCGGCGCTGCCGTCGCCGATCGGGACCATGTAGCCGTTGGGCATCGTGGAGTGGGCGATGAAGTCCTTCAGCGCTTCGGCCCGCCGGCTGATCTCGGCCGGGACCTTGCGGTCGCACGCCTTCATGTTGGTGATGGCGACCTGGAGGCGGCCGTACACGTAGACGGCGTAGCGGGGGGCCTGCTCCATGAGCGCGCCCTGGGAGTCGACGTCCAGCTTGACCGTGCCGGTGAGCCGCCTGGAGGCCAGGTTCGACCAGTCGGAGCGGCCGTACCGGCAGCCGATGCCCATGAGGGCGATGTCCTGGTCGATGCCGTGGTTGTGGCCCTTCTTGTACAACCGCGCGTCCGACAGCAGCTTGGCGTGGTCGGCCAGGCTGTCCTTCAGCCAGCTCTCCTTGACGTGCATGCTCAGGCACAACAACGGCTGCGTGCGCAGCGAGACCGGGTGGTCCTTCCACACGTACGGCTTGGTGGCGGCGGCCCCGCGCCGGTTGTTCGCCACCCAGTCCTTGGTGATCTCGGTGGCACGATCCAGGTAACGCCGCTCGCCGGTGTTCTCGTAGGCCACGACCAGGGTGCCCATCCAGCGCAACGACTGGAAGACGAACTCCCACGACCGGTTCCGGTACGGGCTGGCCCCCCAGCTGATGTCCTTGCCCAGCTTGTACGCCGGCAGCCCGACCAGCGAGATCTCGCCCTTCATGACGTCCTCGGCCGTCGGCGTGCCCGGCAGCCAGTCCCCTTGGCACTGCGCGGTACGGGTGACCTTGTCGGCGGCCTGGGCCGGGCTCGTCAGCCCGCCGAGCGCGAGCGTGAGGGCAAGAGGTATCGCGAGCCGGCGCACGCCAGGGTTCCTTCCGGACAAGAAAGTGAGGGCGGGACATGCTTTCGGAATCACGATCAACCGGTCAAGTCGCGTACCGGATCGTTAACGGCCCGATGCCCCCCGGTGCCTCCGGCGCGGCGGATGTCATGCTGGGGCCGTGAGATTCGACGACATCGTGCTGCCCGACACGCCCGCCTGCCGAGGCGCGTTGGAGGTGGCCACCCGCTACCAGACGCCCTCGCTGCTCAACCACTCCTTGCGCGCGTACCTGTGGGCCGCCGCTTACGCCCAGAGCAGGGCGATCGACTTCGACGCCGAGCTGCTCTACGTGTCGTCCATGCTGCACGACATCGGCCTGGTCGCCGAGTTCGACAGCCAGACGGTGCCGTACGAGGAGGCCGGCGGCCACGTGGCCTGGGCCTTCTGCGCCGGGGCCGGCTGGTCGCCCGAGCGCCGGCTGCGCGCCGCCGAGGTGATCATCCGGCACATGTGGGAGGAGGTGCCGGTGGAGGAGGACCCGGAGGGCCACCTGCTGGAGCTCTCCACCGGCATGGACATCTCCGGCCGGCGTACCGAGGACATCCCCGAGGGTGTGCGGCGCGAGGTGCTGGAGCGCCACCCGCGGCTGGAGATCGCCAAGGAGTTCGCCGCCTGCATCGCCGACCAGGGCGCGCGCAAGCCGTCGAGCTACGCCGGCCGGTTCGTGCGCGGCGGGATCGCCGACCGCATCGCCGCCAACCCCCTCGACGCCTAACCCTTGGGCCCGGCGCTCTGAACGACGTCGAAGCTCCACACCCGGGAGTCCGTCGCCGCCGGGCCCTGCCCGTGACCGTGACCCCGGCCCTGCCCCTGGCCCTGCCCCTGGCCCTGCCCCTGGCCGTGCCCTGCGGCGGCCTGGGCGTGGCCGCGCTGGAACGCCTGGCCCTGCTGCCAGGTCTGGAAGTCCTCCTCGCTGCGCCAGCGCGTGTAGACGAGGTACTGGTCGGTGCCCTCGACCGGCCGCAGCAGCTCGAACCACTCGAAGCCGTCGGCCGACTCCACCATCCCGGCCCGGCCGGAGAAACGCCTCTCCAGCTCCTCCCGCATCTCGGCGGGCACGGTCAGGACGTTGATCTTCACGATGGACAACGGAGGACCCCTCTCGGCGAAGCCTTAGCGCACGACCCGCTGCGTCGCAGGTGAGGGCTCCAGGCTAACGCGGGCCACCGCCGGTACGTGATCCCTGTCCAGCGCGTCCCGCAGGTTCGGCAGGGTGACCCGGGACAGGTGCTCGCTCAGCTCGCTCATCGGGGCGGCCTCGTCGGCGGCCACGCGCAGCCGTACCTCGGGGTGGCCGCGCGGGCCGACCAGGTCGGCGTCGGCGTTCAGGACGGCGGGGCTGGCCTCGACGTCGGCGGCGACCGCGTGGGCCATGCCGCCCGCGGCGATCTCGGTGACGCCGTCCGGGCCGGCCTCCAGGCGCAGCCGGGTGTGGGCGTCCCTGCGTCCCTGCGCGACCAGCCAGCGCAGGGCCAGCAGCGCGACCAGGACCGACACGGCGGCCACGGCCCACCACACGGGCGGGCTGTTGCGGGTGAAGAACCCGCGGACGCCCGCGTCCACGATCGGCGTGGCCGGCCCCAGCAGCCCGCGGGCCAGCGTCAGCCCGCCGAGGACGGCCAGCACCAGCCCGACCAGGGCCAGCCCCCAGCGGTTGCCGCGGCCGGTCTTCCTGTTCATCGGCGCTCCTTGACGTTGACCGCCACCCGGTACGGCTCCACCGGATCCAGCCCGGCGAGCCTGGTGAGGACGGCTTCGCGCACGGCCCGGCCGAAGCCGTCGTCGTCCCAGCCGGACGTGGCGGGGGTGACGGCGACCGTGCGGCCGCGCAGGCTGGCGTGCGCCGAGCGCACCCCGGGCACCTCCTCGGCGGCGTGCTCCAGGGCCCTGGTGAAGCTCTTGGGACGCACGCCGATGATCAGGTCGGGGTCGCCGGTCCGCACGGGGACCATCCGCGGCCGTCCCGGCACCAGGGCGGTGACCAGCAGCGCCAGCCCCACCAGCGCCACGATCGTGGCCCCGGCCAGGACCAGCGGGTTCGACCACGGCGTCGTGGCCGCCCACGCCAGCATCCGGTCGTAGGGCAACCACCGCAGCGGGCTGCCGGCCAGCGCGGACACCGTCTCGGCGGCGACCAGCAACCCCAGCAGCGTGAGCAGGACGGCGACCACGATGGCGGGCACCCGGCGCTGCGGCCGGAACGCGCGCACCGCGGCCCGGTCGGCGCTCCTGTCCCGCGGCGGGCCGTCTCCATTCGTGTCCACAGGACCCCCTGGCGTGCGGTCATGGGTCATGCCGGGCCTCCCGCCAGATCGGTCATGATCACGTCGAGGCGGGTGACGTCCAGGCCGGTCTGCATGGCCACCCGGTTGCGCACGTGCTGGCGCAGCCGGGCGGCCACGGCGTGCAGCGGGGCCGGGTAGGCGACGGTCACGTCCAGCTTCAGGGTGGCCCGCTCGCCGCGCACCTCGGCGCTGGACGAGTGCGTCCACGGCACCCCGCCCAGCCGCACGTCGAGCACCTCGGGCACCTCCCGCGCCGCGCAGCAGGCGATCTTGGCGACCACCCGCTCCGAGATCTCGGTACGGCCCCGCCGCTCAGGCTCGGCCGCCGGCGCGAGCCGCTGCCGGGGAACCGTGACCCGGAGAGCGCCCTGTGGATCGACCTGGGGAGCGCCGGCGGTCATCGCCGCCTCGCGGTCAGGCCGGACAGGTTCACCTCGCCGGTCTCGGCGACCTTGCCGACCAGGAAGCCGACCGCGCCGAGCACGAGGACGAGCAGGAACGCGCCGAGGCCGCCGAAGGCTCCCGCGAGTCCGAGGATGATGCCGACCGCCATGCCGATGACCGGCAGCCAAGGGACGTTGCTCATGATTCCTCCACCACGTCGTCGATGCGTACGTTGACGGGACGCCCGCCGGCCGGCTCCCACACGGCCCGGCGGACGTCCTCGGCGGTCTCGGGCAGCGGCCGTTCCAGGGTCGCCACGATGGCGATCTCCACCGTGTCCCCGTCGGCCGAGACGCCCATGACCCGCGCCCCGGGCAGGTACGTCGCCACCGTCCCGAACGGGCCGCCGGAGAGCCCCGCCACCCCCGGGCAGGCCCGTACGAGCTCGGCCAGCGTCTCGGCCTCCGCCTTGGCGTCGGCGTCGGCGTCGGCCCGCGTGTACGCGGTGGCGCCGGCCCCGGTCATTGGACCCGGGGCTCCGGCTGCTCGGCGTCCTCGCCCCTGCCGTCGCTCCTGCCGCGCTCCCTGTCGCGGTCCCTGTCGCGGTCCTGGCCGGGCAGGTGCACGTCGTCGACCCTGATGTTGACCTCGGTCACCTCCAGGCCGCACATGCGCTCGACCGCCGCGATGACGTTCCTGCGCACGGCCGCGGCCAGGTCGGGGATGGCGGTGCCGTACTCGGCGACCAGGTCCATGTCCACGGCCGCCTGGCGCTCGCCGACCTCGACCGAGACGCCCTGGGCGACGCTGCGCTCGCCGCCGACCATCCCACGCACGCTGCCGAGCGCCCTGGCGGCGCCGCCGCCCATGGCGTGCACGCCGGAGACCTCGCGTGCGGCCAGTCCGGCGATCTTGGCGACGACGACGTCGTCGATGCTCGTCGTGCCCTTGTCGGTGACCAGCGAGGTCGCCGGCCCGCCGTCCTGCGTTCTGGCCCGCGGTACGGCAGAAGTCTGGTTGACCATCGTGTCCGGCACGTTCCGTCACCCCCTAGAAGTCTCTGATAAGCAGAGATATCCGGTTAACCACCACCGATGCCCCACAAAACGGACTCTGGGGGCATTAATGGAGAGTTCCTGACTTTTTTGGCGGTGGGCGGACCCCTCCGGCGGCGGCGATAGCCTTGTCAGGTGCGTATAGCGAGGTTCTCCACAGGCGAAGGCGTGTCGTTCGGCGTGGTCGAAGGCGGCCCTGGAGAGGAGTTCGTCTCCACGGTCTCCGGCCATCCGTTCGGCCAGGTGCAGTTCACCGGCGAGCGCTTCCCGCTGTCCCAGGTGAAGCTGCTGGCCCCGATGCTGCCGAGCAAGGTCGTCGCCATCGGCCGGAACTACGCCGAGCACGCCCGCGAGATGGGCAACGAGGTGCCCGACGAGCCGCTCATCTTCATGAAGCCGTCCACGTCGGTGATCGGCCACGGCGAGGCCATCGCCTACCCGACCTCGCTGTCCGACCGGGTCGACTACGAGGGCGAGCTGGCCGTGGTGATCGGCAGGCTCTGCCGCGACGTGCCCGTCGACCGGGTCAAGGACGTCATCTTCGGCTACACCTGCGCCAACGACGTCACCGCCCGCGACCTGCAGAAGAAGGACGTGCAGTTCACCCGGGCCAAGAGCTTCGACACGTTCTGCCCGCTCGGGCCCTGGATCCAGACCGATCTCGACGCGAGCGACCTCGCGCTGACCACCACGGTCAACGGCGAGATCCGGCAGAGCGGCCGCACCAGCCAGCTCATCAACGACATCCCGGCGCTGGTCGCCTACGTCAGCGCCGTCATGACGCTGATCCCCGGCGACGTCATCCTGACCGGCACCCCGGCGGGCATCGGCCCGCTGGAGATCGGCGACGAGGTCAGCGTCGGCATCGAAGGCATCGGCACTCTCACGAACAAGGTGGTCTCCCGTGACTGATCTACGGGTGCGTTTCGCCCCGTCCCCGACCGGCATGTTCCACGTCGGCGGCGCCCGTACGGCGCTGTTCAACTGGGCACTCGCCGAACAGTCCGGCGGCCGCTTCGTCCTGCGCGTGGAGGACACCGACGCCACGCGCAACCGTCCGGAGTGGACCGAGGGCATCATCTCGGCGCTCGACTGGATCGGCATCAACGGCACCAACCCGGTGTTCGAGGGCCCCTACTTCCAGTCGGCCTACGAGCCGCAGCACCGTGAGGCCGTGGCCAAGCTGCTGGCCGACGGCAAGGCGTACCACTGCGACTGCACCCGCGAGACGCTGGTGGCCCGCACCGGCTCCGAGCACAAGGGCTACGACGGGTTCTGCCGCGAGCGCGGCCTGACCGAGGGCGCGGTGCGCTTCCGCACCCCCGACGAGGGCGTCACCCTCGTCGAAGACCTGATCAGGGGCAACGTCGAGTTCCCCAACGAGGCCCAGGAAGACTTCGTGATCGCCCGCACCGACGGCTCGCCGCTCTACGTGCTGGCCAACGCCGTCGACGACATCACCCAGGGCATCACGCACGTCGTGCGCGGCGAGGAGCACCTCGGCAACGCCGCCAAGCAGGTGCTGCTGTGGCCGGCGCTCGGCTCGACCCCGCCGGTCTGGGCCCACCTGCCGGTGATCGTCAACGAGCAGCGCAAGAAGCTGTCCAAGCGCCGCGACAAGGTGGCCCTGGAGGACTACCGCGACGAGGGCTACCTCGCCGAGGCCATGGTCAACTACCTCATGCTGCTCGGCTGGGGCCCCGGCGAGGACCGCGAGATCATGCCGTGGGCGGAGATGGTCCCGCTGTTCAGGCTGGAGGACGTCAACTCCGCCAGCGCCTTCTTCGACGAGAAGAAGCTGCGGGCCTTCAACGGCGAGTACATCAGGGCCCTGCCGCTGGAGACCTTCGAGGAGCGCTGCTCGCCCTACCTCGACCCCACCTGGGACCGCGAGCTGTTCAGCAAGGTCGCGGCGCTGGCCCAGACCCGCATCGGCGTGCTGTCGGAGATCCGGCAGAACGTCGACTTCCTCTTCCTCGACGAGCCCGTCTTCGACCAGCCGTCCTGGGACAAGGCGATGAAGAACTCCCCGGTGGAGATCCTCGGCGGCTATCTCGACCGCCTGCAGACGGTCGCCTGGGACCCGGAGTCGCTCAAGGAGGCCCTGGAGGAGGTCGGCGCGCCGCTCGGGCTCAAGCTGGGCAAGACCCAGGCCCCCGTACGCGTGGCGATCACCGGCCGGACGGTGGGCCTGCCGCTGTTCGAGTCGATCGAGGTGCTCGGGCGCGAGCGCGCCATGGAGCGGATCCGAGCGGCGCTAGCGCGCCTGCGAGGCTGAGCGACGACCCGACGGCCATCGACAACCACACCCCCGTGACACCGAGCCACGAGCTCAGCAGGTAGGCGAGGGGCAGCTGTACCGCGAAGCCCGCCAGCGTGGCGGCGAGCAGGCGGCTGCCCCTTCCGCTCGCCTGGAGCACCCCGCCGACGGCGATCAGCCCGCCGAACGGCACCAGGTAGAGCGCCATCCATCGCAGGAAGCCCACGGCCACCGCCGGGTCGTCGGTGAACAGCCCGGCCGCGGGCGCGGCCACCAGGTTGAGCACGACCGCGACCACCGCCCCCGTCACCAGCCCGAGCCGCAGCGGTGACCCGACCGGCTCCGACCGCGCGGTGCGGATCATCGCCGCCTGGCGCAGCGCGTAGAAGACCATGACCCCGGCCAGCATGATCTTCTGGCCGATGCCGTACCCGGCGACCTCGGCCGTGCCGAACCCGGCCACGATCTCCACCAGCGCCATGCCCACCAGGGAGCGGGCCAGGAAGTCGCCCGACATGGGCAGGCCGGTCCGCAGCACCTCGCCGGCGAGCAGGCCGTCGCCGCCGGTGGCGCGGAGCCGTACGAGGGAGGTCAACGCCACCCCGAGCGTGACCAGCCGCGCCGCCACGGTGGCCAGCGCGGCCCCCTGGACGCCCAGGTCGAGGCCGTAGATGAACAGCGGGTCCAGGACGACGACCAGGGCGTTGCAGACGAGCGCGTTCCGCATGGGGACCTTCGTGTCGCCCAGCCCCTTGAGGACGCCGTCCACGACCGTCTGGGCGAAGAACACCGGCAGCCCGGCCAGCGAGACCAGGAAGAAGTCGGCCGTCAGCCGGGGATCGTCGGTGAACAGGGCCGCCAGCGGCTCGCGCAGCAACACGCCGGGGACGGCGACGGCGACCGAGAACGCGGCCCACAACACCCAGCCCGTCCTGATCACGGGCCCGATCGGCGCGTGCCCGTCACGCCGCCCGATCAGCACGGTCACCCCCGTCGGGACGGCCAAAAACAGCCCGTAGGCCAGGTATTCGGCCGTGGTGCCCACGGTGACGGCCGCGATGGCGCCCTCCCCGAGCCCGGAGACCCACAGCAGGTCGATCACCCCCACCGCCACCACGGCCGTGAGCAGCTCCACGTAGATGGGGAGAGCCAGCCTGAACATGCATACCTCGTTTCGTTGTACCTCGTTTAGAGGTATAGCGTTACGATGCACGACATGGCAAGCGGCGGGGATCTGTCCCTCACGATCCTGGGATTCCTGAACGAACGCCCGATGCACGGCTACGAGCTCAAGGCGCGCCTGGCCGCGCTCACCGGCCACCTCCGCCCGGTCAGCGACGGCGCCCTCTACCCCGCCATATCGAGACTGGAGAGCAAGGGCCTGGTCGAGCGGCACGAGGAGGCGGGCGCGGCGGCGGCCCGCAGGCAGGTGCTCACGCTCACCGGCAAGGGCCGCGAGGAGCTGCTGCGGCGGCTGCGCGACCCGAGCGAGCTCGACGTCAGCGACCAGACGCGCTTCTTCGCCCTGCTGACGTTCCTGTCGGCGCTGCCCGACCCCGCCGACCGGTCGCGGGTGCTGCGGCGCAGGCTGGCCTTCCTGGAGGCGCCGGCGAGCTTCTTCCACGAGGGCGGCCGGCCGGTCCGGATCAAGGACGAGCCCGACCCGTACCGGCGCGGGATGCTGGAGATCGCCCGCGCGTCGAGCCGGGCGGAGAAGGAATGGCTCCGGCAGCGCATCGAAGAGCTGCCGGAGCCGTAGGGAGAAGCCTCAGCGGGGGAGGCGGGGAGCGGCGGTCAGTCGAGGCCGCGGCGGGCCAGCAGCGGCCCGATGCCCGGCTCGCGCCCGCGGAAGTTGCGGAAGGCGGTCAGCGGGTCGAGGCTGCCGCCCCTGGAGAGCAGCTCGCGGCGGAAATGGTCGCCGTTCGCCCTGGTCAGGCCGCCGTTCTCCTTGAACCACTCCACGCTCTCGGCGTCGAGCACCTCGCTCCAGATGTAGGAGTAGTAGCCGGCGCTGTAGCCGCCCGAGAAGATGTGGGCGAAGTAGTTCGTCCGGTAACGCGGGCGTACCAGCCGCACGTCTATCCCGGCCGCCTCCAGGGCCCGCTGCTCGAACGCCTGCGCGTCGGCCACCTGCTCGCCGGGCGCCAGCCGGTGCCAGGCCCAGTCGAGCAGCGTGGCCGCCAGGTACTCCACCGTTGCAAAGCCCTGGTTGAACTTCTCGGCCGCGTTGAGCTTCTCCACCAGCTCGGCGGGCATCGGCTCGCCCGTCTCGTGATGCTTGGCGTAGTTGGCCAGGACCTCCGGCCAGGTCACCCACATCTCGTTGACCTGCGAGGGGTACTCGACGAAGTCGCGCGGCACGCTGGTGCCCGACACGCGCGGGTAGCGCACCTGCGAGAACAGCCCGTGCAGCGCGTGGCCGAACTCGTGGAAGGCGGTGTTCACCTCGTCGTACGTCAGCAGCGTCGGCCCCGAGGCCGGCTTGGTGATGTTGAGGTTGTTCATGACCACCGGCAGCTCGCCGAACAGGTGCGACTGGTCGACCAGGTTGTTCATCCACGCCCCGCCGCGCTTGTTCGCCCTGGCGTAGGGGTCGAGCAGGAACAGGCCGAGCGCGCCGCCGTCCTCGTTGAACACCTCGAAGACGGTCACGTCGGGGTGGTAGCCGCGCAGGTCGGGCCGCTCGGTGAAGGTGATGCCGTAGAGCTTGGTGGCGGCGAAGAACACGCCGTCCCTGATGACCCGGTTCAGCTCGAAGTAGGGGCGCATGGCGTCGGCGTCGAAGTCGTAGCGGGCCAGCCGCACCTTCTCCGAGTAGTACGACCAGTCCCACGGCTCGATCTCGAACCCGGCCTGTTCGGTCAGCGCCTCGGCCTCCCTGCCGGCGTTGCGCACCGCCGGGCCGACGAGCTGGCCGAGCATCTCCTCGACCGCCTCGACGGTCTTGGCCGTCTGGTCGGCCACCGAGTAGGCGGCGTGGTCGGGGAAGCCGAGCAGCGCGGCCCGCTCGGCCCGCAGCGTGGCCATCCTGGCGGCCCGGTCGAAGTTGGCGGGGGCGCGGCCGACGCTCCGCTCGTACAGGCGGCGGCGTACGTCACGGTCGGTGAGCTGGGCCAGGCCGGGCTGGTTGGTGAAGTTCAGCAGCGGCAGGACGTACGTGCCGTCGTCCTTGCGCAGGGACTCGATCCTGGCCTCGTCGAAGCCGTCGAGCTCCTTGGGGTCCGTGAGGACCAGGGCCTCCTCGGTGGACGCCTTGAGCAGGGTCTGCGCGAACTCGGTCGACAGCTTCGACAGCTCGCCGTTGAGCTCGCGCAGCCGGTCCTGCTCCGACTCCGACAGGTCGGCCCCGGCCCGGACGAAGTCCTCCCGGTACTTCTCCAGCAGCCACGCCTCCTCGGCGTCGGACGTGCCGACCTGCTTGATCCGCGCCCACAGCGCCCGGTTGAGGCGGATCGCGTCGTTGTGCGCGGTCAGCTTCGGGGAGATCTCCTTCTCGATCTCCATGATCCCGTCGCTGGAGTTGGACGCGGCCATGCTGAAGAAGACCATGGCCGTGCGGTCGAGGATCCGCCCCGAACGCTCCAGGGCCGCGATCGTGTTGTCGAAGGTGGGCGGCTCGGTGTTGTTCGCGATCGCGTCGACCTCGGCCAGGTGCTCGGCCATGCCGCGCTCGAACGCGGGCAGGTAGTGCTCCTCGCGGACCTCCTCGAACGGCGGCAGCTGGTACGGCAGGCTACTAGGGGCGAAGAACGGGTTCTCGGCCAACGCTTGGGCTCCTCCACGTGGTGTTTTGTCCTCTTCAGCTTGGCACGTCGGAGCCCGTGCCGCAGGCGGCCGGACGCCGCTTCGGCAATCGTTTTGGTCTTACCCCCCGAGCTGGGCTATTCTTTCGGACGTCGCCAAGCGCGCTCCGAGAAGGGGTTCGCAGCGGTGGGGTATGGTGTAATTGGCAGCACGACTGATTCTGGTTCAGTTAGTCTAGGTTCGAGTCCTGGTACCCCAGCAAGTTCCCGAAACGGATGTCTCCCTGAGAGACGTCCGTTTTTTCGTGTCGGCGGCCCGTCAGGTCGCCAGGCCGTCCAGGATCTCGCTGATGCTCCGGTACTCCGCGGCCGTGGCCGCGTGCCCGGCGTCGACCGTGCGCACCTCGAACCTGTTGCCCGGGGTGGCCGCGTCCGCCTCCCTGATCATCCGGTCCTGCAGCGCGAGCGGGATCATCCGGTCCCGGGTGTGCCTGAGGTACGTCCGCGGCACCAGCCCCCAGGTATCCGTCCCGCCGCGCGCGTCCGCGGCGGCACCCCCGTCGCCCTGTCCGCCGACGTCGAGGCCACGCTGTTCCGCATCGCCCAGGAGGCGCCGGCCAACGTCGCCAAGCACGCTGATGCCACCAGGACGGCCCTGACCCTGTCGTACACGGACGAAGTCGTCATGCTCGACATCCGCGTGACGACGGGCGCGGTTTCGTTCCGCAGGAGGCTGCTGAGGGCTTCGGGGTGGAAGGCATGCGCCGGCGGGCCCGCGCGGTGGGTGGCACGCTGGAGGTCGCGAGGCGGCCGACGGCGCCCAGGCCGTCCGGCTGGCGGCCGAGCTGCGGCCCGACGTCGTCCTGATGGACCTGCGCATGCCCGGCATGGACGGCCTGGCCGCGATCAGGGAGCTGAGCGTGAGCGGGCCGCGGGTGCTGGTGCTGGTGCTCACGACGTTCGACACCGACGTCCTGCCCGCGCTGGAGGCCGGGGGAGCGACCAACCGGCAGGCGGCGGCCGAGCTGTTCATCAGCGCGGCCGGCGTCAAGACGCACCTGCTGCACGCCAACGCCAAGCTCGACGTCCGCGACCGCGCCGCCGCCGTGGCCGAGGCCTTCCGCCGCGGGCTGCTCGGCGGGTAGCCTCCCTCGCCTCATGGACGAATTCCGCATGCGCGAGGGCGGCCTTGCCCGTTTCGTCGCCCCGTTCGCCGCGCCGCTGGTGCTCTTCTTCGCCGTCTGCCTGCTGCTCGGGGCCGTCCTCACCGGCAGCTCGGCGCTGGGCGTCGTGCTCGGCGCGCTCGCCACGGCGGCCCTGACCGGCGTGCTCGTCGTCAAGCACCGCCGGCTGGTCGCGGGCACGGTGGTGCGCTTCTCGCCGGAGGGCGTGGAGCTGGCCGACGCCCGCGGCTTCCGGGTGCGCCTGCGCTGGCCCGACATCACCAGGATCGGCGTGGTGGACACCCGGCCGGCCGACCCGCGGCTCCTGGGCCGGCCCGGCGGCGTCCGCGTACGCGTCCAGGCCCTGCGCTCGGTGGGGCTGGTCGGGTGGGGCGAGCGCACGCTCCCGCCGCGGGCGCCGTGGTGGATGCGCGAGCGCCTGGCCCGGGTGCCCGCCGACCCCGTCACCGGACGGCCCGAGGTCGCGATCCCGCTCGGCGAGATCGACCCGCTGTGGGAACGGGGGCCGATGGGCGACTGGGTCCGCCGCCACCGGCCCGATCTCATGCGCTGATAAGCGGGTTGGTTGTGGTCTGCGGGGTGCGGTAGAGTTACCTGCGTCGCCGGGGAGGCCCGGCACACCAGCTTGTGGACAAGGTCCCGTCGTCTAGTGGCCCAGGACGCCGCCCTCTCAAGGCGGTAGCGCCGGTTCGAATCCGGTCGGGACTACCACAATCACAAGCTGTGCGAAGGTCCCGTCGTCTAGTGGCCCAGGACGCCGCCCTCTCAAGGCGGTAGCGCCGGTTCGAATCCGGTCGGGACTACGTTCACCCAAACGCTCCGGTGCGTCAAGCACCGGGGCGTTTTTCGTGTTCCACGGGCCGCTCGCGAACCAAAACCTCTCGCGCTCTACGGGCCGCCCGTGAACGGGAACAGGGCCCCGCGCGGGTCGCGCGGGGCCCTGGCCGTGGTGGGATCAGGCCGAGGAGCGGGCCTTGAACAGGGCGCGGCGGGCCGTCTTGGCGATCTGCTTGTCGGGGTGAACCTGGGAGATCAGGTCCAGCAACTCCTCAACGTGCGCGTGCGGGATCTTCCAGATCACCTCGAGGAGCCCGTTGACCATGTCGGGGCCGATGTCCCGCAGGCTGCTGACGAACTCGGAACGCCCCAGCCCGGCCGAGATCGTCCACATGTCGAGGATCAGCCAGTGGGTGTCGTCCTGGGTGGGCTCGGGCGCCCCCTCGACCCCGAGCTGGCTCAGGTGCGTCGCCGCGTACGGCCGCAGGGACGCCTGCTTGAGCGCCGCCTGCCAGGCCGGGACGGCGGCCTCGCCCAGCGTGCCCACCACGCTGGCCGCCTGCACCCGGATGAGGGCGTCGCTCTCGTCCTCGGCCGCCGCGTCGAGCAGCTCCTCGGCGGCCTTGGCCGGCTCCCTGAGCCGCATCCAGGCCGCGAACTCGGCGTCGGCCTCGTCCTCGGGCAGCTCGGCGCTCAGCGCGAGCAGCTCGTGGGCGCTCATCGACTCGATCGCGGGCCGGGCGTCGACCTCGATGTCGGCGTCGTCCACCAGGTGGATGACGCCCTCGGTGCCCAGCGGGGTGAGGCGCACGGTCGTGCCCTCGACCTCGATCATGCCGTAGCCGGTCAGCCAGTCGATGGCGGGGGCCAGCGGGTCGCCGGCCGCCTCCCAGGCGTCGCCGCCCAGCTCGTCGAGGTCGGCGGCGGCCTCGGCCAGCTCGCGGGCCAGGTCGTCGCGCTCGCGCGAGCCGCCGGCCAGCAGCAGCCTGACCAGCAGGCCCCGGGTCAGGCCGGCCAGCGACATCGTCAGGTCGTCGTCGTCGAGCTCGGGGTCGCCGTAGTCGACCGAGTGCAGGCCGAGCATCCAGGCGTCGAGGACGTCCTCGTCGTCGTCGAACGGCCACTCGGAGGTGTCGTCCTGGACGGCCACGGTGTTGCCCTCGCCCGGTTCGAGGAACTCCAGGTCGACGGCGAGGTTCCAGATGTTCCAGAGCTGCGGGACCGCCTCGGCCACCGGGCCGTCGGTCTCGGGCCTGGGCAGGCCGACGGCGGCCAGCGCCTCCTCCACCTCGGTGTCGGTGAGCAGGGTGTCCTCGCCGACGCGGCGGCCGGAGCCGACCCACAGCGCCAGGTCGCGGGCCTTGGCGACCAGCGGGGCCTGGCGGGCGGCCGCGGCCAGCTCGGAGTCGGGGCGCAACCTGATCGTGTCGAGCTCGGCCAGCTCGTCGGCGAACGCCTCGAAGTCACCCAGGTCGCCGGTCTCCTCCTCGTCGTCACCCGCGCCGTCGTCGTCGAGCAGGTCTTCCATGAGCTCGACGAACTCGTCCTCGACGTCGTCGAGCTCGGCCTGCAGGTCGGCGAGGGAGTCGGAGCCCTTGGCGAGCCTGCCGGTCTGGGAGAGGAACGTCAGGTACGCGTCGACGGCGGGCAGCATGCCGTCGGCGGCGGCGTCGGGATCCTCCACGACCTTCGGCATGCGGTCGAGCAGCAGGTTGCGCAGGTCGGCACGCTTCCACGTGCCGAGATCCTGCGAGAAGGCGAGACGGTGCCAGAGTGCGGCAGGCCCCACGAGCTCGGGGTCGCTGTCGGGCGCGTTGGAACGCGCCCACATGATGAACTCTTCGAGCAGGGGTCGCAGCTCAGTGGCGGCTACCTCGATGCGATCTGTCACGCACTCAGGCTAGTGCGCCCGCGAGGCAGTCGGCCCCCGAAATACGAGCTTTCGCCGATCATGACGTGCGGCGCATGGCCTCGGTGATGCGTTCGGCGGCCGCCATGACGGGCACGGCGTGCAACCGGCCGGGCGCCCGGGTGAGCCGCTCGATGGGCCCGGAGACCGAGACGGAGGCGATCACCTTGCCTCCGCTGCCCCTTATGGGGGCGGACACGCTGGCCACCCCCTGCTCGCGCTCGCCGACGCTGTGGGCCCACCCGCGGCGGCGCACGGAGGCGAGGGTGGCGGCGGTGAACTTGGCGCCGCGCAGGCCCCTGTGCAGCCGGTCGGGCTCCTCCCAGGCCAGCAGGATCTGGGCCGCCGAACCGGCCGTCATCGGCAGCGCCGAGCCCACCGGGACGGTGTCGCGCAGGCCGCTGGCCCGCTCGGCCGCCGCCACGCAGACCCGCTCGTCACCCTGGCGCCGGTAGAGTTGCGCGCTCTCGCCGGTCAGGTCGCGCAACTGCATCAGCACGGGCGAGGCCACCGCGAGCAGCCGGTCCTCGCCGGCCGCCGTGGACAACTCCGCGAGCCGCGGCCCGAGCACGAATCTGCCCTGGGTGTCGCGGCTCACGATGCGGTGGTGCTCAAGTGCGACGGCCAGCCGGTGGGCCGTGGGGCGGGCCAGGCCGGTGGCCTGGACGAGCTGAGCCAGGGAAGCGGGACCCGCTTCCAGGGCATTGAGTACAAGAACGGCCTTGTCGAGTACTCCGACTCCGCTAGAGTTGTCCATACACCGATACTGCCGTCTCGACATATGAGAAAGCAAGTCGGAGGCAATCTCAAGGAGGAGATCATGGGCCGCACACTGGCCGAGAAGGTCTGGGAGCAGCACGTCGTCCGCCGTGCGGAGGGCGAACCCGACCTGCTCTACATCGACCTGCACCTCATTCACGAGGTGACCAGTCCGCAGGCGTTCGACGGCCTCCGTCTCGCCGGCCGGAAGGTGCGAAGGCCCGATCTCACCATCGCCACCGAGGACCACAACGTCCCGACCGTGCTCGGCCCGATCTCCGACCCCGTCTCCAAGGCCCAGGTCGAGACGCTGCGCAAGAACGCCGCCGAGTTCGGCATCAGGCTGCACCCGATGGGCGACGCCGGCCAGGGCGTGGTGCACATCATCGGCCCGCAGTTCGGCCTGACCCAGCCGGGCATGACGATCGTGTGCGGCGACTCCCACACCTCCACCCACGGCGCCTTCGGCGGCATCGCGTTCGGCATCGGCACCTCCGAGGTCGAGCACGTGCTGGCCACCCAGACGCTGCCCGCCTACCGGCCGAAGACGATGGCCATCGAGGTCTCGGGCGAGCTGCCCGCCGGCGTCACGGCCAAAGACCTGATCCTGGCGATCATCGCCAAGATCGGCACCGGCGGCGGCCAGGGCTACATCGTCGAGTACCGCGGCGAGGCCGTGCGCAAGCTCTCCATGGAGGGCCGCATGACCGTCTGCAACATGTCCATCGAGGCGGGCGCCCGCGCCGGCGTGATCGCCCCGGACGAGACCACGTTCGCCTACCTCAAGGGCCGCCCGCACGCCCCCGAGGGCGAGCTGTGGGACCAGGCCGTCGAGTACTGGAAGTCGCTGCGCACCGACGACGACGCCGTGTTCGACAAGGTCGTGGAGATCGACGCCTCGACGCTGACCCCGTACGTCACGTGGGGCACCAACCCCGGCCAGGGCCTGCCGCTGGGCGGGTCCGTGCCGAGCCCCGACAGCTTCGCCGACCCGGTCGAGCGCTCGGCCGCCGAGCGCGCGCTGGAGTACATGGGCCTGACCGCGGGCACGCCGCTGCGCGAGATCGAGGTCGACACCGTGTTCGTCGGCTCGTGCACCAACGGCCGCATCGAGGACCTGCGCTCGGCCGCCGAGATCCTGCGCGGCCGCCAGGTCCGCACCCGCACGCTGATCGTGCCCGGGTCGATGCTGGTCAAGCTCCAGGCCGAGCAGGAGGGCCTGCACGAGGTGTTCAAGGCCGCCGGCGCCGAGTGGCGCGAGGCCGGCTGCTCGATGTGCCTCGGCATGAACCCCGACACGCTCAAGCCCGGCGAGCGCAGCGCCTCCACCTCCAACCGCAACTTCGAGGGCCGCCAGGGCAAGGGCGGCCGCACCCACCTGGTGTCGCCGCAGGTCGCCGCCGCGACCGCGGTCACCGGCCGCCTGACCGCCCCCGCCGACCTGTAAGGAGAACCAGACCGATGGACGCCTTCACCACCCACACCGGTACGGCGGTGCCGCTGCGCCGCAGCAACGTCGACACCGACCAGATCATCCCGGCCGTCTGGCTCAAGCAGGTCAGCCGCACCGGCTTCGAGAAGGGCCTGTTCGCCGCCTGGCGCGAGGACCCGACGTTCGTCCTGAACGACCCCTCCTACGAGGGCGGCTCGATCCTGGTCTCCGGCCCCGACTTCGGCACCGGCTCCTCCCGCGAGCACGCGGTGTGGGCCCTGCAGCAGTACGGGTTCCGCGCCGTGATCGCCGCCCGGTTCGGCGACATCTTCCGCAACAACTCCACCAAGATGGGCCTGCTGCCGGTCGTCCTGCCCGCCGAGAAGGTCGAGGCCCTGCAGTCCGCCGTCGAGGCCGAGCCGAAGCTGCAGGTGACCGTCGACCTGCTGGAACGCCAGGTCCGCTGGGCCGACGAGGTCGTGCCGTTCGAGATCGACGACTACACCCGCTGGCGCCTCACCGAGGGCCTGGACGACATCGGCCTGACCCTGCGTCACGCCGACGACGTGGCCGCGTACGAGAATGGTCGGCAGCCATGGCTGCCGACGACCGTCTAGAAGACGACGAACTGGCGCGGCGGTTGCGTGAGGCGCACCGCCGCGTCCGCATGCTCCCCGCCGCCGGCAGGGAACGGGCGGCCCGCCGCTACCTGTCCATCTGCGATCTCGCCAAGCGCGATCCGGAAAGGGCGGCCGCCCGCCTCGACGCCTTTCTGAGCGCTCTCGACACGCCACGCGAGGGGGAAAACACGCAGGGTGATTGAGTTCCCCCGCGATCCCGCCTACTTTCGAGCGCGTAAGGGGTTTCTACGTCGAACTCGAGAGCTGGAACCCCGAGCCGTCACTGGGGGAGCAGGACTTTCATGAACAAGCGAGAGCTCGTCGACGCCATCACCGATCGGGTGGGCGACAAAAGGACGGCCACCGAGGCCGTCAACGCGGTCATCGAGGCCATCCAGAAGGCCGTGGCGAGCGGGGACAAGGTCTCCATCACGGGCTTCGGCGCGTTCGAGATGGTGAACAAGCCCGCCCGCACTGCCAGGAACCCGTCGACCGGCGCCGAGATCAAGGTCGCCGAGAGCTGGGCGCCCAAGTTCCGTCCCGGCTCTGAATTCAAGGACCTGGTGAACGAGGGCGGCAAGCAGGTCGGCAAGAAGAAATAGTCTCAGCGGACATCACGCCCGGGCGGCCCACGCCCGGGCGTTCGCTGTTTTCCGGGACCGCGTCGTCATTCGGGCGCGGGAATCGGGAACGTCGACAGCGTGATGTAGGTGATCTGCCCGCCGTCGGTCGCCAGGTTCACCCGCTGCCCCGTGCGCAGCAGCAGCAGCGGCCCCGCGTCGAAGGCGCGCGTGCCGAACTCCAGCACCGTCCCGTCGTCGAGGAAGACCGAGCCGGAACGGGTGACCTCGTCGAAGCTGCGTACCGTCGCCTGCACGCCGTCCAGCCTAAGCCGACCGCCGCCCGGCGGGCGAGAGGCGGCCCGGAGGGTCACCCCTCCGGCCACAGGTCGGCGACCACCGCCGCCGTGTGCCGCCCCAGGCCCAGGGCGAGGGCCGCGCGCAGGTCGTCGGGGGTGTCCACGTCCCGGCGGAGCGAGTCGATCCCCGGCACGCACAGCTCCTTCGCGCCGCCGGCCAGGTGCCTGGCCCGCGACTCGCCGCCGAACCGCGGCGTGAACGGCCGCCCCGCGAGCACGCCGTAGAACGTCGTGCCGACCTCCTGGGCGTCCGGCACGAACGACTGGTCGAACTCGGCCGCCGCGGCCAGCGCCGTCGCCAGCTCCGCCGGTCGCAGGGCCGGCAGGTCGGCCTGGAGCGCGCCCACCGCCTCACCGGGCGCGACGCGTACGGCATGGGCCGCGCCCGTGCGCAACGCGGTGTTGAGCCCGCGGTCGGGGTCGTGCACCACCTGCGCGCCCAGCGCCCCCAGCGGCCCCGCCGCGGCCGGGTCGGCGGTCACCACGATCACCCGCGCCACCGCCGGGCAGGCCAGCGCCGCGGCCACGGTGTCACAGGCCACGGCCACGGCCAGGCGCGTACGGTGGGGGCCCGTCGCGGCCGCCAGCCGGGTCTTCGCCGCGACCAGCGTCTTCACCGGAATGACCAGAGACCAGCGGTTGCTCATAGGCTTAAGCATCTCGCCTCGACATCCCACGCGGCCAACCGGGAGACTTGGGGCGCACACCGTACGGGTTGGAGGAGACCATGAGCCGCCCCACGCGACCTTCGCGTTTCTGGGAGTCATTCGCCGTAGCGGTGGTGAAGCCGCTGTCGTGGTTCCTGGTCAAGAAGGACTGGCAAAACGGCGAGCGACTCCCGCGCACCGGCGGCATCATCATCGCGGCCAACCACCTGTCCTGGAGCGATCCCGTCCTGCTGTCGCACTTCCTGTTCAACAACGGCCGCTGGCCGGTCATCCTGGCCAAGGCCGCGCTGTTCAAGGTGCCCTTCCTGGGCCGGGCGCTCAACGGCCTGCTGGCCATCCCGGTCGAGCGGGGCAGCAGCCAGGCGGCCAGATCGCTCAGCTCGTCGGCCCAGCGGCTGCGCGACGGCGCGGCCATCCTGTTCTACCCCGAGGGCACCTGCACCCGCGATCCCGAGCTGTGGCCCATGGTGGGCAAGACCGGCGCCGCCCGGCTGGCGCTCGAGAGCGGCGCGCAGGTCATCCCCATCGCCCACTGGGGCGCCCACGAGCTGCTCCCGTACGGCGCCAAGAGGCCCAGGCTGTTCCCGCGCAAGACCTTCCACGTCACCGTCGGCCCGCCGGTCGACCTGTCCAAGTACGAGGGGCAGCCCCTGCGCGCCAGTGTGCTGCGCGAGGCGACCGCCGACATCATGGCGGCCATCACCGAGCAGCTGACCGAGCTGCGCGGCGAGAAGGCCCCGGAAACTCCCTACGATCCCGCCAGGCGGTGATGGCATGACAAAGGCAGCCGTTCTCGGCACGGGCTCGTGGGGCACCACGTTCGCCATGGTCCTCGCCGAGGCGGGCAACGAGGTCACGCTGTGGGGGCGCAGGCCGGAGCTGGTCGAGGCGATCGACCAGGACCACGCCAACCCCGACTACCTGCCCGGCGTGACGCTGCCCGAGGCGCTGCGCGCCACCACCGACCCCGTGCGCGCGCTCGACGGCGCCGACTTCGTGGTGCTGGCCGTGCCCTCGCAGATGTTGCGGCCCAACCTGACCGCCTGGCGCGAGCACATCCCGTCGAACGCGGTCCTGGTCAGCCTCATGAAGGGCGTCGAGCTGGGCACGACCAAGCGCATGAGCGAGGTGATCCGCGAGGTCGCCGAGGTGCCCGAGGAGCGGGTCGCGGTGGTGTCCGGGCCCAACCTGGCCAAGGAGATCGCCCACCGCCAGCCCGCCGCCACGGTCGTCGCCTGCACCGACGAGTCGGTCGCCGAACGCCTCCAGGCCGCCTGCCACCTGCCGCCGTGGTTCCGGCCGTACACCAACACCGACGTGGTGGGGGTCGAGCTGGGCGGTGCGGTGAAGAACGTGATCGCGCTGGCCGTGGGCGTCTCGGCGGGCATGGGCATGGGCGACAACGTCAGCGCCATGCTCATCACCAGGGGCCTGGCCGAGATCTCCCGCCTCGGCGCCGCGCTGGGCGCCGACCCCCACACCTTCGCCGGGCTGGCCGGCATGGGCGACCTGGTGGCCACCTGCACCTCGCCGCTGTCGCGCAACCGCACCTTCGGCGAGAACCTGGGCCGCGGCATGACCCTCGCCGAGGTCGTCGCCGCCACAAAGCAGACCGCCGAGGGCGTGAAGTCCTGCGAGTCCGTCCTTGAGCTGGCCAGGAAGCACGACGTCGAGATGCCGATCACCGAGGTGGTCGTCGGGGTCGTGCACGACGGCATGGCGCCGTCGGAGGCGGGCATGCTGCTCATGTCCCGCTCGCCCAAACCCGAACGGTACGGCCTGTGAATCCGGACGCCACCGCGCGCTCGACTCGCTGTCAGGGGGACACCCCGGTAGATTCGGACGTCATGAGCAAGCCACGCGTCGCCGTCGTTTTCGGAGGTCGCAATTCTGAGCATGCCGTGTCCCTCATGGGCGCGGGCAGCGTGCTGGATGTGATCGACAGGAGTAAGTACGAGGTGATCCCGGTCGGGATCGCCCAGGACGGCAGGTGGGTGCTCGCCGCGTCCGACCAGCGGTTCGCCATCGAGGCCGGGGAGTTGCCCGCGGTCGACACCTCGGGAGCCGCGCTCGCGCTGCCCAGCGGCGGCGCCGGGCTGGTGGCCTACGACCCCGGGAGCATTCCGGTCGAGCTCGGCACGGTCGACGTCGTCTTCCCCGTCATGCACGGCCCGTTCGCCGAGGACGGCACCATCCAGGGCCTGCTGGAGATGGCCGGCGTCCGCTACGTCGGCTCCGGCGTGCTGGCCAGCGCCGTCGGCATGGACAAGGCCCACATGAAGACCGTGATGGCCGCCGCCGGGCTGCCGATCGGCCCTTACGTCGTCGTCCGCGACCGCGACTGGCGGCTCAACCGCGAGTGCGTGCTGAAGGAGGCCGAGGAGCTCGGCTTCCCGGTGTTCGTCAAGCCCGCCAGGGCCGGCTCCTCGCAGGGCATCTCCAAGGCCCACGACCGCGCCGAGCTGGAGGCGGCCGTGGAGTCCGCCCGGCGGCACGACCCCAAGGTGCTGATCGAGGCCGCGATCGAGGGCCGCGAGATCGAGTGCGCGGTGCTGGAGTCCCTCGGCGACGAGCCCGCCGCCGCGTCGATCCCGGGCGAGGTCAAGGTCGAGGGCGGCCAGGAGTTCTTCGACTTCGAGGCCAAGTACTACCCCGACCAGATGTCGCTCACCGTGCCCGCCGACATCCCGGCCGAGACCGCGGAGGAGCTGCGCGCGATGGCCGTACGGGCCTTCGAGGCGCTCGACTGCGAGGGCCTGTCCAGGGTCGACTTCTTCTACACGCCCGACGGCCGGCTGGTCTTCAACGAGATCAACACGATGCCCGGGTTCACCTCGTTGTCGGTCGCGCCGCAGCTCTGGGCGGCCTCGGGGCTGTCGTACCCGGCGCTGGTCGACCGGCTGATCCAGCTCGCGCTGTCGCGCTCAGCCGGACTGCGTTGACACGGCCCGCCCGATCGGCCCCGACAGCTCGGCCAGCACGTCGGACGCCGCGTGGTCGCCGCCGACCGTGACCTCCACGTACGTGGGCGCGGCCACCGCGGTGAACAGGATGGGCTTGTCCGGATCGGCGAACCAGCCCACTCCGTCGATCTCCTGGAGCTGGTCGGTCGGCGCCATCCGGGCAGGCCGCGGCACACCGCAGCGCACCGCGATGGACGCCTCCCCCCAGACCGCCACGTACGGCGAGGTCGGCTCCGACGTGCCGCGCTCGGCGCCGTCCAGCGTCTTGGGCAGCAGGGACGCGAGCCTGTCACAGGCCGCCGCCGCCTCCCCCGAAGGCTTGGGCGGATCGACCTGTACCACGCCGCCGCAGCCGGCGAGTGCCAGAAGAAGGAGCAGGACGGCGGCGGCGCGCATGGAACCCAGACCTCGAATGTGTCAGATATGAACGATCGGACACGTAAGAGTACGCGTGATCCCCTCCACCGCCTGAATCTGCGCAACGACCAGCTTCCCGAGCTCGTCGACGTTGCGCGCCTCAGCGCGGACGATCACGTCGTAGGGCCCCGTCACGTCTTCCGCCTGGGTGACCCCCGGAATTCCGGAGATCTCCTCGGCAACGGCGGCGGCCTTGCCGACCTCGGTCTGAATAAGGATGTAGGCCTGCACCATCACGTCCTCCCGGGCGATTGGATCACGCCGAAGGGCCACCGTACCCTGTGTGCGTCAGGAGGTGCGTCATCACAGTCGGAGATCTCGGCGAATTCGGTGTCGTAAATCGTATTGCCGGACGCCTGCCCCAGGGAGAGGGGGTCATGCTCGGCCCGGGTGACGACGCCGCCATGGTCGCCGCGCCCGACGGGCGGGTGGTCGTCTCGACCGACCTGCTGGTCGAGCGCAGGCACTTCCGGCTCGACTGGTCCGGCGGGCGCGACGTGGGCCGCAAGGCCGCCGCCCAGAACCTGGCCGACATCGCCGCCATGGGGGCCGTGCCGACGTCCATCGTGGTCGGGCTCGGCATCCCCGCCGACCTGCCGGTGGCCTGGCTCGACGCCCTGACCGACGGGTTCCGCGAGGAGTGCGCGGTGGTCGGCGCGAGCGTGGTCGGCGGCGACATCACCCGGTCCGACCTGGTGGTCATCGGGGTGACCGCGCTGGGCGACCTGCGCGGGCGGGCGCCGGTGACGCGCTCCGGCGCGCGGCCGGGGCACGTGGTGGCCGTGGCCGGGCGGCTGGGGTACGCCGCCGCGGGGCTGGCGCTGCTGGCCGCCGGGGTCGCCGCGGGTTCGGCCGTGCTGGCGGAGGCGGTGGCCGCCCACCGGCGGCCCTGCCCGCCGTACGAGGAGGGGCCGCGGGCGGCCGAGCTGGGCGCGAGCGCGATGCTCGACGTCAGCGACGGCCTGGTGCAGGACCTCGGGCACGTGGCCGCGGCCAGTGGCGTACGCGTCGAGCTCGATCCCGAGTCGTTCACCGTGGGGGAGCCGGTGGCGGCGGCGGCCAAGGAGCTGGGGCAGGATCCGCTGGAATGGGTGCTCACGGGTGGTGAGGATCACGCGCTCGCCGCGGTCTTCCCTGCTGACGTACGGCTGCCGCCGTCGTGGCAGGTCGTGGGCCGGGTGGTCGAGGGCGAGGGTGTCCTGGTGCACGGCCGCCAGGTGGGACAGGGCGGCTGGGATCACTTTCGGTGATGACTTGTCCCGATTTAAGTGAAATTTTCCGGGTTTGTGGTGGCACTAGCGGGATTGTTGTGACAAGGACGTAGTAAAGGTGTTATGAAGATTGGCGGCCACTGTAACCGCGAGAAAGGGCAGCCATGGGCCGCCACGGCACCGGTGGATCCGACGATGGGGATGAACGGGGGAACGGCAGCGCTTTCTGGGGTCCCGACGAGCCGGCCGAGGCGCCGGGCTGGCCGGCGTTGCCGGACCAGGTCGAGGTGACGGGGCAGTGGGCTCCGATGCCGCGCCGCGAGGACGGTCCGCCGCAGCGCAGCGGCAGGAAGCCCGAGCCGTTCGAGACCACGGGGGCCTTCGCCGTGCCCGCCGACGCCGCCCCAGGGTTCCCGCCGTCCGACGCGCCCGCCGGCCCCTTTCCGCCGCCGAACGGCCCCCAGTTCGCCGGGTCTCCCTACCCCGAGCCGAACGGGGCCGGGCCGTTCGAGGTGACGGGCGCGTTCGCCCGCCCGGCCGACTGGGACGCCGTCGGCCCCTCCGCCCAGCCCGACTTCGGGCCGCCGCCGAGTTTCGACGCCTCCGGCCGCACCACGGGCCCCTTCGACGCCCCCCGGCGGAACACCGGCCCGTTCGGCGCGCAGGGTCCTGACAGCGGCCCGTTCGACAGGCAGGGCAGGAACACCGGCCCCTTCGACGCCCCGGAGCCGGGCGGCACGGCCAGGTTCGACGTGCCGGGACCCGGTGGCACCGCCAGGTTCGACGTGCCGGAGTCCGGCAGTACGGCCAGGTTCGACGTGCCCGCCGGGTCCGACACCGCTTTCCACGGGAGGCCGCCGGAGCCCGGTGACGTGAAGGTGGCCGGGGAGCCGACCGCAGCGCACACCCCCGCCTGGGCGGAGGCCGAGACCGGCTTCCTGCGTTCGGGCTGGTCCTCCGACCAGGACCTCGACGATCTGGACGAGTCCGACGAGTCCCGTGGCCGTCGCCGCGGCGGCCGGCGCAAGTCGTCCAGGGGCGGCGGCGGTGGCGACGACGACGGGCTGAACGCGCCCACCGGCGGCGGCAGCGGCAAGGGCAGGGGCCGCATGGCGCTGCTGTCGGTCGCCGCCGTGGCCGTCGTGCTCGGCGGCACGGTCGCCGGGGTGAAGCTCATGAGCTCCTCCGGCGACCCCGGCAAGTGCGCGGACACGAGCTGCGCCGCCGTCCACACCAGCACCAGCCCCTCGACCACGGCGGTCTCCGACCCCGGCACGGAGGAGGAAGAGCCCTCCGAGGAGCCGACGGAGGACGAAGAGTCGAGCACGCCCTCCGACGCCCCGACGACCACCGCCCCCACGGTCGGCAACCGCGCCCCGCGCCGCAGCACGGCCCCCACCCCCACGCCCACCAGGACGCGGACGAAGACCTCGGCCAAGCCGACGCGGCAGCCGGAGCCGCCGGCCGAGGAGACGATCTCCGAGGCCCCGACCGACGACGGCACGCCCCTGGGCAACTCCGACACCGGCGTCGTCCCCACGGTGGGCACCAGCCCCGCGCCCGCGACCACCTCCACGTCCGGGTCCGGAGGCAGCGGCGGCTCGGTCAACGTGCGGCAGACGGTCAAGCAGCGGCTCGCCTCGTACTCGGCCACGCTGCGCGTCACCAACCAGTCGCCGGCCCCGCTGGCGAACGCCACCTTCTCCGTCCCGGTCGAGGGCCGCGTCATGGACGTGAACGGCGGCTCCTGGACCCAGGACGGCGACCTGCTGATCATCGACCTGTCGGGCTCGCTGGCCGCCGGCGGCTCGGTGGACGTCACGTACTCGGCGACGGGGAAGGCGCAGGAGCCCGGCGCGTGCGGGCTGGTCGGCGGGGAGTGCGCGATCGGCTGAGTGCCTGCCTGGTGCCGGTCGAGTGGTTGGATGGGATTCATGACGACCCCTCCACGTGTGCTGACCGTCGCGGGCTCCGACTCGGGAGGCGGTGCGGGCATCCAGGCCGACCTGAAGACCATGATGGCGATGGGCGTGCACGGCATGAGCGTGATCGCCGCCGTCACGGCCCAGAACTCGCTGGGCGTCCAGGGCTACTGGGAGCTGCCGCCCGAGGCCGTGCGCGCGCAGCTCGACTCCGTGCTGGGCGACATCGGGGCGCAGGCCGTCAAGACCGGCATGCTGGCCTCGCCGGTGCTGGTGGAGACGGTGGCCGAGGTGCTGGGGGCCTATGACGCGCCGGTGGTGGTGGATCCCGTCGGGGTGTCCAAGCACGGCGACTCGCTGCTCGCCCCCGAGGCCGTCGACACGCTCAGGACGCGCCTGCTGCCCGTGGCCACGGTCGTGACGCCGAACCTGTGGGAGGTGGAGCAGCTCACCTCCGTCAAGGTCGAGGACGAGGGAGACCTGCGCCGGGCCGCCGACGCCGTGCTCGCGCTGGGCCCGGCCTGGGCGCTCATCAAGGGCGGCCATCTGCCCGGCGCCCCCGTCGACCTCCTCACCGACGGCACGACCGAGCACCGCTTCGCCGCCGAACGCCTGGACAACCGCCACACCCACGGCACGGGCTGCACCCTGGCCTCGGCCCTGGCCTCCCGGCTCGCGCTGGGCGACGACGTCCCGACGGCGGTGGGGAAGGCCAAGGAGTACGTGACGGGCGCGATCGCCCGCGGCTTCCCCCTGGGCTCCGGCATCGGCCCGGTCGACCACGCCTGGCGCTGGCGCTGACCCCTGCTTGTCCGGCGCTGACCCACACCCTCCGGGGCCGGTGGCACCCGCGGCGGGCTCAGTGCCCCCCAGCGTCCCCTCAGCGCCACCCAGGCGGTACTGCCGGGGGCGGGCACGACGAAAGCCCGTCGCTCCAGCAATCAGGAGCGACGGGCTTCGCGAAAGACGAGAACTAGCGGGTGACCTTGCCCGCCTTGATGCACGAGGTGCACACGTTCAGCTTCTTCGGCGTGCCGCCGACGACCGCGCGGACCGTCTGGATGTTGGGGTTCCAACGACGACGGGTACGGCGGTGCGAGTGGGACACGTTGTTGCCGAAGGTCGGCCCCTTGCGGCAGACATCGCAGACGGAAGCCACGGTATCGCTCCTTAAAACAGTCGATGTAGCCCTGTCCGCTGATGCTTTCCGGGCGGAGGGCATGCCGGGACAACCGGCCAGCCAGACGAGAATATCTGATCCACACCATTGGGCGCGAACCAGAGCACTGGACGGTGGCCGGTGCGGGGATATTCTCCTCCAACAAGGTAGCGCATGCGGGGAGGTCGAAGGAGCGCAGATGAAGGCCCTCGACCCGCCCGCGGTGCGCCGCTGGGCCCGCCTGGCCGCCGACGCCCTCGGCCGGGCGAGACCGGAGATCGACGCACTCAACGTGTTCCCCGTGGCCGACGGCGACACCGGCACGAACCTGCACCTCACCATGCTGTCGGCGGCCGAGGCCGTCGAGTCCCTGCCCGACGACGTCGACGCCGCCGTGGTGTGGCAGACGCTCGCCTACGGGGCGCTGGTGGGCGCGCACGGCAACTCGGGGGTCATCGTCAGCCAGGCGCTGCGCGGTCTGGCCGAGGTGCTCAAGGACGGTTCCGACCTGCGTGCCGGCCTGCTCAGGGCGGCCACGCTCGCCCGGGAGGCCGTGGCCAGGCCGGTCGAGGGCACGGTGCTGACCGTGCTGGAGTCGGCCGCCCGAGCCGCCCGGGACGCCGACGGCGACGCGTGCGAGGTGGCGCGGCAGGCGGCGCGGGAGGCGCGGGCCGCGTTGCGCCGTACGCCGGGGCAGCTCGACGTGCTGGCCCGCAGCGGGGTCGTGGACGCGGGCGGGGCGGGGGCGGCGATCGTCCTGGAGACCCTGGCCGCCGTGCTCACCGACTCCTACAGCGACCACTACGACGTGCCGGCGCCGACCGGGCGGGTCACGCCGATGACCGAGGTGGGCGCCGGCTACGAGGTGATGTACCTGCTGGACGCCGACGAGCGCGCGGTGGCCGGGCTGCGCGACGAGCTCGACGCCATGGGCGAGTCGCTGGTCGTGGTGGGCGGCGAGGGCCTGTGGAACGTGCACGTGCACGTGGCCGACGCGGGGGCGGCCGTGGAGGCGGGGCTGCGGGCGGGGCGTCCGCACCGGGTCAGGATCACGTACCTGGCCGAGCGCACGCACCGGGGCAGGGCGGGCAGGGGCGTGGTGGCGGTGGCGGCCGGTGACGGGATCGCGGCGCTGTTCGAGGAGAGCGGCGCGGTCGTGGTGCGCCGCGCGCCGGGCACCCGGCCCGCGTTGCCCGAGCTGCTGGCCGCGATCAGGCAGGCGGGCGCCGAGGTGGCCGTGCTGCCGAACGACGAGGGCGTCCTCGCGGTCGCCGTCGCGGCGGCGGAGATCGCCCGCGAGGACGGCGTGGTCGTCAGCGTCCTGCCGACCAGGGCGACCGTGCAGGGGTTGTCGGCGCTGGCCGTGCACGACCCGCTGCGCCGGTTCGACGACGACGTGGTGGCCATGACGGACGCCGCCGGCCACACCAGGTACGGACATCTGGCGGTGGCGGACAGGGAGGCGTTCACCAGCGCGGGCGTGTGCCGGCCGGGCGACGTGCTGGGCCTGATCGACGGGGACGTGGCGGTGATCGGCGGCGACCTGGAGCGCGTGGCGAGGCTGATCATCGACAGGATGGTGGCCGGCGGCGGCGAGCTGGTGACCCTGGTCACCGGCGCCGACCTGCCCGAACGGCTCGCCGTCCGGCTGGAGGACCACCTGCGGCGCACGCGGCCGGACGTCGACCTGGTCGTCTACGACGGCGAGCAGGGCGGCTACCCGCTGCTGATCGGCGTCGAGTAGCGGCACGGCCCCTTCCACGGGCGACTCGGAGGCCCGGTGCGGGTCCCCTCCGCGGGCGACTCCGGGGCCCGGTGCGGGATTCCTGTCGGCCGCAGGCGGTAGAACTGGATCCCGTGAGCCGTTTCGACGAGCCCCTGACCAAAGCGCTCGACCCGAAGACCGCCAAGCTGCTGCACAGCGTGCTCGGCCTGGAGACGGTCGGCGACCTGCTGCGCCACTACCCGCGCCGCTACGCCGAGCGCGGCGAGCTGACCTCGCTCGACGCGCTGGAGGTCGACGAGCACGTCACCGTGGTCGGCGAGGTGACCAGGCTGATGCGCAAGCCCATGCGCAACCGCGGCGGCACGTGGCTGGAGGCCGAGGTCGTCGACGGCAACGGCAACCGCATCTACCTGGCGTTCTTCGGCAAGGGCTCCCACGTGGCCGAGTCGCGGCTCAAGCCGGGGCGGCGCGGCATGTTCGCCGGCAAGGTGGGGCTGTTCGGGGCGCGGTCCAAGCCGCGCTGGCAGCTCTCGCACCCCGAGTTCGAGCTGTTCGAGGAGGGCGAGGCGAGCGCCGAGGAGTTCGCGTCGGCGCCGGTGCCGATCTACCCGGCGGGCAAGGACGTGACGCCGTGGGCGATCCGCCGGGCGGTCGGTGTGGTGCTCGACACGCTGGGCCCGCTCGACGACCCGCTGCCCGCCGAGCTGCGGGCCAGGCACGGCCTCCAGCCGCTCGCCGATGCGCTGGTGGCCATCCACCGGCCGAAGGACCTCGCCGAGGTGGGCCGGGCGCGCAAGCGGCTGAAGTTCGACGAGGCCTTCGTGCTGCAGGCGGTGCTGCTCCAGCGCCGCCAGGCGGCCACGGCGTGGCCGGCCAGGCCGCGTCCGAGGCGTTCCGGCGGCATGCTGTCCGACTTCGACGGGCGGCTGCCGTTCTCGCTCACCGAGGGGCAGGCGCAGGTGGGGGAGGAGATCGCGGCCGACCTGGCGCTGGAGCACCCGATGCACCGGCTGCTGCAGGGCGAGGTGGGCGCGGGCAAGACGGTCGTGGCGCTGCGCGCGATGCTCCAGGTGGTCGACGCGGGCGGCCAGGCCGCGCTGCTGGCCCCGACGGAGGTGCTGGCCCAGCAGCACCACCGCTCGATCACGAACATGCTGGGCGAGCTGGCCCAGGGCGGCATGTTCGGCGGCACGGCGGTCACGCTGCTGACGGGTTCGATGGGCGCGGCGGCGCGGCGGGCCGCGCTGCTCGACGCGGCCTCGGGCACGGCGGGCATCGTGGTCGGCACACACGCCCTGCTCCAGGAGCACGTGCAGTTCGCCGACCTGGGGCTGGTCGTGGTCGACGAGCAGCACCGCTTCGGCGTGGAGCAGCGTGACGCGTTGCGCGAGAAGGCGGGCGGGGGCCGTCCGCACGTGCTGGTGATGACCGCGACCCCGATCCCGCGCACGGTCGCCATGACGGTCTTCGGCGACCTGGAGGTCTCGACGCTGTCGCAGCTCCCGTCGGGGCGCGCGCCCATCACCACGCACGTCGTGCCGGCCGCCGAGAAGCCCCACTATCTCGAACGCACCTGGCAGCGGGTGCGCGAGGAGGTGGAGCTGGGCAGGCAGGCGTACATCGTGTGCCCGCGGATCGGCGACCTGGAGGGCGACGAGGGCGACCTGGCGGCGGCGGGGGGCGACGACGACCGCCGTCCGCCGCTGGCCGTGCTGGAGGTCGCCGAGCTGCTCACCCAGGGCCCGTTCCAGGACCTCCGGGTCGGTACCCTGCACGGCAAGCTCCCGCCGGAGGAGAAGGACGCGATCATGCGTGCCTTCACCAAGGGCGAGCTCGACGTGCTGATCGCGACCACCGTCATCGAGGTGGGCGTCGACGTGCCCAATTCCTCGGTCATGATCATCATGGACGCCGACCGTTTCGGCGTCTCCCAGCTCCACCAGCTGCGCGGGCGGGTGGGCCGGGGCGGCCTGCCCGGCCTGTGCCTGCTGGTCTCCGACTTCCCCGAGGGCACCCCGGCCCGCGCCCGCCTCGACGCGGTGGCCGCCACGCTCGACGGCTTCGAGCTGTCCCGCGTCGACCTGGAGCAGCGCCGCGAGGGCGACGTCCTGGGGGCGGCGCAGTCGGGCAAGCGCAGCTCGCTGAAGCTCCTCCAACTCCTCAGAGACGAAGACGTCATCACAGCAGCGAGGGACGAAGCCGCACAGCTCCTGTCGGACGATCCCGAACTGGCCCACCATGAGGGCCTGCGCGCCGAGATAGCGCGCCTGCTGGAGGACGAGAAGGCGGAGTACCTGGAGAAGACGTGAGGGCCGGAGACCACGGAGCCGGTCGACGAAGGCTCGCGTGACGGCGGCGAGCCGGTGAAGGGTCAGAGGGCGTTGCGTGGAGGGCCGTCAGCCGAAGTACGGCGAGTGGGAAAACCACGCGAAGCCGTAAAGATAAAGATCTTAAAAGGCCCAGCCGCGGGGACGGCCTCCCCCCGAATGCCGTCCCCGGCTGGGCCCACCCTCGGGTCAGGTGCCGAGGGAACCGGCGTGCGGAAGGGCTCACGATCACGCCGGTCGGCCTTCATGTGGGTCACCTTGAAGGCCGCAGACTCATCATGCGGGCCGATCCGGCCGATGTGAATCACCCTTGCGCAGTCGAGGCCGACACTTGTCCACTCTTGACCTGGGCGAACATGCGGAACAATGGACCTTATGACTCGGATCATCGCGGGGAGCGCGGGTGGGCGGCGGTTGGCCGTGCCGCCGGGGCGGGGCACGAGGCCGACCAGCGACAGGGCCAGGGAAGGCATCTTCTTGACCCTCGACTCCCTCTACGGCCTGCGCGAGGCCCGCGTGCTCGACCTGTACGCCGGTTCGGGCGCCGTGGGCCTGGAGTCGCTGTCCAGGGGCGCGGCCCACGCGCTGCTCGTCGAGTCCGACGCCAAGGCGATCCGGACGATCAGGGCCAACATCCAGTCCCTCGGCCTCGAAGGCGCCGAGCTGGCGGCCGACAAGGTCGAGCGGGTCCTGGCCAGGCCGCCGGAGGAGCCGTACGACATCGTCTTCGCCGATCCGCCGTACGCGCTGGGTGACGGCGAGGTCACGCGGGTCCTGGAGCTGCTGCGCGACAACGGCTGGCTGATGGACCAGGGGCTGGTGGCATTCGAGAGGGAAACGAGGGGAAAGTCCTTGATGTGGCCGGAAGGTTATGTTGAGGAGAGGGTCCGTAGATACGGCGAAGCATCCGTTTGGTACGGTCGCGCCGCCGGGAACCCGTAGACCTGGGAGGCGTCTTGCGCCGCGTTGTCTGCCCGGGGTCGTTCGACCCCATCACCAATGGCCATCTCGACATCATCGGCCGGTCGGCCCGCCTGTACGACGAGGTGGTCGTGGCGGTCCTCATCAACATCGAGAAAAGCAGCCTGTTCACGGTCGACGAACGGATAGAGATCCTTCAGACCGTGACGAAGGAGTACCCCAACGTCAAGGTGCAGAAGTTCCACGGCCTGCTGGTGGACTTCTGCAAGCACAACGACATCCCCGCCATCGTCAAGGGCATCAGGGTCGTCAGCGACTTCGACTACGAGCTGCAGATGGCCCAGCTCAACTACCGTCTCTCGGGCGTCGAGACGCTCTTCATGCCCACCAACCCCGAGTACTCCTTCCTGTCCTCCAGCCGGGTCAAGGAGATCGCGCGGTATGGTGGCGACGTGTCCGGCCTGGTCCCTGACCTGGTGCACAAGCTGCTCATCGAGCGTCTCAGGGGCTGACCGCGACCTGGTATCCTTTCATTTCGGCCTTGTACGACGGCGAGCGTCTTCGCCATGCCTAGCGAGAGCAGGATGACTCAGCACCTCGACCCCCGCTCCCCTTGGGTGCTCTCCACTCATGATCTGGGGAAGCGACCGGGCACGATGCGGCAGATGACCCTGTCCCTTCCGGCACCGACTAACCTCGGCGTCGATATGATCGGTGTCCCCAAAGACGCCGAAGTCGAGCTGGACCTCCGGCTCGAAGCAGTGATGGAAGGCGTGCTCGTCTCGGGCACGGCGCACGCCCCGCTCGCCGGGGAGTGCGCGCGGTGCCTTGACCCGATCACCTCGGACATCGAGGTCGATCTGCAGGAGCTGTTCTTCTACTCCGACGAGGACGCCTCGGAGGAGGACTCACTGCTCGACGGGGAGCTGCTCGACCTCGAGCCGACGTTCCGCGACGCGGTGGTGCTCGCACTGCCGCTGAGCCCCGTGTGCCGCGAGGACTGCGAGGGGCTCTGCACGGAGTGCGGGATCAAGCTGGCCGAGGCCGGCGCCGATCATCGGCACGAGAAGATCGATGCCCGCTGGGCGTCGTTGCAAGGTCTGGTTTCCGAGAACGATAACGATCAGGAGAAGTGACGTGGCCGTCCCGAAGCGAAAGATGTCGCGGAGCAACACCCGCGCCCGTCGCTCCCAGTGGAAGACGACTGCTGTCGCCCTGGTGAGCTGCCCGCAGTGCCGTTCGCCCAAGCAGCCGCACATCGCGTGCCCCACCTGCGGCACCTACAACCGTCGTCAGGTCATCGAGCCGTCCGCCTGATCACACTGACAGCAGGCCCGCCCGTCATGTTCGCGGCGGGTTTCACCGTCAGCAGTTGACGTGATGCCGACCGGGTGCCATTGTGCCTCGGTCGGCGTTAACGTCTGTAGATGCGTACGGCGGCGGTTCGCCCGCGGCCGTGGTGGACGCCGGGGCTACACGTTACCCCGACGCCCACCACGTTTTCGGGCATCTTCCGCGGCCGCCTTGTGAAGATGTCCGAGGAGGAAACACGTGGGCGCAGGTCCTAAGCCGGTGGCCGTGGAGGTCGCCAGGGAAGAGCTGCAGCGGGTCCTGGTCGTCGGCCTCGACCCCGACATTCTCGAGCGGGCCCTGACGCACCGCTCCTACGCGTACGAGAACGGCGGCCTGCCCACCAACGAGCGCCTGGAGTTCCTCGGCGACTCGGTGCTGGGTCTCGTGGTCACCGACACCCTCTACCGCAACCACCCCGACCTGCCCGAGGGGCAGCTCGCCAAGCTGCGCGCCGCCGTGGTCAACATGCGCGCGCTGGCCGACGTCGCCCGCAACCTGGGCCTCGGCCGCTTCCTGCGGCTCGGCAGGGGCGAGGAGGGCACCGGCGGGCGCGACAAGTCCTCGATCCTGGCCGACACGCTGGAGGCGCTGATCGGCGCGATCTACGTGGACAAGGGCCTCGACGAGGCGTTCCGGGTCGTCCACCTGCTGTTCGACCCGCTGATCGTGCGCTCGGCCTCGCTGGGGGCGGGGCTCGACTGGAAGACGTCCCTGCAGGAGCTCACCGCCTCCGAGGCGCTCGGCGTGCCCGAATACCACGTCGAGGAGAGCGGGCCCGACCACGCCAAGTCGTTCACGGCCATGGTGCGCGTGGGCGGCGAGTCCTACGGCTCGGGCACCGGGCGCAGCAAGAAGGAGGCCGAGCAGCAGGCGGCCGAGGCGGCCTGGACGCGCATCCGCGCCCGCCGCGAGCAGCGCGAGAGCCAGCCCGCGAACTGACCCCGGCGCACGGGAAGCCCCGGCCAGCGTCCGGCGTTGTGACTGCGGATCCGCCCCTGCCGCGGCATGCCCTGCGGCCGGGGAAGTCGAGAGGACGGTTGGTGCACGGTGCCTGAGCTGCCAGAGGTCGAGGTCGTCAGGCGCGGCCTGGCGCAATGGGTCGTCGGCCGCGAGATCGCCGCCGCGGAGGTGCTCCACCCGCGCGCGATCAGGCGGCACGTCCCCGGGGCCGACGAGTTCACCGCCCGCCTGAAGGGCCGTACGGTGTTGTCGGCCGAGCGCCGCGGCAAATACCTGTGGCTGCCCCTGTCGGGTGGCGAGGAGGCCCTCCTGGCCCATCTGGGCATGAGCGGCCAGCTGCTCGTCGTCGATCCGCAGACCCCCCCCGAGAAGCACCTGCGCGTCCGCCTCCGTTTCGAGGACGGCGGCCCCGACCTGCGCTTCGTCGATCAGCGCACGTTCGGCCACGTCATGCTGACCCCGCTCGTCGGCGGCGTGCCCGCGCCGATCGCGCACATCGCGCCCGACCCGTTCGAGGCGTCGTTCGACGAGGCGGAGTTCACCCGCCGGCTCAGGGCCAGGCGCACCGAGATCAAGCGGGCGTTGCTGGACCAGTCGCTGATCAGCGGCGTCGGCAACATCTACGCCGACGAGGCGTTGTGGATCGCCCGGCTCCACTGGGCCCGTCCCACCGAGACGCTCACCCGTCCGAAGGTCGCCGAGCTGCTGGTCGGCGTGCGCACGGTGATGGGCGCCGCCCTGCAGCAGGGCGGCACCTCCTTCGACAGCCTCTACGTCAACGTCAACGGCGAGAGCGGCTACTTCGACCGGTCGCTGGAGGTCTACGGCCGCCGCGACCTGCCGTGCTCCCGCTGCGGCACGCCCATCAGGCGGGAGGCGTTCATGAACCGGTCGTCGTACTCCTGCCCCAAATGCCAGCGAAAGCCGCGGTGAGCAGGGCCAGCGCGGCGCCCAGCCACATCACCGACGAGATCGACACGCCGTCCACCACCCGGCCGCCGACGAACGAGCCGAGCGCGATCGAGACGTTGAACGCTCCCACGAACAGCGCGGTGCCCAGCTCGCCCCCGCCCGAGCGCATGATCCACAGCTGCAGCGCCACGCCCACGCCGCCGTAGCCGAGGCCCCACACGACGAGCATGACCAGGGGCAGCCCGACCAGCGCCAGCGCCGCCGTGGACCCGGCGATGAGCAGGGCCAGGACGATCAGCACCGGCTTGGGGTCGCGGGCCGCCCTGGCGCCCGCGACGAAGTTGCCGACGACGCCGGCCGCGCCGTACACCAGCAGGGCGACGCTGACCAGGCCGGGACCGGCGTCCGCGACCTGTTCCAGGAACGGCCGGACGTAGGTGTAGGCCGCGAAGTGCCCGGTGATGATCAGCACGGTCGCCGCCAGCACGACCCGCAGCGTCCCCGGCAGCGTCGCGCGGGAGCCGCCCGATGCGTCCTCGCCCGGCATCGGCGGCAGCACGGCGGCCAGCAACCCGAGCAGCACCAGCGCCAGCCCGCCCATGACCGCGAACGACGTGCGCCACCCCGCCGCCGAGGCGATGAGCGTGCCCGCGGGCACGCCGAGCACCGAGGCCACCGACACGCCGCCGAGGATCACCGACGTGGCCCGGCCCACCGATCGCTCGGGCACCAGCCGCAGGCCCAGCCCGGCCGCGAAGGCCCAGAACCCGCCGATGCTGATCCCGGTCAGCACCCGCGCGCCCAGCATGACGGGGAAGCTCGTGGCGAACGCCGCCGCCAGGTTGGCCACCGCGAGCAACGCCATCAGGCCGAGCAAGGGGACACGCCGGTCCAGCCGCCGGGTGGCCAGGGCCAGCACGGGGGCCGAGACGGCCGCGACCAGCCCCGGCAGCGACACCATCAGCCCGGCCGTGCCGTCGGACACCCCCAAGGTGGCGGCGATCGAGGTCAGCAGGCCGACGGGCAACATCTCGCTGGTCACGATGGTGAAGGTGCCCACCGCGACCGCGAGGACGGCGAGCCAGCGGGCCCGCGCGACAGTGGAGGTCTCAAGAGTCGTCATGCCGTTCAGCCTTGTCATCGGCCGGGGGCGGAACAATGACGAAGCTCGAAGCCTTGCTTTAGGCAGGCTAAGTGATCGCGTCCGGGGAGTGGCATGGAGTTCAGGGAACTGGAGTGCTTCGTCGCGCTGAGCGAGGAGCTGCACTTCGCGCGTACGGCCGAGCGCCTGTATCTGTCGCCCGGCCGGGTGAGCCAGCTCATCGGCTCGCTGGAGACCCGGATCGGCGGCCGCCTGTTCGACCGCACCAGCAGGCGGGTGCGCCTGACGCCGCTCGGCCGGCGCTTCCTGGCCGACCTGCGGCCGGCCTACGACGGCATGGCGGCGGCCGTGTCGCGGGCGACGGCCTCGGCGCGGGAGGTGGCGGGCCTGCTGCGGGTGGGGTTCCTGGCCACGCCGACCGAGATCGTCACCGGCAGCGTGGCGGCGTTCGAGCGGCGGTATCCCGGCTGCATGGTGGAGCTGGTCGAGGTGCCGCTCTCCGACCCGTTCAGCAAGCTGCGCGAGGGGCGGGTGGATCTGACGTTCACGCTGCTGCCGCTCGAGGAGCCGGATCTCGAGGGCGGCGCCGAGCTGAACCACTGCCCGGTCGAGCTGGGGCTGTCGGTACGCCATCCGCTGGCCGCACGCGCCGGCGTCGACGCCGAGGAACTGGCCTCGGTCGCGCTGTTCGGCCTCGACGACCCCGCGCCGCGCCGCTGGCAGGAGCACATCGCCCCCACCCTCACCCCTTCCGGGCGGCCGATCGCGCGGGCCGGCTCGGTGGCCACCACCCAGGAGGGCCTGACGCAGGTCGCGCTGAACCGCGGCGGCATGCTCTTCTGCAAGCCGAGCGCCGACCATCATCGCCGCCCCGACATCGCGTTCGTGCCGGTCGACGGCCTGCCTCCGTCGATCCTGGGGCTGGCCTGGCTGCGCGCCGGACGTACGGCCTCGATCCTGGCCTTCAACGAGTTGGCCATGGAAGTCGTACGGCGGCATGAGACGGTGGCCGCATGACGGATACGAAGAGTAATGGCGACAAAGGTTCGGAAAACGTCCGAGTAACCGCCTGGGTGCGGGGGAGGGTCCAGGGGGTGGGCTTCCGGTGGTGGACGCGCGCGAGGGCGCTGGAGCTCGGCCTGACCGGCTGGGCGCGGAACACCGACGACGGCCGGGTCGAGGTCGTCGCCGAGGGTCCGCAGGAGGCGTGCGTCAAGCTGTTGGAGCTGCTCAAAGGTTGCGACACGCCGGGAAGGGTCGATGGAGTAGTGGAACGATGGAGTGAACCCCGAGGTAGTTTGGGCGGTTTTGTAGAGCGGTAGTCGCTTTTGCTAAACGGCCCAAATAGGGTATAGTTGTATGTCGGGAGTGCCTATCAGTAGGGCGTTGCGGTTGGATCGACTTGACCGCCCACACTGCCGGTGCGACTCTTGTTAAGTACCACGCGCACCCCTCCCGCGGAATAGAAGTGCGCGAACCAGTCTGGTCACTCAGCGTGGAGGACCCTTTACCATGGCGAAGGCTCTACTCGGCCACGTCGGCGGTCCTGACCCTCGAATGGTCTCGGAGATGCGCCGCTTGCAGCAGCGTATCCGGGATCTGGAGGCAGAACTCATCCGACTTCAGGCCACGAATGACGCTCTTGCGGCGCAAACCCGCGACGAAGCGCTCAGTCGCTTGCAGGAGCGCGAGCCGGCACTCACCTGAGAGTGATCGGAGCGCAAGACCCAGGGACGTCTCGAAGAGGCGTCCCTTGTTATTTTCCCTGGTGAAAATGCGCTGGTCATCGACATGCCCACGAGGGGCGGCCGAGACCAGTAGGCTTTTCCGAAGCCCGTTCAGCCGAGGCCGGGGAGGAGGGTCGGCGTTTGTACCTGAAGACCCTCACCCTGCGCGGCTTCAAGTCCTTCGCCTCCGCGACCGCCCTGCGCCTCGAACCCGGCATCACGTGCGTCGTCGGCCCCAACGGCTCGGGCAAGTCCAACGTCGTCGACGCCCTGGCCTGGGTCATGGGCGAGCACAGCGCCAAGTCGCTGCGCGGCGGCAAGATGGAGGACGTCATCTTCGCCGGCACCTCCTCCAGGCCGCCCCTGGGCCGGGCCGAGGTGACGCTGACCATCGACAACTCCGACGGCGCGCTGCCGATCGACTACACCGAGGTCACGATCAGCCGGCTGATGTTCCGGTCGGGGCAGAGCGAATACGCCATCAACGGCGACACCTGCCGCCTGCTCGACATCCAGGAGCTGCTGTCCGACTCGGGCATCGGCCGCGAGATGCACGTCATCGTCGGCCAGGGCCAGCTCGACGCCGTGCTGCACGCCGGGCCCGAAGACCGCCGCGCCTTCATCGAAGAGGCCGCGGGCGTGCTCAAACACCGCAAGCGCAAGGAAAAGGCGCTGCGCAAGCTCGACGCCATGCAGGCCAACCTCACCCGGGTGCAGGACCTCGCCACCGAGCTGCGCCGCCAGCTCAAGCCGCTCGGCCGCCAGGCGGAGATCGCCCGCAAGGCCGCCGTCATCCAGGCCGACCTGCGCGACGCCCGGCTGCGGCTGCTCGCCGACGACCTGGGCATCCTGCGCGCCACGCTCGAACGCGAGGCCGCCGACGAGGCCGCCGTCACCGCCCGGCGCAACCAGGTCGAGGCCGAGCTGGCCGAGGGCCAGCAGCGCGAGGCCGCCCTGGAGGCCGCCGAGGCCGAGACCCAGCCCAGGCTGAGCGCCGCCCAGGAGACCTTCTTCAGGCTCTCCTCCCTGCGCGAGCGCATCACCGGCCTCGAACAGCTCGCCGCCGAACGCCACCGCCACGCCCTCGACGCCGCCGCCATCGAACGCCGCGGCCGCGACCCGGAAGACCTCGAACGCGAGGCGGGCGAGGCGCGCGAGCAGGAACACATCCTGCGGGCCGAGCTCGAACACGCCCAGGAGCTGCTGGCGGAGACCGTCGAGCGGCGGGCCACGGCCGAGGCCGAGCTGGGCGCGGAGGAGCGGCGCCTGGCGATGGCCGCCCGCGCCGCCGCCGACCGCCGCGAGGGCCTGGCCAGGCTGCGCGGCCAGGTCGACTCCGTACGCAGCAGGGCGCGCGCGGCCGAGGAGGAGATCGGCCGGCTGGAGAAGGCCGTGGCCGACGCCGCCGAGCGCGAACGGCAGGCGCTGGCCGACCTGGAGACCGAGCGGGCCGAGGAGCCGGCGGCCGATCCGGCGCTGGCCGAGGAGCTGGCCACCGCGCAGGCCGTGGTCGAGGAGGCCAGGGCCGCCGCCGACGCGGCCCGCGTGGCCGCCGACGAGGCCAAGGCCGGGCTCGGCGGGCCGCGGGCCGCCGTCCAGGCCGCCAAGGCGGGCGTCACCACGGCCCGCGCCGCCGACCAGGAGGCCCAGCGCTCGGTGGCCGCGCTGCAGGCCCGCCGCGACGCCCTGGAGCTGGGCCTGGCCAAGGGCGACGGCGGCGCCGCGCTGCTCGACGCCGACCTGGCCGGGGTGCTGGGCCCGCTGGCCGCCTCGATGCAGGTCACGCCGGGCGCCGAGCTGGCCGTCGCCGCCGTGCTCGGCCCGGTCGCCGAGTCCGTTGCCGTCAAGACGCTCGACACCGCCGTCGAGGCGCTCGGCCTGCTGCGCAGCACCGACGCGGGGCAGGTCACGCTGCTGGTGGCCGAGACCGGGGTTTCGGACACCGCGCATCACTCCCAGGTTGCGCGATCCCGGCCCGCCGCGCCGGAGGGCGGGCGGTGGGCCGCCGATCTGGTCACCGTGCCCGACGAGCTGAGGCCGGCGCTCGACCACGTCCTGGCGAGGGTCGTCGTGGTCGCCGATCTCGAAGCGGCGCGCGAGCTGGTGGGGCGGCGTCCCGAGCTGCGCGTGGTGACCGAGGGCGGCGACGTCCTCGGGGCCCATCTGGCCGGGGGCGGGTCCGCCGGCGGCACCTCCGTCCTGCAGGTGCGGGCGGCGCTCGACGAGGCCGTCCACGACCTGCGGGTGGCCGAGGCCACGGCGGAGGCGACGGCCGAGGCGCTCGACCAGGCGATCGAGGCCGAGCAGGCGGCCCAGACGGCCGTCGAGGCGGCCCAGGCGCACGTCAACGAGGCCCAGAGCGCGGTCACCGCCGCCCAGGCCGGGGTGAGCGCCGCGCAGGGCGTCCTCGACCAGGTCAGGGCCCGCCAGCGGGAGGCCGACCAGCGCAACGCGGCGGCGGCCAGGCGGCTGGCCCAGCTGGAGGCCGCCGCGCACGCCGCGCACGCCGAGGCCGAACGCCTGGCCCGCAGCGTCACCGCGGCCCAGGACTCCCGTACCGAGGGGCTGGAGGAGCTGGCCGAGCTGGAGATCCGGCTGGCCGAGGCCGAATACGCCCAGGAGCTGGAGACCGAGCCCACCACCGACCTGCGCGACGACCTGGCCGCCACGTGCGAGACGGCCCGGCAGCGCGAGATGGACACCCGGCTGCAGGTGCGCACCGCCGAGGAGCGCGTCAAGGGCATCGAGGGCCGCGCCGACGGCCTGCTGCGGGCCGCCCAGCGCGAGCGCCAGGAACGCGCCCAGGCCGCCGCTCAGCGGGCCAGGCGCAGGCGGCAGGCTCTGCTGGCCGAGGCGGTCAGCAAGGGCGCCAGGCAGGTGCTCGGGGCGCTGGCCTCGTCGATCCGGCTCGCCTCCCGCGAGCGCGACGACGCCGACCTCGCCCGCGTCGCCGTCGACGCCGAGCTGAAGCAGGTCCGCGTGCGCGTGCGTGAGCTGGGCCAGGAGCTCGACAAGCTGGTCAACCGGGTCCACGGGAGCGAGGTGGCCCGCACCGAGCAGCGCCTGCGGCTGGAGCAGCTCCAGGAGCGGGCGATGGAGGAGTTCGGCGTCGAGGTCGAGGCGCTGGTCTCCGAGTACGGCCCCGACGTGGCCGTCCCGGGCGACCCGCCGATCCCGTACGTCCGGGAGGAGCAGGAGAAGCGGGCCAGGGCCGCCGAGCGGCAGATGACCCAGCTCGGCAAGGTCAACCCGCTGGCGCTGGAGGAGTTCGCCGCGCTGGAGGAGCGCCACGCCTTCCTGACCTCGCAGCTGGAAGACCTCAAGAAGACCCGGCGCGACCTGCTGATCGTGGTCAAGGAGGTCGACGACCGCGTCGAGCAGATGTTCGCCTCGGCGTACGAGGACGTCGCCCGCGAGTTCGAGCAGATCTTCACCCGGGTCTTCCCCGGCGGCGACGGGCGGCTCGTGCTCACCGACCCCACCGACATGCTCACCACGGGCATCGAGGTCGAGGCCAGGCCGCCGGGCAAGAAGGTCAAGCGGCTGTCCCTGCTGTCGGGCGGCGAGCGCTCGCTGACCGCGGTGGCGTTCCTGATCTCCATCTTCAAGGCGCGCCCCTCGCCCTTCTACGTGATGGACGAGGTCGAGGCCGCCCTCGACGACACCAACACCCAGCGGCTGCTGACCCTGTTCGAGGAGTTGCGGCGCAGTTCCCAGCTCATCGTCATCACCCACAACAAGCGCACGATGGAGATCGCCGACGCCCTCTACGGCGTGTCGATGCGCGGCGACGGCGTGACGCAGGTGGTCAGCCAGCGCCTGCGGGAGCGCGAATCCGCCTGATCCGGCCTGTCATCATCCGTGTGCCTTGGGCATGACCATGCCGGTCGATCTGGAAAACTGACATCTTGTGGATGGTTACCTCGGCGTCATAGTGATCGTGGCCGTCGTCGCCCTGCTGGCGGCCGGCGGCCTCTTCCTGCTGTTCAGGCCGGGTGGCAAGGCGGCGCCGCCCGTGCCGCCGCCCGAGGCGCCGCCGCTTCCCGAGGAGGAGAAGCGGCCCGCCGGCCCGGTCGAGGAGGCCGACGGAGCGGTCACCACGGTGCCGCCGCCGGTCCAGCCGGCCGAGCCGATGGTCATCGCCCCCGAGGTCGAGGTGCCGCCGCCGTCGGCGGGGCGGATGGTGCGGCTGCGCTCGCGCCTGGCGCGCTCGCAGAGCGCGCTCGGCCGCGGCCTGCTGGAGCTGCTGTCCCGCGACCGGCTCGACGACGAGGTCTGGGACGAGATCGAGGAGAGCCTGATCACCGCCGACGTGGGCGTCGCCCCGACCCGCGCGATGGTCGAGGAGCTGCGCACCAAGGTCAAGGTGCTGGGCAGCCGCACGCCCGCGGAGGTCAGGGGCCTGCTGCGCGAGCAGCTTCTCGCCCAGGTCAACCCCGACCTCGACCGCAGCCTGCACGTGCAGAAGCACGGCGAGCGGCCCGCCGTGGTCCTGGTCGTGGGCGTCAACGGCACGGGCAAGACCACCACCACCGGCAAGCTCGCCCGCTCGCTCATCGGCGACGGCAAGAAGGTCGTGCTCGGCGCCGCCGACACCTTCCGCGCGGCGGCGGCCGACCAGCTCCAGACGTGGGGCGAGCGGGTCGGCGCCGAGACCGTGCGCGGGCCGGAGGGCGGCGACCCGGCCTCGGTGGCCTTCGAGGCCACGGCCAAGGGCATCGAGGACAAGGTCGACGTCGTCATCGTCGACACCGCGGGCCGCCTGCACACCAAGACCGGCCTGATGGACGAGCTGGGCAAGGTCAAGCGGGTCATCGAGAAGAAGGCCACGGTCGACGAGGTGCTGCTCGTCCTCGACGCCACCACCGGCCAGAACGGCATGCGCCAGGCCCAGGTGTTCGCCGAGGTGGTCAACATCACGGGCATCGCGCTCACCAAGCTCGACGGCACCGCCAAGGGCGGCATCGTGATCTCCGTGCAGCGCGAGCTGGGCGTGCCGGTCAAGCTCGTGGGGCTCGGCGAGGGGCCGGACGATCTGGCGCCTTTCGACCCGGATGTCTTCGTGGACGCGATCCTGGGCGACTAACGCCGTTTATCGGTCGTGTCCTAATTCATGCCGAAATAGCCCTTACCAGAAAAGTCTTGAGTCGTTAGTTAGCTTTGTGCTGACATGTTCGGGTTATCCGCGATCACGTAAGGGATGCCCATGAAGAAGATCGTCGTCCATCGTCCCGGGACTGTCAGGCCCTCCACGCTCGCCTCACCGCGACACTGCGCTTGACCTGTCTCTGGGTCGGCGTTTCCACGCGGGAACGCCGACCGCTGGGAAGGGGGCGGTCGTGAGGACGATCGCCCTGGACGCCGACCGCCGGGCAGCCGGGCCCTACACGCTGGCCGCCGCGCTGCTCGACCTTCTGGTTCCCGAGGCCCTCGACCGGCGGCCCGACCTGGTCGCCGCCCATGACGTGGAGCTCCGGGTCACGGCGCCCCGGCTGCGGCCGCTCGTGCCGGTGCGCAGGCGCTCGCTCGCCGACGACCTGCCGAGGGCGGAGCGCATCCTCATCCCGGGGGCGCGGCGCAGCCTCAGGATCGCCAACGGGCTGGCCGAGTTCGTCCGCGAGCTGCTGGCGGTCACGGGGCCGGTCACGCTCGTCGTGTCGAACCTGGGCGAGGCCGACCACACCGACCGCGAACTGGTCGAGGTGCTGCGCCGCCGGCTCGACCCGGGGCTGCTGCGCGTCGAGGAGGGCCCGTCGTCGCCCGGTGAGGGCCCGCTGTGCGCCGACTTCGACCGCTACCGCGACGAGGGCTTCCACCATGCGATGGCCGAGTCGGGCACGGAGGCGCTGCGCGGCATGGCGTACGAGGACGACCCCGAAGGGTGGCGGACCCTCGTGCAGCGCGTCGCCGCGGCCCTGGAGGCGGTGGAGCGCGAGGAGGAGGCCCGCGAGCTCTACGACCGGGCCAGGCGCCTCAGCACCGACCCCAAGCACCGGGCCACCATCGCCTACGCCACCGCGATGATCCTGGTACGCCACCACGACCCCGCCCGCCGTGACCCCGGCGAGGCGATGGCGTGGATCAACGAGGCCGTCACGATCACGTCGTTGCTGCCCGATCCCCGCGAACGCGCCTTCCATCTCGGCTTCGACCTCAACGGCAAGGCCCTGGTGGAGCTGCGCTCCGGCCGTCCGGGCGCCGCGCTGCGGCTGGTCGAGCAGGCCATCGCCCTGGCCGACGAGCACCTGGCGGACGAGCACCCGGTCCACCGGCTGGTGCTGCGCGCCAACAGGGCCCAGCTGCTGGCCCAGGCCGGCCGGTACGAGGAGGCGCTGGCCGACTACACGGCGGCGATCGACGCCGATCCCGGCTATCCGGACTACTACCTCGACCGGGGCAACCTGCTGTACAACCTGGGCAGACCGGCCGAGGCCCTGGCCGACTACGAGGCCGTCATCCGGCTCAGCCCGCCCTTCCCCGAGGCGTACTACAACCGCTCGGAGCTGCGGTTCGCGGCCGGCGACCTGGACGGCGCCCGCGCCGACCTCGACCGCACGCTGGAGCTCGACCCCGACTTCGCCCCCGCGTACGTGAACAGGTGCGGCCTGCTCGCCCTCCACGGCGAGTACGACCAGGCCAGGCGGGACGTGCGGCGCGGGCTCGCGCTCCGGCCGCGCGACGCCCACCTGCTCTGCGTGCTCGGCCAGGTGGAGACGGCCCAGGGCCGCCATCCGGAGGCGTACGCGGCCTTCGACACCGCGCTGGAGGTCGACCCCGACCTGGCCGCCGCGTGGGGGAACCGGGCCGTGCTCGCCTTCGAGCGCGGCGACCCCGACGGCGCGCTGGCCGACCTGACCCGCGCGCTGAAGCTGACCGAGACGGCCGAGCTGCTGTTCAACCGGGCGATGGTCCACCGCGAGCTGGGACGGGCGAAGGAGGCCAGGCAGGACCTGCTCAGAGCCGCCGAGCTCGCTCCCGACGATCCGGACGTCAGGCGGGCGCTGGCCGAGGGTTGAGGAGACGGGCGGCCGGTACCGTCAGGCTCGGGGAGCTGCGAGCGGTCCGATCGGCACCACGAGAGGAGTCCCCGCGACCGGATCCTCGATGACCTTCGCGTCCAGCTCGAACACCTCGCGCAGCAGCTCCTCGGTCAGCACCTCGTGCGGGGCGCCGGCGGCCACGACCCGGCCGGCGCGCATGGCCACCAGCCGGTCGGCGTAGCGCGCGGCCAGGTTGAGGTCGTGCAGGACCATGACGACCGTGCGGCCGGCCTGCTCGTGCAGGTGCCGGACGAGCTCCAGCACCTCCACCTGGTGGGCCAGGTCGAGGAACGTGGTGGGCTCGTCGAGCAGCAGCAGGTCGGTGCCCTGGGCCAGGGCCATGGAGATCCACGCCCGCTGCCGCTGGCCGCCCGACAGCTCGTCGAGCGGGCGCTCGGCGAGGTCGGCCAGGCCGGTCATGGTCAGCGCCGCGGCGACGGCCGACTCGTCGTCGGAGGACCACTGCCGGTACCACGTCTGGTGCGGATGCCGGCCCCTGGCGACCAGGTCGGCCACGGTGAGCCCTTCGGGGGCGGAGGGCGCCTGCGGCAGCACGCCGAGGATCTTGGCCACCTCGCGGGTGGGGATGGCGTCGATGCGCTTGCCGTCCAGCAGCACCTGGCCGCCCTGGGGCTTGAGCAGGCGGCCCAGCGCGCGCAGGAGGGTGGACTTGCCGCAGCCGTTCGGGCCGATGATGGTGGTCACCGTGCCCGCCTCGACGCCCAGGTCGAGGCCGTCCACGATGGTCCGGTCGCCGTAGCCGAGCTTGACGCCCGCGGCCTGCAGCCTCATTTGCGTGCCCTCCAGATCAGGTGGATCAGGTACGGAGCGCCCAGCACGGCCGTGACGATGCCGACGGGCAGTTCGATCGGGGAGAAGACGGTCCGGGCGATCAGATCGGCGCCCGCGGTGAGCACGGCCCCGGTGACCGCCGAGCACAGCAGCGGCGGCCGGGCCGAGCGGGTCAGCCGGAGCGCGATCTGCGGCGCGGCCAGGGCCACGAACGCGATCGGCCCGGCCGAGGCCGTGGCCACCGCGGCCAGCAGCACGGCACCCAGGATCAGCAGGGCGCGGGCCGCGTTCACGCGCACGCCGAGGGCGGTGACCACGTCGTCGCCGAAGCGCAGCGCGTCCAGCGAGCGGGTGCCGAGCAGGGTGGCCGGGACGAGCACCGCCAGCGCGAGCGCCACCGGCACGACGTGCTCCCAGCCGCGGCCGTTGAGCGAGCCGCTGATCCAGACCATGGCCCGGCCGGTGTCGTTCACGTCGCCGACGGTCAGCAGCCAGAACTTCACGTTCGTGAACACGGCGGCCACGCCGATGCCGACCAGGACCAGGCGGTAGCCGTCCAGGCCGCGCCGCCAGGCCAGGCCGTAGACGACGGACGCGCCGAGCAGGCCGCCGAGCAGGGCGAGCGCGGGGATGCCCAGGTCGGCCAGCAGGCCGCTGGTGCCGCCGTAGACGCTGCCGCTGGCCACCACGCCGGCCACCACGGTGACCGAGGCGCCGGTGGTGACGCCGAGGATCTCGGGGCTGGCCAGCGGGTTGCGGGCGATGGACTGGATGATCGCGCCGGACAGCGCGAGCGCGGCGCCGACCAGGGCGCCGGTCAGGGCGCGCGGCAGGCGCAGCTCCATGATGACGAAGTGGGCCGGGCTGTTGACGTCGAAGGTGCCCTGGAGCACTTCCGCCAGGCTCATCGGGAGGTCGCCGATGCGCATGTTCAGCGCCATGAGCACGACCAGGAGCGCCAGGCCGGTCACGCCGACGGCGACGGCGCGCAGGCGCAGCCGCCAGGACAGCGTGCCGAGGCGCAGGGGGAGCGCGGTCATAGCCGTACCGGCTTTCTGCGGCGGACCAGGGCGACGAAGAAGGGCGCGCCGATCAACGCGAGGACCACGCCGACCTCCAGCTCGCCCGGAGGGGCGACCACCCGGCCGAGCACGTCGGCGATCAGCAGCAACGCCGCCCCGACCAGCCCCGAGTACGGCAGCAGCCACCGGTGGTCGGTGCCCGACAGCGGCCGGGCCAGGTGCGGCACGATCAGGCCCACGAACGCCAGCGAGCCGCAGGCCGCCACCGCCGCGCCCGACAGCAGGGTGACGGAGGCGACGCCGACCGTCCTGGTCAGGGCGATGTTCTGGCCGAGCGAGCGGGCGACGTCCTCGCCGAGCGACAGGGCGTTCAGGCCCGGGGCGTTGACCAGGGCGAGCAGCAGGCCGGCGAGGATGAACGGCAGCACCTGCCAGACCACGTCCGGGCCCCTGGAGGCGATGGAGCCGGACTGCCAGAAGCGGAAGACGTCCATGGCCTGCTCGTCGAGGAGCACGATGGCCGAGGTCATGGCGTACAGCAGGGCGCTGACCGCGGTGCCGGCCAGGGCCAGGGTGACCGGGGTGGGGCCGCCCCTGCCGCCCGTCATGCCGAGCGCGAACACCGCCACGCTGGCCACCAGCGCGCCCGCCAGGCCGAACCAGATGTAGGCGAGCAGGCTGGAGGCGCCGAGCAGGATGATCGAGGCCACCATGGCGAACGCCGCGCCCTGCGTGACGCCCAGCAGGCCGGGGTCGGCGAGCGGGTTGCGCGTGTGGCCCTGCATGAGGGCGCCCGCGACGCCGAGCGCGATCCCGGCCAGCACTCCGAGCACGGTACGCGGCACGCGCAGCGAGCGGATGATGATGTCGTTCTCGCTGCCCGTGGGCGCGGTCAGAGCCTGCCAGGCGTCGCCCGGCGGTACGGACTTCGAGCCGACCGTGATGCTCAGCACCACCCCGGCCGCGACGGCGGCGAGGAGGAGGAGCAGGAGGACGAGCCGCCGGCGCCGGATGCCGTGGAGGCGGGGCGCGAGCGCGGTCACCAGTTTCCTCCCCTTGTTTGCCCGATCGTGGTGAAGTATGCCAGGTTAGGCAGGGCTAACCTAATTTAGGTTCGCCTTACTTCGAGAAAGGGTTCCGATGAGAGCGTGGCGGGTGCTGACCGGTGTACTGCTGGTGGCGGGGGTGGCCGCGTGCGGCTCGACGGAGCCAGCGGCCAAGCCGTCGGCCGACCCGGCCGCCAGGACGATCGAGCACGCGATGGGCTCGACCAAGATCTCGGGTCAGCCCAAGCGGGTCGTCGCGCTCGACCAGAGCTTCGTGGACGCGGTGCTCACGCTGGAGACCCCCGTGATCGGCTACACCACCTACCGGTCGATCGACACCAAGCTGCCCGACTACCTCGGCCCGCTCGTCGCCCAGTACGGCAAGGAGGCGACCCCGGTCGGCACGCTGGAGCAGCCCAGCCTGGAGAAGATCGCCGCGCTCAAGCCCGACCTGATCGTGTCGGCCAAGGTCCGGCACGAGGCCCTGTACGACAAGCTGTCGAAGATCGCGCCGACGGTCTTCAGCGAGACGACCGGCGCCATCTGGAAGGAGAACCTGCGGCTCATGGGCCGCGCCCTGGGCAAGGAGGACCTGGCCGACTCCCGGATCAAGGCGTTCGAGGAGCGCGCCGGCACGATCGGGGCCGCGATCAAGGAGAAGCAGGGCGGGAAGCTGCCGACCGTCTCGATCGTGCGCTTCGCCGGTGAGCCCACCGTCCGGCTCTACGTCGAGAAGTCCTACTCCGGGGTGGTGCTGAAGGACGTCGGCTTCACCCGCCCCGAGGGCCAGCCGACCAAGGACGACGCCATCGCCGTGGACGTCAGCCAGGAGCGCATCGCCGACCTCGACGCCGACCACATCTTCGTCGCCACCTACCCGGACCCGGCCAGCGACGGCCCCAAGGAGAAGTTCGTCGGCAACCCGCTGTGGGGCCGGCTCAAGGGGGACAAGCACGAGGTCAGCGACCTGACCTGGATGAGCGCCGTGGGCATCCAGGGCGCCCAGGCCATCCTGGACGACCTGGCCAAGACCTTCTCGGTCGACCCGGCCAAGGCCGCCTCCTAGGCCCAGGCGCTCAGCGCGGCAGCAGCGCCCGCAGGTCGGCCAGGTGGGGTTGGAGGTCCAGCCCCTGGCCGGCCAGCCATTCCGGGTTGTCGTAGGTGCCCTTGTAGCGGTCGCCGCGGTCGCAGATCAGGGTGACGACGCTGCCCTGGACGCCCGCTTCGCGCATCTCCCTGACGAGCTCGACGCACGCCGCCATGTTCGTCCCCGTGGAGCCGCCGACGTCCAGGCCGGTGACCTCGCGGGTCCAGTGCATGGCGGCGATCGAGCGGGCGTCGGGGACGGCGATCATGCGGTCGATCACGCTGGGCAGGAACGACGGCTCCACCCGGGGACGCCCGATGCCCTCGATCCGCGACCCGGAGGCCGTCACCGTTGGGTCGCCCGAGACCCAGCCCGGGTAGAACGCCGAGCCCTCCGGATCGACCACGGCCAGGCGGGTGGGGTGGCGGCGGTAGCGGATGTAGCGGCCGATCGTGGACGACGTGCCGCCGGTGCCGGCGCCGACGACGATCCAGGCGGGCTCGGGGTGCGGCTCCATGGACATCTGGGAATAGATCGATTCGGCGATGTTGTTGTTGCCACGCCAGTCGGTCGCGCGTTCGGCGTAGGTGAACTGGTCCATGAAGTGGCCCCCGGTCTCGGCGGCCAGCCGGTGAGATTCGTCATAGATCGCCCCGGGGTCGGCGACGAGGTGACATTTCCCGCCGTAGAACTCGATGAGGTGGCACTTCTCGGGCGACGTGGACGCCGGCATGACGGCGATGAACGGCAGGCCGAGCAGCCGGGCGAAATACGCCTCGCTGACCGCGGTCGAGCCGCTGGACGCCTCCACGATCGTGGTGGCCGGGCCGATCCAGCCGTTGGCGAGGCCGTACAGGAACAGGGACCGGGCCAGCCGGTGCTTCAGTGAACCGGTCGGGTGCACCGATTCGTCTTTCAGATAGAGGTTTACGCCCCAGTGCGAGGGAAGCGGAAAGACGTGCAGGTGAGTGTCACAACTTCGGTTGGCGTCGGCCTCCACCTTGCGGATGGCCTCCGCCACCCACCGACGTGTCCCCGTGTCGTGACGGTCCACAGATTCCATGTCCATACGCTATCCCCTGTGACTCTGACCACTATTCCTACGAAATTGGGTGGGTAGTGTTATGATAATGAGACTTGTCCGGCCGTGGACGTGACCACGCACGCCGCGAGCAGATGGACTACAAACCCCTTCTGACCTATGCGGACTCTCCTAACGCGTCCCTTACCTGGGAGTTGCGAGGATGAGGAACGCTGTCAGGCGGCTTGTGCCGAACGGGGGATAGCGCAAGGGGGAATGAATTGATCACTATGACCGATGAGCAGCGTCAGGACTGGTTCGAGCGCGATGTCGTGCCCGTGACGTCGCAGCTGTTCGCTTCCGCCATGCGCCTGACCCGTAACGCCGCCGACGCCGAGGACCTGGTGCAGGAGACCGTCGCCAAGGCGTACACGTCCTATCACCAGTTCCGTGAGGGCACCAACCTCAAGGCGTGGCTGCACCGCATCCTCACCAACAACTTCATCAACGACTACCGCAAGAAGCAGCGCTCGCCGAAGCTGTCGGCCGCCGAGGACATCGAGGACTGGCAGCTGCACGCCGCCGAGTCCCACACCTCGACGGGCCTGCGCTCGGCCGAGACCGAGGCGCTCGACCGGCTGCCCGACAGCGTCGTGATGAACGCCCTGCGCTCCCTGCCCGAGGACTTCCGCGTGGCCGTCTACCTGGCCGACGTCGAGGGGTTCGCGTACAAGGAGATCGCCGAGCGCATGGGGACGCCCATCGGCACCGTGATGTCCCGTCTGCACCGTGGCCGCCGCCAGCTCCGCGGCATGCTGGAGGACTACGCGCGGGAGGAGGGCGCCGTGCGCCTTCCCGCTCCCCGCGCCGCGGCCTAGGAGGAGTCCAGGGACAGACGAAGGCGGACGCGCAACACGCCGCCTTCGTCGCGCAGTTGCACCCGGTCGCAGAGCTGCCGGCTGATCCAGAGCCCGTACCCCCGCGGGGACTCGGGCTCCGGCGGTATGTAGCCCGGTAGGGGGTCGTCGAGCGCCCCGCCGGGATCGGCGATCTCGCAGACGAGGTCGCGTTCCTCCACCCACATCGTGATCGTGCCGAACCCGGCGCCGTGCTCGACGCAGTTCGCGGCGATCTCCGAGACGCTGAGCACCAGCGAGGAGATGAGGTTGCGGTCCATGCCGGCCGTCCTGGCGTAGTCGCCGACGGTCTGGCGCAGGCGCTTGAGCTCGCGGGCCGTGAAACGCACCAGGCAGGCCCCGGGGCCCGGCTCGGGGAACGGCGCGTCGTCGCCGTCGAGCACCAGCTCGTGGGGCTGTACGAACCGGCCGCTGGCGGCCTCGCCGCCCGACCCCAGCACCAGGGGATGGACGACCGAGGTGAGCTCGCGCACGGGCTCGGGTACGTGGCGCAGGTCGTACAGGCACATCATGACGGACGGGGCCGCGGCCAGGGCGGCGTTGACGACCGAGTCGTAGCGGATGAGGTCCTGGATCCGCAGCTCGCTCAGATCGGTCCAGACGGGCTCGCCGACGACCAGGGTGGGCCGGCCGCGCGTGTACTCGTGGTAGGCGGCCAGCATCCGGTGGGGGTGGTCGTACCAGGGGCCGGCCGGGCGGCTGTCGATGCGCCGCGCGTCGCCGTCGAGGGCCTCCGACAACAACGCCAGCCGGTCGGGGCGGTTGACGACCAGCACGCGCCGGTCTTCGTCCAGCGCGGTGCGCACGCGCGGCACGACGAGGTCGAGGAAGGCCCGATCGGAGTCGTACGGTACCGCGACGTGCTTCAGCGACTGTGCCCGCTCACGGCGCACGGCCGCAACCTAACAAGGGCGGCCCGGCCGCGCAACGGCGGAAGTCGACCAATAACGTCGAACGGCCTGCGCGTGACTCCCCGGAGTTTCATGATTACTCCATGTCTTGGACGGCTGATGCCCGTTGCTGGGTACATCTGTTGTGTACGGAAACGTCGGCAGGGGGTGGCGTGTGACCGAAGCCCGCGCGGCGGCGGAGAAACTCCAGGCGGAGCTGCACGGGCTGGGAGTCACCAGCGCGTACGAGGTGGGGGACGGAGCGACCATCTCGGTCTGGATAGGTCTCGTCGTGCACTACAGGGACGGTTTTTACCGTTGGCAGGAAGGTCCGGTTAAACGTCGTCATCTGGGTACGGATCCGGTTGGATGTGCCATGCGCGTGGCGCGCCGCTACAAGGAGCTGCACGCGGATATCCCACTCTGGTGGGACGACCTGGCCAGGGAACTACGGGGGAGACCGGTCCAGGACTATCCGTAAGGCCCCCGCGTGCGGTGTTTCGGGGGAAAACATGCGCATTTGGGCTTTGCCATTCGTCCTGATCGTTCTCGTGGGCTGCGCCACCCAACCGGTGCCGCGCCGACATTCCGCCATGATCCGGCCGCAGGTCAGTCCTGAGGTCCTGGCCAAGCGGCTGATCGCGCAGCAGGCCGACTGGCCGCGCAGCCGCAGGTTCGACTGCGGCAAGATCAAGTGTGTGGCCCTGACCTTCGACGACGGTCCAGGGCCCTACACCGGCAAGCTGCTCGACCTGTTGCGCCAGCGCCACGTCAGGGCCACGTTCTTCGTGCTGGGCGAGATGGTGGCCGCCGACAGCGGTGGCCGGATCACCCGCCGCATCGTGGACGAGGGCCACGAGATCGGCAACCACTCCTGGTCCCACCCGTCGCTGACCGGCCTGTCCCGCGAGGGGGTGCGCAACGAGCTGGGGCACACCGACGAGCTCGTCCACCGGCTGACCGGGATCAAGATGCGGGTGATGCGCCCGCCGTACGGCAGCACCGACGACGCCGTCGCCGCCGAGACCCGCCGCGAGGGCCTGGCCCAGATCCTGTGGGACGTCGACACCCTCGACTGGCTGCACCGCGAGCCCGCAGCCGTGGTCAGGCGGGCCGACACCGCCAAGGCCGGGTCGATCGTGCTCATGCACGACATCCACCCCACCACTGTCGAGGCCGTGCCGAAGGTGCTCGACACGCTCGCCAAGAAGGGCTACACGTTCGTGACGGTCTCGGAACTGTACGGCCGCCCGCCCACGCCGGGCCGCACGTACACCGCACGGTGAGTGGCATGGCACCCTTGGGCCATGGCTTTCACCGGCTTCCCCGACGAGGCGTTCATCTTCTACGAGGGCCTTGAGGCGGACAACTCCAAGACCTACTTCACCCGCCACAAGCACCTCTACGAGGACGCGGTGCGCGGGCCCATGACGGAGCTCACCGACGAGCTGGCCGCCGAGTTCGGCCCGGCCCAGCTCTTCCGGCCCTACCGTGACGTGCGCTTCTCCAAGGACAAGACGCCGTACAAGACCCATCAGGGCGCCTTCGTCGACCTGATGCCCGGCATCGGCTACTACGTCGAGATCAGCGCCGCCGGCCTGTACGTCGCCGGCGGCCGCTACACCCAGGCCGCCGACCAGGTCGCCCGCTACCGCGCGGCCGTGGACGAGGACGTGTCGGGCAAGCCGCTGGAGTCGATCACGGCCCGGCTCGCCGACGCCGGCTACACCATCGGCGGCGAGCGCCTGAAGACCAGGCCGCGCGGCTTCGACGAGGACCACCCGCGCATCGAGCTGCTGCGCCACAAGTCCCTGTTCGCGGGCGTCCGCCACGAGCCGGAGCCGTGGGTGCACACGGCCGAGGTGCGCGGGCGCGTCGAGCGGGCCTGGCGCGACTTCGCGGCGCTGGTCGACTGGCAGTGCGCGCACGTCAGGGGCAGCGAGCTGCCGCGCCGCTGACGGGTCACCGCTGGCTCGTGGTGACCTGGTCCCCCTTCAGGATGCGGTCGACCGTCTGCCCGGCCGCCGAGCTGGCCGCCGTCGTGCCCACGGCCAGCGCGAGGGCCAGGGTCGGCGCGGCCAGGCTGCGCACGCTGCGCAGGTTGCGCACCCTGGCCCACGGCTCGCCGGCCAGGTGCATGATCCGCCACTCCCAGAACAGCCCGAGCCCGACGCAGACCATCATCACCTGCCCCACCACGATGGCCACGACCTGGGCCTTGTCGAGGGGGCCGATGTCCGGTTCGACCAGCGTCGACAGGTAGCCGGCCAGGCTGGTCAGCAGGGCCGCGACGGCCAGGTGCAGCGCCTTGGTCATCGGCTGGGTGCCCCTGACGCACGGGTAGAAGTAGCCGAACAGGAAGCCGAACGCGGGCAGGGTGAGCAGGTAGCGGCCGTCGAAGAGGAAGCTGGTCAGGTCCGCGCCCTCCGGCCGGCCGTAGACCAGCGCGAAGGGCAGGCTGAGCAGCAGGCTGACGGTGAAGGCCGACACGCCGTTGTGCCAGGGCGTGCAGCCGGCCGCCGTGGCGAAGGCGGTCTCGGGATGGCGGCCGTGCTCGCGCAGCGCCGACTCCAGCGCCTGCCGCCGCTGGTCGAACTCGGCCATCGACATGTCCGCGGCCAGCCTGGTCCGTCCCGCGCGGTACAGCTCCTGCTCGGCGAGCAGCAGCAGGCGTCTGTGCAGGGCCGCGCGGACGAACTGCCGGTGCTCCTCCTGCGTGTCCGGCTCCACGACGGACGCGGGCGGCCCGGCCAGCAGCCAGCGCGCGGTCAGCCAGGCCACGATCGAGGTGATCGCCAGCAGCGGCAGCGGCACGTCGATGTCGGCCAGCGTGGTGCTGCCGCCGGGCGTGATGTAGAGCACCATCAGCACGACGACCATCGTCGACTCGGCGGCCGGGTCGCGCACGGCCGCCGCCCGGCAGCCCAGCCGCCACAACCGCAGCACCAGCATCACGAACCCGAGCAGCAGCAGCCCGAGCACCCCGCGGACCAGCGGGTCCAGCGGCAGGCTGCCGATCGTCGGGACGCCCGCGCGGGGCACGGCCAGGCTCCACGACCCCGCGTCCAGCCATTCCGTGGGCCAGCCCTGCACGAGCAGGCTCACCACGACCGCGCCCACCACCGCGGCCCGGCTCCACCGCCTGGTCGCCACGGTCACCGCCGCCACGGGGATCATCGCCCAGCTCAGCGCCAGCAGCAACCGGACGCTGTCGGGCGGGTACACGCCGTCCAGCAGCGCCCGCAGCCACAGGGCCAGCGCCAGCAGCCCGACCGCGGCCTCGGCCCACAGCGCGGCCAGGCGGACGACCACCGGCCTGACCCCGAGGTCCACGCTGAAGCCGACCGCCGCGCCCGCCGCCGCCAGGGCCGCGACGGCCGCGCCGGTCAGCAGCACGCGTCCGGGGAGCTGGCCGTGCAGCCAGGACCAGCTCAGCATGCCGATCCCGACCAGCAGGCCGATCCCGGTCACCGTGAGCAGGTCGCGGCCGGTCCACGGCGGGCTGGTGGGCAGCACCCGTCCGGCGTGCCGCAGGGCCATCACCGGCACGGCGACGAACAGGATCACGTACCCGACCGGCGACCACTCCGCGGCGACCAGCGGGATCAGCAGGGCCGGCGCGGCGATGGCCAGGCCGACGACCAGCTCCCTGTTGGGCACCCGCTGCCACCACCGACGGCCGAGCGAGCGCACCAGGAACACCGCCAGCGCGCACGCCGTGAGCACGCCGAGCGCGGTGGCCCAGGAGAAGTCGTCCTCCTCGGCGACGTCGGGGAAGCCGTAGGACCCGGGGGCCAGCGTCAGGCTCACCGGGTAGGCGCCGACGGAGAACCGCAGCAGCCCGCGCTCCTGCCGTTCCGGCTGGATGCCCTCGACGCGCAGCACGGTCCACTCGCCGGGCAGCACGGTGACCGCGCGTACCACGACGATCAGCGGGAGCGCGGTCGGCGAGGTGAAGTCGAGCCGCAACAGCCCCTCGACCTTGACCTGGCGCAGCAGTGTCACGGTGAACTCGGCCGTGACGTGCCCCGGCGAGGAGACGACGAGCGGCGCGAGCCGGGTGGTGGGCGCCAGGCTCTGGCCGTCCACCTTGAGCGCGCCGAACCCGGAGTCGGTCACCTGCGGCAGCGTGCCCGGGAAGCCGCCGCCCTGGCGCAGCGCCTCGGCCAGCGGGTCGTCGGGACGCATGTCCAGCCGGTGCCTGACGGTGATCCTGACCTGCCGCTGCCGGGGATCGATCCGCCCCTCGGGGACGGCGTCGAGGTCGGCGGCGCGGGCCCGGGTGACCGAGACCTCGGTGGCGGCCGTACGGGCCCATCCGGCGGCCGGGTCGGCGCGGGCGGCGGCGGCCGCCCACGGATTGGTCACGACGGTGCTCTTGGGCCTGTCGGACCCGGTCACGGGTCTGGCTGCGATGGTGCACCAAACGATCGCCCCGAACGACACCAGAGCCAGCCCGAATGAAATTGCCATCCGGAGCTTTCCCACAATTGGGATGATTCTCCGGCATGCCGAAATGTTCTATGGCATAGGGTCACGGTGTTATCACAGATGGTCTCATGACCACGTTTCTTTACACCGTGACACGGGAGAGACGTTCCATCGCGCGTGCTCGGGCCGATCGTTGACAGGCCCCGCTGACACGGAAGCCGCGTGTCACCGGGAAAAGTGACACGCGGCCGTGGTGCGGAGAAAACGAATCAGACCCGCTTGGCGCGGGCGGCTGCGCGGCCGCGGGTGGCGGCGTCGAGCACGACCTTGCGGATGCGGACCGCGTCGGGCGTGATCTCCACGCACTCGTCCTCGCGGATGAACTCCAGCGCCTGCTCCAGCGAGAGCGTCCGCGGCGGGATGACCTTCTCGGTCTCCTCGCTCGTGGACGAGCGCATGTTCGTGAGCTTCTTCTCCTTGGTGATGTTCACGTCCATGTCGTCGGAACGCGAGTTCTCACCGATGATCATGCCCTCGTAGACCTCGGTGGTCGGCGAGACGAACAGCGTGCCGCGCTCCTGGAGGTTGAGCATGGCGAACGCGGTCACCGGGCCCGACCGGTCGGCCACCAGCGAGCCGTTGTTGCGGGTGCGCAGCTCGCCGAACCAGGGCTCGTAGGAGTCGAAGACGTGGTGGACCAGGCCGGTGCCGCGGGTCTCGGTCAGGAACTCGGTGCGGAAGCCGATCAGGCCGCGGGCCGGGACCACGAACTCCATGCGGATCCAGCCGGTGCCGTGGTTGGTCATGTGCTCCATGCGGCCCTTGCGGACGGCCAGGAGCTGGGTGACCGCGCCGAGGTACTCCTCCGGGCAGTCGACCGTCAGGCGCTCGACCGGCTCGTGCACCTTGCCGTCGATGGTCTTGGTGACCACCTGCGGCTTGCCGACGGTCAGCTCGTAGCCCTCACGGCGCATCTGCTCGACGAGGATGGCCAGCGCCAGCTCACCGCGGCCCTGCACCTCCCAGGCGTCGGGACGGTCGGTGGGCAGCACGCGCAGCGACACGTTGCCGACCAGCTCCTTCTCAAGCCGGTCCTTGACCATGCGGGCGGTGACCTTCGAGCCCTTGACCTTGCCGACCAGCGGCGAGGTGTTGGTGCCGATCGTCATCGAGATCGCCGGCTCGTCGACCGTGATCAGCGGCAGCGGGCGCGGGTCCTCCGGGTCGGCCAGCGTCTCGCCGATCATGATCTCGGGGATGCCCGCGATGGCGATGATGTCGCCGGGGCCGGCCTCCTCGGCCGGCTTGCGCTCCAGCGCCTCGGTCATCAGCAGCTCGGTGATCTTCACCTTCTGGATCGTGCCGTCGGTACGGCACCAGGCGACCTGCTGGCCCTTGCGCATGATGCCCTGGTGGATCCGGCACAGCGCGATACGGCCCAGGTAGGAGGAGGCGTCGAGGTTGGTGACGTGCGCCTGCAGCGGGGCGTTGGGGTCGTACGTGGGCGCCGGGATCGTCGACTTGATGATGTCGAACAGCGGCTCCAGGTCCTCCGAGTCGGGCATGCCGCCGTCGTCGGGACGGTTCAAGGAGGCGCGGCCGGCCTTGGCCGAGGCGTAGACGATCGGGAAGTCGATCTGCTCCTCGGTGGCGTCGAGGTCCATGAAGAGCTCGTAGACCTCGTCGACGACCTCCTTGATGCGGGCGTCGGGGCGGTCGACCTTGTTGATGCACAGGATGACCGGCATCTTGGCGGCGAAGGCCTTGCGCAGCACGAACCGGGTCTGCGGCAGCGGGCCCTCGGAGGCGTCGACCAGCAGCACCACACCGTCGACCATGGAGAGGCCGCGCTCGACCTCGCCGCCGAAGTCGGCGTGGCCGGGGGTGTCGATGATGTTCAGGGTCATGCCGCCGTGCTGGACGGCGGTGTTCTTGGCGAGAATGGTGATGCCCTTCTCGCGCTCCAGGTCGTTGGAGTCCATGACCCGGTCGTCGACGTCCTGGTTCGCGCGGAAGGCCCCGGACTGCCAGAGCATGGCGTCGACCAGTGTGGTCTTGCCATGGTCGACGTGCGCGATGATCGCGATGTTCCGCAGGTCGTCGCGGCTGTTCAAAGGCATGATGACTTCTCGCTCTGTGTCGTGGGGGCGGCCGCGCGAAGTCGCGACCCACCAAGTCTAGTTGATCCCCTCTCGTGACAAGAGCGGGACAAGGCGTCTGCGGCGCTGTATGGGGGAACGCCCCGGCCCGCGCGTCTGATTCCCGGCCTCCCGCATGGACCACGAGCAGGGGGCAACGAGCACCCGTGAGGACGAAGGGCCGGTGCTGCTCGTCGCGTGGGGGCGCGGCCGGCGAGCTCGACGCACCGCGGGTCCTGGGCGGAGGAGCCGGCGCCGGCCTGCGCCTGAACGTGCCCGCCGACCGGCTCGCCCCCCTCACCGAGCTGTACGAGCGCGAGACGGGACGTACATAGCAGGTTGCACATTTGTGTGCATGGCAGGAGCCGTCGCGGTCCCTACATTGTCGTCATGACGTGGACAGAGCTGGTTATGGGCTCGGCACCGAGCAAGGGCGACCAGCCGGCGGTGAGCGACGTCAGGACCGGCGAGGTGCTGTCGTACGCGCAGTTCGCCAGGCGGGTCACCCGCGCGGCGGGCGGGTTGCGGCGCGACGGGCTGACCTACGGCGACCGCGTCCTCATCGACCTGCCGCTCGGCGCCTCGCTGGTGGTGGCGGTCCACGCGGTGGCCTGGGCGGGCGGCGTCGCCGTGCTGGACGGCTCGGGTCCGGTCCGCATGGTGATCACCCGCGGCCCCCGTGCGCCCGGCGGCGTCGCCGCGGACCGGGTCTACGCCTTCCGCCCCTCGCCGGGCGCGCTGCCGTTCGCCGGGCTGCTCAACGCGAGCCCGGTGGAGTTCGGCCCGCTGGCGGGCGCGGCGCTGGCGCCGGGCGGCGGCCGCGTGCTCGACCACGACGAGCTCGCCGCCGACCTGCGCAACCTGGCCGCCCGCCTGGTGGTCGGCAAGGACGACGTCGTCGTCAACGCGGCCGGCGACCTGCTCAAGGGGCTGCGGGTGCTTGACCTGGCCCTGATGTCCGGCGCCCACGTGGTGATCGCCGCCAACGAGCCGACCGTCATCGGCTGCCGGGTGCTGGCCGCCGAGCGCAGGGCCACCATGGTCGTGGCGCCGTACGACGTCGCCAGGCGGCTGCTGGGAAACCCCATTCTGCGCGTTGTGGACGAAAGGGCGATCGTCAGCTCGCTTGGCCTGTGAAAAGTGCGACACTGTGCAAGAGTGTGATCCTTCGGCGACGCAGGGTGAACACATGCCAGAGGCCCCCCGGCACAATCTTCCAGCAGAGCCCAACCGGTTCGTGGGCCGCGAACGCGACCTCGACGACCTGCGCGGGTTGTTCGGCGAGACGCGCGTGGTCACGTTGTGCGGCGTCGGCGGCATCGGCAAGACCCGGCTGGCCCTGCGGGTGGCCGCCGGGCTGGTGGGCGGCTATCCGGGCGGGGTGTGGCTGGTCGAGCTGGCCCGGGTCAACCGTCCGGAGCAGATCGTCCAGGAGATCGCCAGGGTGCTGCGGGTGCGCGAGGAGAGCGGGCGCCCGCTGCTCGACACCGTCACCGCCCGGCTGCGCGAGCTGCGCTGCCTGCTGCTGCTCGACAACTGCGAACACCTGGTCGACGGGTGCGCCGGGGTGGCCGCCGAGCTGATCGCCTGCTGCCCCCGGCTGAGCATCCTGGCCACCAGCCGCGAGCCGCTGCGCATCGCCAGCGAGCTGATCTGGCGGGTGCCGCCGCTCGACCTGCCCGAGATGGGATACGCCGACGCCGAGTCGGTGCAGCTGTTCATGGACCGGGCCGCCGCCGCCGGCACCCGGCTCGGCCCCGACACCCTGCCCGACGTGGTCCGCCTGTGCCAGGCGCTCGACGGGCTGCCGCTGGCCCTGGAGCTGGCGGCGGCCCGTACGAGCCTGCTCAGCCCCGGGCAGATCGCCGACCGGCTCGACGACCGCTTCTCGCTGCTGACCACGGGCGGCCGTACGGCCCCGGCGCGGCAGCGCACGCTGCTGGCCACCGTCGACTGGAGCTACGACCTGCTGTCGGCCAAGGAGCAGGTGCTGCTGCGCAGGCTGTCGGTCTTCGCCCGCGACTTCGACCTCGACCTGGCCGAGCAGGTCTGCGCCGAGCGGCCCATCGCCCGGGACGAGATCGTCGATCTCCTCGGCGGCCTGGTCGACAAGTCCCTCGTGCTGTGCGACGAGGAACGCAGGCGCTACCGGATGCTGGAGACGATCAAGCGGTACGCGATGAAGCGGCTGGACCGGGCCGGCGAGCGCGAGGACGTCCGTGAGCGGCACCTGACCGTGCTGTGCGATCTGCAGGAACGCCACTTCACGACCGAGATGGTCCGGCCGGGCGTGCCCTGGCCGGAGCGGCTGGAGTGCCTGACGGCCAGCAAGCAGCTGCTCGACGACCAGCGGGCCGCCCTCGACTGGGCCGCCGAGTCCGGCAACGCGCGGCTCGGCCTGCGCCTGTGCGCCGCCAGCACCGCCCTGCTGCCCATCTCCGGCAATCTGACCGAGATCGTCGGCTGGATCGAGCGGCTGCTCTCGCTCGACCTCGAACCCGTCCCCGACGGGCAGGTCGCGCAGGGCAAGGCGTACCTCGCCTACGGGCTGGAGGCGCGCGACGAGCTCAGCCGGTCGCTGGAGGTGGCCACGCAGAGCCTGGCGGGCCTGGGCGAGGAGAACGTGTTCACCCGCTGCGTCATGCACAGCCTCGTGGTCGTGGTCCTGCTCCGCATGGGCCGCATCGACGAGGCGCTGCACCACGCCGAGCGGGGCCTGGCCGAGGCCACCGAGTCGGGCGACGCCTGGAACCAGGCGGCGGGGCTGGCCGGGCTGTCGGCGGTGGCGCTGACCAGGGGCCGGCTGCGCGAGGCCCAGCGGCTGGGCGACGAGGCCCTGGCGCGGGCGCGCGAGCACGGCCACCGCTGGCTCATGGCCAGGATGGCCGCCCAGCTCGGCGCGGTGGCCGAGGCCCGCGGCGACCTGGAGACCGCCAAGTCCCGCTACGAGCTGGCCGTCCCGTGGTTGTGCGAGCTGGGCAGCGACTCGGAGCTGGCGCGCTGCCTGGCCAGGGTGGGCCGGGTCGCGGCCATGCTGGGCGAGTTCGCCGCGGCCAGGGAGCGGCTGGCCGACAGCCTCGCGCTGAGCCGGCAGACCGGCCAGCGGCAGGGGGTGGCCCGATGCCTGGCCGGCCTGTCGGTGCTGGCCGAGCACGAGGGCGACCTCGACGGCGCGGTGCTGGCCGCCGCCGCCGCGGCCACGCTGCGCGAGTCGATCGGCCAGCACTCGGCCACGATCAGGATCGAGGAGCTGCTCTCGCGCGCCCGCGCCAAGCTCGGCGAGGGCCGCACGGCCTCCCTGTGGTCGCGCGGCCGGGCGATGAGCCCCGACGCCGCCGCCCGCCAGGTGCTGGCGGGGGAGCGGCCCGCGGCGCCGCCGCCCGTGCCGGCCGAGCCGGTCAGGCACTCGCTGCTGACCGTGCGCGAGCTGGAGATCGCCGGCCTGCTCACCCGCGGCCTGTCCAACCGGGCCATCGCCGAGGAGCTGGTGATCAGCCCGGCCACGGTCGCCCGGCACATCGCCAACATCATGGAGAAGCTGGGGTACACCTCGCGCGCGCAGATCGCGGTGTGGGCCGCCGAGCACCCCAGCGCTTCTGCATAGGGATCTGCATATTCCGCCCCATGTAGGCACGTGACCCCCTCCCTACCGTGGACGCCATGGATGAGCACATCGTCATGGTGGACTCCGGGACGGGCGTGGAGCTCACCGAGAAGCAACTGGACGAGCGGTCGGCGATCGCGACCGCCCAGTTGCGGCGCAGAGGGGTACGCGCGGGCGACACGGTGCTCGTCTGCCTGCCCGTGGGGCCCGACCTGCTGGTGGCGGCGGACGCGGTGATGGCGGCGGGCGGCGTCGTCTGGCCGGTGCCCGCCGACCTCGACCGTGCCGGGCTGGGCGAGCGCATCCGGGCCAGCGGCGCGCGGGTGATGATCTCCGACGTGCCGGAGGCGGTGGAGGCGGCCGAGGAGTCGCGCGTGCGGATCGTGATGAGCGTGGCCGAGCTGGGCGGGCGGCATCCGTATCCGCGCAGTCGCGGACAGTCCACGGAAAGTGATCGCACGCGGTCGGCCGGAGGTGGAGACTGAGCGCACCTGTGATCCTCCGCTGACCCTGGGCACCGACATGACTCCGCCAGTTCCGCACAACCTGCCCGCAGAGCCCAACCGTTTCGTCGGCCGCGGGCGCGACCTGACCGAGCTGAGCACGCTGGTCCACGACGAACGCGTGGTCACGCTGAGCGGCGTCGGCGGCATCGGCAAGACCCGCCTGTCGCTGCGGGTGGCGGCCAGGGCCGCGCCGGGCTTCGCCGACGGCGTCTGGCTGGTCGAGCTGGCCCGCCTCGCCGACCCCGCCCTGATCGTCAACGAGATGGCCGGCGTGCTCGGCGTCCGCGACGAGGCCCCGGGGCGGCTGCTCGACGGCCTGCGCGTACGGCTGCGCGAGGCCAGGGCGCTGATCGTGCTCGACAACTGCGAGCATCTGGTCGACCGCTGCGCCGAGCTGGTCGCCGGCCTGATCGCCGACTGCCCCCAGCTGCGTTTCCTGCTCACCAGCCGCGAGCCGCTGCGCATCCCCGGCGAGCTGGTCTGGCGGGTGCCGCCGCTGGAACTGCCCGACGACCACCATCCCGACGCCGAGTCCGTGCTGCTGTTCGTCGAGCGGGCGCTGGCGGCGGGGGCCAGGTCGGTGACCGGCAGCATGGACGACGTCGTCCGCCTGTGCCGGGCGCTCGACGGCCTGCCGCTGGCGCTGGAGCTGGCCGCGGCCCGGACGAGCCTGATGAGCCCGGGCCGCATCGCCGACCGCATCGGCGACCGGTTCACCCTGCTGACCAGGGGCGACCGTACCGCGCCCGCCCGCCAGCGCACCCTGCTGGCCACCGTCGAGTGGAGCCACGACCTGCTGCGGCCCAAGGAGCGCGTGCTGCTGCGCCGGCTGTCGGTGTTCGCCGGGCTGTTCGACCTGGTCGTGGCGGAACGGGTGTGCGCCGACGGCGGCATCGTGCCCAGGGCCGAGCTGCTCGACCTGCTCAACGGCCTGGTGGACAAGTCGCTGGTGCTCCACCACGACGGGCGCTACCGCCTGCTGGAGACCATCAGGCAGTACGCCGCCGAGCGGCTGGCCGAGGCGGGCGAGCTGACCCGGCTGCGCGACCGGCACCTGCGGGTGATCTGCGAGGAGATGGAGCACTGCTACCAGGCCGGCACGCTCGACCCGCGCATGCCCTGGTCCGCCCGCGTCCCGCACTTCGTCAGGGGCCGCGCGCTGATGGACGACTGCCGGGCGGCGGTGGAGCGGGCGGTGGAGTCGGCCGACCCGGTGCTCGGGCTGCGCCTGGCCCGTGCCGCCCTGGCGATCCTGGCCGTACGCGGTGAGCTGGGCGAGACCGTCGGCTGGCACCAGCGGCTGCTCGCCCTCGACCTGTCCCCGGTGCCCTCCGACGTGGTCGCCGTGGCCAAGGGCGGCCTGGCGTACGGGCTGGAGATCTGCGACGAGCTGGCCCGCGCCGAGGAGCTGGTCGTGCAGGGGGTGGAGGAGCAGAAGAGGCATCCTTACACCCACTGGCTGGGCGTCACCTACAGCGTGGCGCTGGCCGTGTTCTTCCGCACCGGCCAGAGCGAGAAGGCGCTGCGTTACCTGGAGGAGCTGGAGGCGGCGGCCACCGCCCACGACGACCTGTTCAACCTGGCCACGGTCCGCATCGCCCAGCTCAACCTGGCGCTGTTCCGCGGCCAGCTCCGCCAGGCCCGCCGGCGCGGCGAGCAGGCGCTGGCCCTGGCCAGGGAGGCCGGCCACCACTGGACGCTGGCCAGGGCGCTGACCCACCTGGGCGCGGTGGCCGAGGCGGCGGGCGACCTGGAGGCCGCCATGACCTGCCACACCTCGGCCCTGCCGCTGCTGGAGGACATGGGCAACCGGGTCGAGCTGGCCCGCTGCCAGGCCAAGCTGGGCCGGGTGGCGGCCCGGATGCACGACTATCCGGCCGCCCGGCTGCACCTGGCCGCGAGCCTGGCGCTGAGCACCCGCACCGGCCAGCGCAGGGGCGTGGTGCGGGCGCTGACGGCCATGTCGGCGCTGGCGGCCGAGCAGGGCGACCTGGAGGGCGCGGTGCTGGCCGCCGCCGCCGCGACCGCGCTGCGCGAGGCCATCGGCCAGTACGGCGTCCCCGGCCCGGTCCAGGAGCTGCTCACGCGGGCCAGGGCCGGGCTCGGCGAGGGCCGGGTGTCGCTGCTGTGGGTCAAGGGGGCCCGGCAGTCGCCCGACGAGGTCGCCAGGCGCGTGCTCGATCCCGGCCAGGCCGTTCCCGCGGGGCCGTCCGGGCCGTCGCCGGGGGGTTGGCAGGGCGGGCTGACCGGCCGGGAGCTGGAGATCGCCGCGCTGCTCACCGGCGGCCTGAGCAACCGGGCCATCGCCCTGAAGCTGGTGATCAGCCCGGCCACGGTGGCCCGGCACGTCGCCAACATCATGGAGAAGCTGGGCTTCGCCTCCCGGGCCCAGATCGCGGTGTGGGCCACCGAGCACGGCCTGGAAACGGACCACGAATAAGCTGGTATTCATGCCTTTCGCGCCCAATTTCCCGGTGATGCTCAGGACCGAGGACGGTGTCCGCATCGACGCCGCCCACACCCCCTCGGCGGCCGGGGACATCGGGATCGTCATGGCGCACGGCTTCACCGGATCCTGGCGCGAGCGCACCGCCCGCCGCATCGCGCACGTGCTCAGCGGCCACGGCGGCGTGCTCGCGTTCGACTTCCGCGGGCACGGCCGCTCGGGCGGCGAGACGACGGTGGGCGACCTGGAGATCCTCGACGTCGAGGCCGCCGTACGGCATGCCCGCGTGGTCGGCTACCGCCGGATCGCGGTGGTGGGCTTCTCCATGGGGGCGGCGGTGGCCGTCCGGCACGCGGCGCTGCGCCGGGGCGTGGACGCGGTGGCGGCGGTCAGCGGCCCGGCGCGCTGGTACTACCGGGGCACCAAGCCCATGCGCCAGGTCCACTGGGCCATCGAGCAGCCGTTCGGCAGGTTCGCCGCCCGGCTGGCCAAGCGCACCAGGATCGCGAGCGGCCAGTGGGACCCGATCCCGATGCCGCCGCACGAGGCCGCCGCCCTGGTCTCGCCCGCGCCGCTGCTGGTCGTGCACGGCGACGCCGACGCCTTCTTCCCGCTGGACCACGCCCACCAGCTCTACGACGGCGCCCGCGAGCCCAAGGAGCTGTGGATCGAGCCGGGCTACGGGCACGCGGAGTCGGCCGCCAGCCCCGAACTCATCCGGCGTATCGGTAAATGGATCTCCTCGAACCTTTCGTGAGTAATACCCGTCTATCTAAGACGGATGGAAAGGATCCGCCGGGAGAAAAGTCCTCGGGGAAGGAAACCGCCTTGGCGGTGACCGTGGGACATACTTCAGTAGCCGGGCAGTCGCCGACTGTAGGCGGCGGATCCGGCACCTAGCGTCGCGGGGGCACGCTGGGTGCCTTCCCCGGCCCGCGAGAGGGGCCCCGCGGCGCGCGGGGCCCCTCTTCGCCCGCCGCTAGCCCAGCCGGGCGATCGTCTTGTACTCCAGGTAGCCGTTCAGGCCCTCGGGGCCGAGCTCGCGGCCGATGCCGCTGGCCTTGAAGCCGCCGAAGGGCGCGTTCGACTCCAGCATGAAGCAGTTGACGCCGTAGGTCCCGGTGCGCACCTGGCGGGCGACGTTCATGCCGCGCTCGGTGTCGGCCGTCCAGACCGTGCCGGCCAGGCCGTAGTCGCTGTCGTTGGCGATGCGCAGGGCGTCGGCCTCGTCCTCGTACGGGATCACCGCCAGGACCGGGCCGAAGATCTCCTCGCGGGCGATGCGCATGTCGTTGCCGACGTTGGCGAAGACCGTGGGGGCGACGTACCAGCCGCGGTCGCGGGGACGGTCGAGGCCGCCGACGACCACCTTGGCGCCCTCGTCCATGCCGATCTTGATGTAGCCCTCGACGCGCTCCTGCTGGCGCTTGGCCACCAGCGGGCCGATGCCGGTCGCCGGGTCGGCCGGGTCGCCGACGGGCTGGGAGTTGACCATGTTGGCCACGGCGTCCACGACCTCGTCGTACCGGCTGCGCGAGGCCAGGATGCGGGTCTGGGCGACGCACGCCTGGCCGTTGTTCATCAGCGTGGCCATGGCCAGGAAGCCCATGCTCGCCTGCAGGTCGGCGTCGTCCAGGATGATCGCGGCGGACTTGCCGCCGAGCTCCAGGCTGACCCGCTTGAGCTGCTCGCCGCAGATGGAGGCGATGCGGCGGCCGGCGGCGGTGGAGCCGGTGAAGGCCACCTTGTCGACGCCGGGGTGGGAGATCAGGTGCTCGCTCACCTCGCGCCCGGCGGGCACGATGTTGAGCACGCCCGCCGGGATCCCGGCCTCGGCCGCCCACTCGGCCAGCAGGTACGCGTCCAGCGGCGTCTCGGGCGCGGGCTTGAGCACGATCGTGCACCCGGCCAGCAACGCGGGCGCGACCTTGGTCATGGTCACGAACTGGGGCACGTTCCACGGGACGACGGCCGCGACGACGCCGACCGGCTCGCGCCGCACGGTGATCGGCCCGAACAGCCCGGGACGCTCCTCCTCCTGGGCGAACTCCTTGCCCAGCCCGGCGTAGAACTGCAGCATGCCGAGCGGCTGCGGCGCCTGCGCGAGGTTGGAGAAGGTGATCGGCGAGCCCATCTCCTCGGTGATCAGGGCGGCCATCTCGCCCTGGCGCTCGTTGTAGATCGCGGCCAGCCGCTCGATCACGGCGGCCCGCTCGGCGAACGTCATGCGCGGCCACGGCCCGTGGTCGAACGCCTGGCGGGCGGCGGCCACCGCGCGTTCCATGTCCTCGGCGGTGCCGTCGGGGACGCGGCCCACGACCTCCTCGGTGTGGGGGGAGATGACGTCGATCGTCCCGGTGCCCGCCGGGGTCACCCATTCGCCCCCGATGAACAGCTTGTCGTGCTGGCGCATGTCGTGAGCCTCCTGCTTGACCGAATGCTTGCTTGCTGCGCGTACGCCTCAAGGCGACCGAACCATGTTCTGTCCGTGCACGCAAGAGGGGCGCGGCAGCGGTGTGCCGCGCCCCTCGGGGTGTCGCTAGCGGGGGTCGCCCAGCAGGTGCCGCATCGACCGCTTGACCAGGTCCGTACGCGCGGCCTGGTCGCTCAGGCTCTCCACGCCGAAGCCCAGATAGACGGTGTCCGCGGTGACGATGCCGCCGCCCTCCTCGAAGACCTGGTCGGTGCGGAACCAGTTGTTGATCGAGGGGGCCGAGCCGGCCGGCGGTGCGGCGACGGCCCAGCCCCCGAGGTCGGACTCGAAGGAGGTGTCACCGGCCGCCGCGCCGTCCAGGGTGACCTTGGCGTCGTCGAGGAAGACGCCCGCACCCTGGGTGGACCAGTCGCTGAGGTAGGAGATCGACAGCTCGACCCGCTTGCCCGCGTACGCGGTCAGGTCCACCTTCCACTGCTGCCAGCCGCCGGAGTTGCCCGAGGCGGCGTGCCACGCGCCGGAGGACCCGGCCGGCTCGCAGGCCGCGCCCTGGTAGTGCTGGGTGAACGGGTGGATCACCCGCCAGCCGCCGCTGTTCTCCGCCTTGCAGCTCTCGCCGGTGCTCTGCGAGGTGTGGCCGTTGACGTCGGGGAGGGTGGTCCAGTCGTCGGCGCCCGCGGTGTGCGCCTCGACCGTCAGGAAGTCCCAGTCGGCCTCGGTGTCGTAGGAGGTCCAGAACGACAGGTCGCCGGAGCTCTTGCCGGTCAGGTCCACGGTCGTGGTCAGCCGTTTCCAGGAGACGTCGGCGATGCCGCTGTAGACGTCCCAGGAGCCGGTGTGGGGGTCGAAGGGGCCGCCCGGGCGTACCCACTTGACCTGGGCCGAGCTCGCGAACAGCGGGAACTGCGCCGGTGGCAGGATGGCCGAGGTTGCCACGAACGAGTTGGTGTGGCCGGGCTGCAGCGTGCCGGCGAAGCCCTCGAATCTGCCGCCGTTGCCCTTCAGCGCGAACGGCTGCCCGCTCGCCTGGTCGGTGCCCCCGTCGTCGAAGAAGACGTAGGCGCCCAGCCAGTACTGCTGGAAGTCGTTGAACACCTGGATGCACGGCGGGTCGTCGGGGACCGTGCACTCGGGGTGGCCGGGTTGGTCGGGCTCGTAGTAGTACGCGCCGTTGTTGTTGGCCGCGTACGAGGGGTACTTGCCGGCGTGCAGCAGCTTGCCGCCCTCGTTCAGGTAGTCGCGCACCGCCAGCTCGGTGTCCACGCCGCCCTTCGACGTGGTGCCGGCGACCTGCCCGGGGGAGCGGGGGATGACGTCGTCGCCGGTCTCCCAGACCACCGCCTTGTAGTGGCTGAGCACGCCGAGCGGGTGCGGAGCCCTGCGGCCCATCTTGTCCACGTCGTAGACGTCGGTCGTGTATCCGGCGTCCTGGAGCGCCTTGACGTAGTCGGCGGCGTACTTGGCCTCGGTCCCGCCCTGGGCCGGGCTGAGGCCGGTGACGTCCTCGGCGGCCAGCACGAGCACCTTGCCGCCGATGTCGTCCTGCACGGTGTAGGTGAAGTCGCCGCTCTTCCTGCCGATCGCGCTGAACCAGACCTTGACCTTGTCGCCCGGCCGGGTGCCGGTGATCCTTCCGCGCAGCCGGTGGTAGTAGCGGTCGTAGCCCTTGCCGTACCGCTCGCCGCCCTTCCACTCGCCGGTCGGTGCGATCCTCGTCCGGCCGCCGTTGACCTGGTAGTTGAGCAGGACGGGGCCGATCCTCCGCTTGGCGGTGACCTGGACGGCCTGGTCGGTGCCGTAGCTGAACTCGAACGGGTCGAGCACGAAGTCGGGCGTCCTGTTGCCCAGGTGGCTGACCGGCTCGACCGGGTCGGCCGCGGACCTGGCGACGTCGAGCGCGAACGGCAGGTTCTTCGCGAACTCCGCCTGCACCGCCGCCTCGTCGTCGGGGAAGACGAACCCGCAGCCGTCGCAGCCCTCGTCGAGCTCCGGCGTCCAGGACAGGGTGCCGTACCGGGCGTGGGCGTGGTCGTTGGTGTCGCCGTTCGTGGTGTAGAGCTCCGCGCCGAGGTCGGGGTCGAACCCGGGGACGGCCGGGGCGTCGTCGTCGCCGGTCAGGGCCTCGTAGATCGGGTTGTCGGCGGTCTTCGTGGCGATCTGGAACCCGCTCGGGTAGAGCAGCAGCGGGCCGAAGGAGTGGTAGTTCAGGTTCATCTCGAACCTGACCCGGTTGAGCAGGCCGTCCATGGCCCTGGTCTCCGGCTCGCTGGCCGGGCCGGTCCCGCGGAAGGTCTCGCTGCTCGGGATGCTCGACGAGCCCTCCTCGTCGTAACGGAAGTTCGTGGGGAAGTTGCGGTTCGGGTCCACGCCGTCGCCGTTGGCGATCTTCCCGTCGCCGTCGTTGTCGCGCAGGTTCTTGCGCCACAGGCGGTTGCCCTCGGTGAAGGTGAAGTCGTAGCCGTCGGGGTTGGCCACCGGCACGAACCACAGCTCGGTCCGGTTGAGCAGGTCCCGCAGCGCCGACCTGTTGGCGACCACGTACTTCAGCAGCCGCATGTCCACCTCGGCGGCGATCCACTCGCGGGCGTGCTGGGTGGCCGAGTACAGCGTGGCGGGCTTGAGGCCGTCGGGCAGCAGCCGGGCTCCGGTGGAGACCTTGGCGGCGAGGATGTCCTGGCCCTTGAGCGTCTTGCCGATGGACTGCAGCTTGACGATGTCCCTGTTGGCGTTCGCGATCGCCCTGAGCTGGTCGGCGATGCCGCCCTGCTCGGAGTACGACCGCCACACGGTGTAGCCGCCGGCCGCCTGGGCCTTGGCGGCCTGGAGGTTGCTCTGCCCCTGCGGGTTGCGCACGGGCTCGGGCCGCAGGCCGAGCTTGGCCAGCCCGGCCAGGTCGGCCTGGGCGGCGGTCAGCTCGACGTGCTCCTTGTCGCCGCCGTTCTCGTGCTGGACGACGTCGAAGCCCTTCTCCCGCAGGAACTGGGCGGTGCCCGGCTTGCCGTCCACCTGGTAGAGGTCGATGCGGTCGCCGGGCGGCAGCGGATCGACCGACGCCTCGGCGGTGAGGGGGACGAGGGAGGTGCCCAGGCCGAGAAGCACGGCCGCGGCGATGGTCATGATTCGAGACACGATCTGCCCCTTCGCAGAGACGAGTTCGATCGCCATCTCAGACCGGGATCAAGCCCTCCACAAGGCCCAATATTTTAGATCTTCCTTATTTCCGACAAAGGACTATGTACCTCGCCAAAGGTGCGTCACTTGGCCGGTTCGGATGACAGCCATCAAGATCATCTTCTATAGTTTCGGTCCGTCTATGCGAGGAGGGGACGGGTGTGAGGATCTGGCGGCTCGCCGCGGTCTTCGTCGTCCTCTCCGGGCTGCTCGGGCTCGCCTCCCCGCGGCCGGCGTCGGCCGATCCCAACATCGACGAGCTGCGCAGACTCACCAAGCAGGCGTCCCGGCTCAACGACCTCTACCGCGGCCAGATCCAGAGCCTGGAGGAGATCAGGATCCAGGCCAAGAACGCCACCGACACCTCCGGCGACCTGGCGGCGCGCCTGGCCGCGGCCCAGGCCGGCGTGGCCGAGATCGCGCGCCAGGCCTACGTCAACGGCCCCCTCGACGGCATGCAGCTGTTCGGCCTCAACGTCGACCCGGCCACCGCGCTCGGGCAGGCCGCGAACATGTCGTACATGGCCACCGAGCGGACCGAGCGCGTCCAGAGCATCCAGAAGCTCATCGCGAAGTCCAAAGAGGCCAAGCTCAACGCCAACGACAAGATCGACAAGCTGAAGAAGGAGATCAGGACCCTTCAGGGCAAGCGGCGTGAGATCGAGCGCCTGCTCGCCAAGTACGGCTTCCAGCAGCCCGGCGGCGCCGAGGGCCTGACCCAGCGCATGATCACGGTACGCGCCGAGATCATGCAGAACTTCCCGATGAAGTACGGCGTGGGCTGCCTGCGCCCCGGCGACCCCGGCGAGCACGGCAAGGGCCGGGCCTGCGACTTCATGATGTCCCGCGGCGGCACCATGGCCTCCGGGGCCGACGCCGACCGCGGGGACGCCCTGGCCGAATGGCTCATCCAGAACGGCTCGCGGATCGGCGTCATGTACATCATCTGGAAGCAGCGCTACTACGACATCCGGTCAGGCGGAGGCTGGGACCCCATGTCCGACCGGGGCGGCGTGACCGCCAACCACTACGACCACGTTCACGTGTCGGTGTTCTGAGCGACGCGCTCCCTGTACCACGCGTAGGACGCCTTGGGGGTGCGGCGGCCCGTGGCGAAGTCCACGTGCACCAGGCCGAAGCGCTGGTGGTAGCCCTCGGCCCACTCGAAGTTGTCCAGCAGCGACCAGACGAAGTAGCCGCGCACGTCCACGCCCTCGGCCCGTGCGGCCATGACGGCGTCGATGTGGCCCCGCAGGTAGTCGATGCGGGCCTGGTCCTCGACCGTGCCCCGCGGGGTGAGCTCGTCGGGCTGCGAGCAGCCGTTCTCGGTGACGTGGATCGGCGGGAGCGCGCTGCCGTACCGGGCCTTGAGGCCGGTCAGGAGCTCGCGCAGGCCGTCGGGGACGACCGGCCAGCCGAACGCGGTGGTGGGATACCCGGTGACGCCGGTGTCGGTGAACGGGAGCAGCTCGCCGGGGGGCGGGGCGGCGATCCGGGTGGGGTTGTAGTAGTTGATGCCGAGGGCGTCCAGGGGGGCGGAGATGGTCTCCAGGTCGCCGTCGTGGACGAAGTCGAGGTTGGCGGCGTAAGCCGACAGATCTGGATATTTCCCGAGAAGCACCGGGTCGTTGAACAGCCGGTTGTGCAGGACGTCGTAGGCGTCGGCGGCCTTGACGTCCGCCTCCTCCTGCGACGCGGGCCAGACCGGCGTGCAGTTGTTGGTGATGGCCACCTGCCGCGCGCCCGCCGCGCGCAGGGCCGCGACCGCCAGGCCGTGGCCGAGGAGCTGGTGGTGGGCGACGGGGAGGGCGTCGAGCAGCAGGGCCTGGCCGGGGGCGTGGATGCCCATGGCGTGGCCGAAGGCCATGTGGACGAACGGCTCGTTCAGGGTGATCCACAGCGGGATGCGGTCGGCCAGGCGCTCGGCGACGATCGCGGCGTAGTCGGCGAAGCGGCCGGCCGTGTCGCGGTCCGTCCAGCCGCCCCGGTCCTGGAGGGCCTGGGGCAGGTCCCAGTGGAAGAGCGTCGGCACGGGCTGGATGCCGGCCGCCAGCAGGCCGTCGGTGAGGCGTTCGTAGAAGTCGAGGCCCGCGGGGTTGACCTCGCCGGCGCCGAGCGGCTGCACCCGCGGCCAGGCGACGGAGAAGCGGTAGGCGTTCACGCCGAGGCCGGACATGAGGGCGACGTCCTCGCGCCAGCGGTGGTAGTGGTCGCAGGCCACGTCCCCGGTGTGGCCGTCCCTGGTCCGGCCGGGCTCGTGGGCGAAGGTGTCCCAGATGGACGCGCCCCGGCCGTCCTCGGCCACCGCGCCCTCGATCTGGTAGGCGGCGGTCGCCGTACCCCATAAGAACATCTCGGCTCCTTTATGCGAGTATGGCTCATGTTAACGGACGGCAAAGTGGCCGGTCTGTACCTGCTGGTAATAAGCCAGGATGGGGAGCATGACGAGTACCTTGCGCCGCCGTCCCGCCCAGCGCCGGAGCGTGGAGCGGGTGGAGCGGATGCTCGACGAGTGCGCGCTCCTGCTCGACGAGGTGGGCTACGAGGCGTTGACCACGAAGGAGGTCGCGCGCCGCGCCGAGGTCCCCATCGGCACCTTCTACCAGTTCTTCCACGACAAGCAGGGCCTGGTGCGCGCCCTCGCGCTGCGCAACCTGGAGGCGTTCCTCCAGCGGGTCACCCAGTGCATCGCCGAGGCCGACCTCGGCCACTGGACCGACCTGGTCGACCTGGCCATCGACGAGTTCGTCGACATGAAGCGCACCACCCCCGGGTTCGCGGTGGTCGACTTCGGCGAGGTCCTGCCCACCCCGGGCGGGCCGCCGCTGGAGGGCACCAAACGCACGCTCGACAGCGCCCTCGACAACAACGTCATCGTGGCCGACCGGTTGCGCGCCCTCACCCTCGCCCTGCTCGACGCGCCCGCCGGCCCCGGGCTCGACCGGGCGCTCGTGGTGGCCGTCGAGGCCACCGACGCCGTGCTCAAGCTCGCCTTCCGGGCCGATCCCGGCGGCGACGCCGACCTGATCGCCGAGTGCAAGCAGCTCGTCCGCCGCTACCTCGCCGACCACCTGCCCTGACCCCCTATGCGACGGCGTCCAGCCGGGCGCGCAGCTCGGCGTCCAGCTTGACGTCCGCCGCGCCGACGACCTCGTCGAGCTGGGCCGTCGTGGACACGCCGACCACGGGCACGTGACCGTCGGCCATCAGCCACGCCAGCACCACCTGGTTGGGCGTCGCGCCCAGCTCGACGGCGACCTCGCGCAGCGCGGCCAGGCGGCGGGCGGTGCCCGGGTGGTCGTAGACCTCCGGCATGGGCCGGTCGGCCCGCGTGTAGGCCCCCGACATCAGCGTGTTGTAGGCCCACAACGTCACGTCCGGCTCGGCGCCGACGTAGTCGAGGGTCTCGTCCGAGGCCAGCGTGTGGCCGCCCTCCGGGAGCCGGGTGAAGGGCCGCGGGCGCAGGTAGGTGTGGCGGAGCTGGAGGTGGCCGTACGGCAGCCAGCCGTGCGCGCCCGAGAGGTTCCTGGCCCGCTCCAGCCGCCAGGCGGCGATGTTGCTCGCCCCCAGCGCGCGGACCTTGCCCTGCTCGGCCAGCGTGTTCAGGGCGCCGAGCGTCTCGTGCAGCGGCACCGAACGGTCCTCGATGTGCGACCAGTACAGGTCGACGTAGTCGGTCCGCAGCCTCCGCAGGCTGGCCTCGGCGGCCCGCGCGACGGCCGCCGCCGACAGGCCCTCGGCCGAGTCCAGGGTGCGGTCGCCGGGCACGGTCGGCCGGGCCCCGCCCTTGGTGCCGAGGAAGATCCGGTCCCGGTTGCCGCGCGCGGCCAGCCAGGCGCCGATGGCCTCCTCGCTCTCGTCGCCGGTGCGGCCCTCGTTCCAGAAGGGGTAGTTGTTGGCGGTGTCCAGCATGGTGCCGCCGGCATCCTGGAAGCGGTCGAGGATGGCGAAGGTCTCCCGCAGGCCGACGCTGGTGCCGAACGGGATGGTGCCGAGCGCGATGTTCATGGGCCAGACCCTCGGACCTGGAGTGCGCTCCATGTCAAGCCGTTGACCTGGAGTGCACTCCAGGTGAAAGACTGGGACGCGTGAGCGTGTACACCCCCGCCGAGGTCGTCGAGGAGACCGGCTTCAGCCTCGACACTCTCCGCTACTACGAGAAGATCGGCCTGCTGGAGCGCGTGGAGCGCAACGCGGCCGGTCAGCGCAGGTTCAGCGAGGAGGACGTCGGCTGGCTCGGCATGATCCGCTGCCTGCGCGACACCGGCATGCCCATCGCCATGCTGCTGCGCTTCGCCGAGCTCGTCCGCGGCGGCGACGACACGATCCCCGACCGCATCAGGCTCCTGGAGGAGCACGACCGGCAGGTCCAGGCCCAGATCGTCAACCTGGCCGAGCGCCAGAACTACATCCACCGCAAGATTTCCTACTACCGCAGCGTCCTGTAGCCCCGCCTTGGTGGTCCGGTTGTTAGACCAAGGACCATGGCGGGAACCAGGGCGAAGCAGATCGACGTCCCGCTGGGCCGCATGGCCGTGCTCTGCGCGGCCCTGCTGTTCGTCCTGCTGGCCCACGTCACGGTCGTCCAGGCGTTCGGGGCGCGGGCGCTCAACGCCGACCGCCGCAACGAGCGCTCGCTCATCGCCCGGTTCGCCCGGCCGCGCGGCGACATCCTGACCTACGACGGCGCGACCGTGGCCAGGAGCCGCCCGACGCCCGGCGGCGGCCCGTACCGGTTCCAGCGGGTCTACACCGACGGCGAGCTCTACGCCCCCGTGACCGGCTACATGTCCCTCTACCGTTCCACGGGCGTGGAGGAGGCCGAGGACGGCGTCCTGTCCGGCGACGACGCCAAGGTCAAGGTGCGCTCGATGGTCAGCGACGGCGACGTGGCCGGCGCCGACGTGCGGCTGACCATCGGCCAGCGCACCCAGTGGGCCGCCTACCACGCCCTGGAGGCCGCCGGCGTGCCCGGCGCGGCCGTGGCCGTCGACCCGGCGACCGGCGCGATCCTCGCCCTGGCCAGCTACCCGTCCTACGACCCCAACACGCTGGCCACCTTCGACCCCGCCCGGCTCGACGGCGCCCTCGACCGGCTGCGCGAGGCCCCCGGCCGGCCCCTGCTGAACCGGGCGCTGGACCAGGTCTATCCGCCCGGGGCCACGTTCAGGCTGGTGACCACGGCCGCGGCGCTGGCCTCGGGCGAGTACACGCCCACGGCCCCCGTGGACGCCGCCGTCCGGCCGCGGCTGCCCGCCTCGGTCGCCGGTTCGTGCGGCAGGCCCCGGCCCACGCTGCTGCGCGCCTTCCAGACCTCGTGCGACACCGCGTTCGCGGGCATCGGGGTGCGGCTCGGCCAGGACACCCTCCGGGACCAGGCCGAGGCGTTCGGGTTCGGCGACGGGGACCTGCGCGTGCCGATGGCTCCGGCGGCCAGCACGTACCCGCAGGGCATGGACCGGGCGCGGACCGCCCTGTCGGCCGTCGGCCGGGACCAGGACCGGGCGACGCCGCTGATGGTCGCGATGTTGTCGGCGGCCGTGGCCAACAACGGCGTGCTGATGCGGCCGTACCTGGTGGAGGAGGTGAGCCTGCCGGACGGCTCGCTGCTCGGCCAGGCGGGGCCGCAGCCGTACCGCACCACCATGACGACCGTCCAGGCCCGCTACCTGGCCGCGATGATGACCACGGAGACGCACGCGGGCGGGCCGGGGGCGGCCGTCGCCGTCCCCGGCGTCGAGGTGGCCGCCAAGATCGCTACGGCGGGCGGCGAGCACGCGCTGGCCACGGCGTTCGCCCCGGCGACCGCCCCCGAGGTGGCGGTCGGCGTGGTGCTGGAGCACCCCGGCCCCCGGGCCGGCGCGGTGGCGCAGGTGGCCCGCACGGTGCTGGAGGCCGCGCTGGCCTGACCGCGGGCCGCCGAGTTCTCCACCGATTTGAGTCTGGGCGCGAACGGTAGTTGATGCCACACTCACAGTGATGCTGCGAACCGCCGATTTCCGCAACCTGCCGGCCGAGCCCAACCTGTTCGTGGGCCGGGAGTCCGATCTCGATGAGCTGGCCCAACTCGGCCGCGTCTCGCGCGTGGTGACGCTGTGCGGCGCGGGGGGCATCGGCAAGACGCGCCTGGCCCTGCGCCTGGCCGCCAGGGTCGCCGCCGAGCACCCCGACGGCGTGTGGCTGGTCGAGCTGGCCGACGTGGAGAAGGGCGAGCTGCGGGAGCGGGTCCGCGCCGCGCTCGGCATCGCCGAGGACCTGGCGGACACCATCGGCGGCCGCCGGGTGCTGCTCATCCTGGACAACTGCGAGCAGGTGGTCGGCGAGTGCGCCGAGCTCTGCCGCGACCTGCTCGGCGCCTGCCCGCGGCTCACCGTGCTGGCCACCAGCCGCGAGCCGCTGCGGGTGCCGGGCGAGACGGTCTGGCGGGTGCCGCCGCTCTCGCTCGTCGGCGAGGAGAGCGAGGCCGTGCGCCTGTTCGTGACCAGGGCCACCGCCGCGCGTCCTGGCTTCGAGCTGAACGAGGAGACGCTGCCGCTCGCGATCGAGCTGTGCCAGGCGCTCGACGGGCTGCCGCTGGCGCTCGAACTGGCCGCCGCCATGGTGCGGGTGTTGTCGGTCAGGCAGCTCGTCGAGCGGCTCGACGACCGGTTCAGGGTGCTGGCGGGCGGCGCCCGTACGGCCCACGCCAGGCACCGTACGCTGCGCGCCGCCGTCGACTGGAGCTACCGGCTGCTCAGCCCCCAGGAACGCCTGCTGCTGCGCCGCGTGGCGGCCTTCCGCTCCTGCTGGACGCTCGACCTGGCCGAAGCGGTGTGCGCCGGCACCGGCCTGCCCGAGGAGGACGTGCTGCCGCGCCTGTGCGACCTGGTGGACAAGTCGCTGGTCGTGCTCGACGGCGAGGTCGCCGGCCAGGCCCGCTACCGGCTGCTGGAGACCGTCCGCGAATACGCGCTGGAGCAGCTCGCGGAGTCCGGCGAGGAGGCGGCGCTGCGCCGCGCGCACCTGGCCGCGCTCGCCGGGCTGGCCGGCCGGTTCAAGGACGTCCTCACGCCGGGCACGCGCACGTCGTGGCCCGTGGTCGAGCGCTTCGTCAACCTGTTCGACGGGCTCAAGGCCGAGGTGGGCGCGGCCTGCGACTGGGCCGTGGCGAGCGGGTCGCCGCAGACCGCCCTGCAGCTGCTGACCGACGTGCGTTACCTGCTCATGGCCAGCGGGCGGCGGCTGGACATCGCCGAGCGGCTCGACCGGCTGCTCGCGCTCGACGCCCCCGACGTGCCCGAGGGCTTACGCGGGCAGGCGATGATCCTGCGCGGTGAGCTGGCGCTCGCGGCCGGCGAGACGGGGCTCGCGGCGCGGTGCGTACAGATCGGGCTGGCGCTGTGCGTCGACGCCCAGGACGCCTACGGCGAGGCCGTTGGCCTGATCATGCTGGCCCAGGCGACCGGCGACCAGGAGCCCCTGACCCCGGCCCTGGAGGCGGCGCGGCGGCGCGGCGACCCGATCCTGGAGTCGCTCGCCCAGGGCACCCGGGCCGACTTCGGCCTGCGGGCCGGCCGCCTGCACGAGGCGCGGCGGGCGTTCGAGGAGGTCCTGTCGCTGAGCGAACGGCTGGACAACCACCTCGGCCAGTCCTACGGGCACGTCGGCCTGGCCCAGATCGCCCGGCGCACCGGCGACCGGCCGGCCGCCCGGCGGCACTACGAGGCCGGCCTGCGCCTGCTGCGGCACATCGACGCCCGGCAGCAGATCGTGAGCTGCCTGGCCGGGCTCGGCCGCGTCGCGCTGGACGAGGGCGACCTGGCCGAGGCGCGCGCCCGGCTCACCGAGGCGCTGGTGCTCAGCCGCGACGCGGGCCTGCGCGACAGCATCGCCCGGCGGCTGGCGGCCTGGGCGCGCCTGGTGGCGGCCGAGGGCGACGACCGGCGCGCGGTCCTGCTGGCCGCCGCCTCCCTGGGGCTGCGCGACCGCCGCCCCGACGCCCGCACCGAAGAGCTGCTGGCGCCCGCCCGCGAACGGCTCGGCGAAACCGTGGTGGCGCTGCTGTGGGCCGAAGGTCTGGCGATGACGGCCGACCAGGCGGTCTCGTGCGCGCTCGGCGGCCCGTTGCCCGAGCTGCCGGCCGCGCCGGTCGCCCCGGCCACCCAGGACAGCAGGCTGACGGCCAGGGAGCGCGAGATCGCCGAGCTGGTGGCCCGCGGGCTGAGCAACCGGGCCATCGCCGACGAACTGGTGATCAGCCCGGCCACCGCCGCGCGGCACGTCGCCAACATCCTCGGCAAGCTGGGCTTCTCCACACGTACACAGATTGCCGCATGGGTGATCGGCGGACGCTGATCCCGGCGGGTTCTCTACACATCGCCGCCGCCCGGCGCTTACATCGTCGAATGGCCATGTCAGCGCATGTGCCGCCCCGGTCCGAACGCCTACCGTTCTCCGTGTGATCGACCGCGCCCCGCGCTTCCCGTCCTCGCGCCGGGGGCCGCGACGGCCGATCGACCGAGGGACGTCACGCGTCCCGACGGAGCCGGGCCTTCTCGGAGGGGTGGGGGCCCGGTTCCAGGACGCGTGACAGCGGGCTCGAGTCGCGCAGGGCTCGGGCCCGCCCACCTCGGCCCTGGGCTGGGGAAATGCACACCGCTCTACATAGATCGGTGGATGCGGCCGGCGCGCGGGCGACCGTACGTTGACGGGCATGACGCCGTCCGCCTCGTCCTCCGGCACCGTGATCCACGAGGTGTTCTGCCGGGCCTACGAGCGGGGCGAGCGGCCGGCGCTCATCGATCTGCGCGGCGGCCACGTCTACGGCTACCGCAGCCTGGTGACCGAGGTGACCAGGGCGGCGTCCGGGCTGGTGCGCAGGGGAGCGCGCCGCGACCAGGTGGTGGGGGTGCACGTCTCCACGACCGGCACCCAGACGGTGGCCCTGCACACCGTGCTGGCGGCGGGCGGGGTGGCCGCGCCGATCGGGGCGGGGCTCGGCGCCGAGGAGGTGGCGGCGCTGCTGCGCGAGTGCGACGCCCGCATGCTGATCACCACCCCCGACCTGGCCGAGACGGCGATCGCGGCGGCCGACGGCTCCCGCGTGCGCCAGGTGGTCTCGCTGGGCCCGGCGCTCGACACGATCGACTTCCGCGGCCTGCTCGTGCTGGAGCCCACCGCGCTGCCCGCCCTCGACGCCAAGCGCCAGGACGCGCTGGCGCTCCCCGGCGGCGCCCGGCTCACGCACGCCGACCTGCTGGCCAGGATGGCCGAGCTCGACGTGCCCATCGGCCTGATGGAGTCCGACGTCGTGCTGTGCACGTGGCCGCCCGGCGACGGCGCCGACCTGCCCGCCCTGGTCGGCCTGGCCGTGTCCAAGGGCGCGCTGGTCGTGGCCGCCGGCCGTGGTGACCTGCCCGGCTCCGGCTACGACGCGGGCGTCACCGTGCTCACCGGGCCGGCCGGCACGCTGGAGCGCGTGGGCTGAGTATGCGGACCTGTTACCTGCTCCGCCCTTGACGTCGGCGCGCGTGAAGTGGGTTGATAGCCGTTGTTGACAACGTTGTCAAAGGTCACCAACTTCGGGGATCGCGAAGGGAATGGTGTGCGATGCGACGGTGGTTAGCGGCCGTCTCGATCACGATGGCGGGCGTTCTGGGCCTGGCGGGCTGCGGCGGAGGCAGCGGCGGCCAGACTGCTGAGCCGGGTTCGTCGAGCGGCGGCAAGAAACAGGTGGAGGTCTTCTCCTGGTGGACGGGCCCCGGTGAGGCCGACGGCCTCCAGGCGATGAAGAAGATATTCGAGGACAAGAACCCGAACTACACGTTCTTCGACGCCGCCGTGGCGGGCGGCTCGGGTGACAAGGCCAAGGCGCTGTTGCAGTCGAAGTTGCAGGCCGGCACGCCGCCCGACACGTTCCAGGGGCACGCCGGCGCCGAGTTGCAGGGCTACATCAAGGCGGGCAACCTGGAGGACCTGACGTTCCTGTACGACGAGCTGAAGCTCAAGGACGTCTTCCCCGCCCAGCTCGTCGAGCAGATCAGCGTCGAGGGCAAGATCTACTCGGTGCCGGTCAACATCCACCGGTCGAACGTCCTGTGGTTCAACCCCAAGGTGCTCAAGGACGCCGGCATCGCGGCCGCGCCCAAGACGATCGAGGAGTTCATCGCCGACCTGGAGAAGGTCAAGGCCAAGGGCAAGATCCCGATCTCCGTCGGCTCGGAGTGGACCGCCACCCACCTGCTGGAGAACGTGCTGCTCGGCTCGCTCGGCACCGACGCCTACAACGCGCTGTTCAAGCCGGGCGCCGACTGGAGCGGCCCGCAGATGACGAAGGCGCTGGAGAACTACGCCAAGATCATGTCGTACGCCGGCGACCCGCAGGACGACTGGCAGCCCGCCGCCAAGCAGGTGGCCGACGGCGAGGCGGCGTTCAACATCATGGGCGACTGGGCCTACGGCTACTTCCACAACCCGCCGGAGGGCGGCCTCGGCAAGACGTCCAAGATGGACTTCGACTGGGCGCCCGCGCCCGGCACCGAGGGCACCTACATGTGGCTGTCGGACAGCTTCACGCTGCCCAAGGGCGCCAAGAACCGGGACGGGGCCGTGGCGTGGCTGAAGGTCGCGGCGAGCAAGGAGGGCCAGGACGCCTTCAACCCCAAGAAGGGCTCCATCCCCGCCCGCAAGGACGCCGACCAGTCGCTCTACACCGACTACCTGGCCGACGCGCTGAAGGACTGGTCGGGCAACAAGCTGGCCGGCTCCATCCAGCACGGCGTCTCGGTGAGCCAGCCGTGGCTGGCCTCGATCAACGAGGCGGTCGGGCTGTTCATCGGCAGCAAGGACGTCAAGGGCCTGCAGCAAGGCCTGGCCGACGCGGCCAAGGCCAACGCTCAGTGACGCATGCGGGTACGGCGGGGCGCTCCCGCCGTACCCGCGCGAAGGGAAACGGTTGTGAGGCGGGCACGCACCTGGCTGCCCGGACTCCTCCTCGTCGCGCCGTCGATCGTGGCGATCGGCGTGTTCGTGTACGGCATGCTGGGCTGGAACTTCCGCCTGGCCATGACGGACCAGCACGATGAGGTGTCCGAGGGCACGTTCGTGGGGCTGAAGAACTTCGTCGACATCTGGGACCAGGCGCGCTGGCGCCTGTCGGTCGACCACGCGATCGTGTTCACGATCGCGTTCGTGGCGGGGGCGCTGGTGCTGGGCTGGTTCCTGGCGTTCCTCATGGAGAAGGGGATCTGGGGGGAGGGCACGTTCCGGGCGATCTACCTGTTCCCGATGGCCGTGTCGTTCGTCGCGACCGGCATCGTGTGGCGGTGGCTGATGAACTCGGGGACGGGGGAGCGGGCGGTCGGCCTGAACCGGCTGTTCGACGCGATCGGGCTGCCGCAGTGGCAGTGGTTCAGGGATCCGGACTGGGGGATGGCCGCGATGGCGCTCCCAGCGATCTGGCAGATGTCCGGATATGTCATGGCGTTGTTCCTGGCGGGCTTCCGCGGCGTCCCCGAGGAGCTGCGCGAGGCCGCGCGGGTGGACGGCGCCGGCGAGTGGGGCGTCTACCGGCACGTGGTGCTGCCCATGCTCAGGCCGGTCACCCTGTCGGCGCTGATCATCCTGGGACACATCTCGCTCAAGGTCTTCGACCTCATCGTGGCGGTGTCCGGCAAGCAGATCATCACCGACGTGCCCGCGGTGTTCATGTGGGTGGCGGTCTACGACTCGCACGACCCGGCGAAGGGGGCCACGATCGCCTCGTACATCGTGCTCAGCGTGGCGGTCTTCGTGATCCCGTACCTGATCTGGTCGGTGCGCAAGGAGCGCAGGCCATGACGGCCGTCGCGGCCCGGCGCAGGACCGGGTTCGGGGTCGTGCGGTTCTGCCTGCTGCTCGCCCTGGTGGTCGTCGTCCTCGTGCCGATCTACGTGCTGCTGGCCACCAGCTTCAAGCCGCTCACCGAGGCCGACCCCGGCCAGGCGTGGAACCTGCCGAAGACGTGGACCACCGAGGCGTGGCGGGTGGCCTGGGAGAAGCTGGCCCCCGGCCTGTGGAACAGCGTGCTGCTGGCCGTCCCCGGCTCGCTGCTGTCGTGCGCGTTCGGGTCGATGAACGGCTACGTGCTGTCCAAATGGCGCTTCCCCGGCGCGGACGTGCTGTTCACGCTGTTCCTGTTCGGCATGTTCATCCCCTACCAGGGCGTGATGATCCCACTGGTCAAGCTCATGGTCTGGCTGAACGAGCAGACCGGGCTGCAGGGCGTCTTCTACGGCGGCATCCCGGGCCTGGTGCTCGCGCACGTCGTGTACGGCATCCCCATCTGCACGCTGATCTTCCGCAACTACTACGTCACGATCCCCGACGAGCTGATCGAGGCCTCGCGGGTGGACGGCGCGGGGATGCTGCGCGCGTACTGGTCGGTCGTGCTGCCGGTGTCGTGGCCCGCGATCGCGGTGGTGATCATCTGGCAGTTCACCTCGCTGTGGAACGACTTCCTGTTCGCCGTCTTCATCACCGGGCCGCAGAGCTGGCCGACCACCGTCATGCTCAACAACATCGCCGGGGCCCAGGCCACCCCCTACAGCCAGCAGATGGCCGCGGCCATCCTGGCCTCGATCCCGACCATGCTGATCTACGTGCTGCTCGGCCGGTTCTTCATGCGCGGCCTGATGGCGGGCGCGCTGAAGGGCTGACGCGGGACGGCCCGCTACGCCGGTGACCGGCCGGCCAGCGCGTCGCCCAGCGGCGTACGGGCGTACTGGACGGAACGGCCGGTGCGGGTGCCCACGACCAGGCCCGTCCTGCGCAGGACGGCCAGGTGCCCGCCGGTCGCGCCGAGGCTCTGGCCGAGCAGGGCGGCCAGGTGGGTGGTCGTCGCGGGCACGGCCAGCTCGGTGAGGACGCGTGCCCTGGTGCGGCCGATCAGCAGCGCCAGGTCGCCGTCCGGCACGCCGACCGCGGCGCCGGTGCCGCGGGCCGGGTAGACCAGCGCGTTGGGCCAGGCCGCCTCCAGGTACACGCCGACCGAGCCGGAGAAGGCGGTCGGCACGAGCAGCAGGCCCCCGCCGCCCAGCACGTGGAGGCCGTGGCGGGTGTGCAGGCGCACCTCGATGTGCCCGTCCGGACGCCAGCGCACCTGGTCGCTCAGGTCGTCGAGGGCGGCGGCCCAGCCGTAGGCGGCCAGGCGCCCGGCCCGCTGGATCACGTCGCGTTCGAGGATCGTGTGGAAACGCTGCCAGTCCACCGAGATGATCTCCTGCCACAGCGCCTCGTACGCGTCGGCCAGCACCTCCACCACCCGCGGCGAGAACAGCAGGTCCCGGACCGGCCCCGGCACCGGCGGCAGCCCCGCCAGCACCCCGGCGATCTCCTCGTGCGCCTGGGTGACCGGGGTCCGGCGCATCGAGGCCAGCTCGGTCTCGAACGGCACGCTCATCCCGGCCGGCGGCGGGGCGATGAAGTCGACGTTCGCGTCGCCCTTGTTGCCGCTGATCGCCGCCAGCGCGCGCAGCGCCGGATGCCGCCGCACCAGGTCCAGGTACGGGCCGCGCCATCGCTCCACCCACCGGCGGTGCACGCCCGGCTCGTTCCTGCCGTCGAGCGTCCAGTGGGCGTGCATGGTCTCGATCAGCGGCGAGATCGCGAACCTGCTGGCCACCAGGTCCTGCGGGGTCACCTGGATCCTCAGTGCCACCTTTCGGTTATATCCGAAACCATAGCCCGCTCGGGAGCCGATTAAGCAGCATCGGGGATGTGAGAGCGGCGACGTACGGCGACGTGTTCGCGGTCAAGGAGTTCCGGGTGCTGTTCGGCAGCTTCGCGCTGCTGATCACCGGGGAATCGATCAAGATGCTGGCCCTGTCCGTGCTGGTGTACGCGCGGACGGGCTCCCCGGGGTTGTCGGCGGCGGCGTACATGGCGGGGTGGCTGCCGTACATCGTGGGCGGCATGTTCCTGCTGTCGCTGGCCGACCGGCTGCGGCCCCGGGCGCTGATGGTGACCGGCGAGCTGGTCAGGGCGGCGGTGTGCCTGCTGCTCGCCTACGCCGGGCTGCCGGTGTGGGGGATGCTGGCGCTGGTGCTGGTCAGCGGGCTGTTCTCGCCGGTGTTCGGCGCGGCCAGGTCGGCTGCGCTGCCGGACGTCCTGCCGGGGGACGCGTTCGTGCTCGGCCGGTCGGTGCTCGGGATCGCCTCGGCGGCCTCCCAGGTCGGCGGGCTCGCGGCCGGAGGCGCGTTCCTGGCCTTCGCCGGGGCGCCCGGCGCGCTGGCCGCCACCGCCGCGCTGTCGGCGGTGGGCGCGGTGGTCCTGCGGTTCGGCCTGCCCGACCGTCCCGCCCGCGCCGCCGCCGGGAGCGGCGGGACGGGGGCCGTGCGGCAGACGATGCGGGTGAACCGGTCGCTGCTGGCCGACCGGCGGGTGCGCGGGTTGCTGCTGGCCGGCTGGCTGCCGACGATGTGCCTGGCCGGGGCGGAGGCGATGATCGTGCCGTACCTGGGCGGCGAGGGGCGGGCGGGCGTGGTGCTCGCCGCCGCGGCGGCCGGGATGGCGGTGGGGGAGTTCAGCGTGGGCAGGTTCGCCGCGCCGCCGCTGCGGGAGCGGCTGTCGGCACCGCTCGCCGTGCTGCTCGGGGTGCCGTGGCTGGGGTTCGCGCTCGGGCCGGGCGCGGGGTGGGCCGCGGTGCTGGCCGCGTGCGCGGCCGCGGGGCTGTCGTACCAGCTCGGGTTGCAGCGGCGGTTCGTGGACGCGGTGCCCGAGGAGGGGCGCGGGCAGGCGTTCGGGCTGCAGTCGGCGGGGCTGATGACGGGGCAGGCGGCCGGGGCGGCGCTGGTCGGCGCGCTGGGTGAGACGATCGGGCCGGGTGCCGCGATCGTCGCGGCGGGCGCGGCGGGCGTCCTGGTCGCCCTGGCCCTGATCGGGCCCCTGCGCCCGCCGCGCCCTTCCACGCCCTCCGGCGCCGCCGGTTCCTCCCGTGCCGCCGGTTCCTCCCGTGCCGCCGGTTCCTCCCGTGCCGCCGGTTCCTCCGGTTCCTCCGGCACGGTCGGGGCGCCGGTCACGTCGCCGGAAGTTCCCCGGAGCCCCGCGGGATGAGACGCACGGGCAGCTCGACGTGCTCCGGCGGCCCGCCGTCACCGCGCAGGCGGCGGAACAGCAGCTCGGCGGCCACCCGGCCCATCCACGCCGGATCCTGCGCCACCACGCTCACCCCCGGCCGCAGCAGGTCGGCCAGCTCGAAGTCGTCGAACCCCACGAGCGCGAGCCGCCGCTCCGGAAGGGCCCGCAACGCGGTCACCATGAGCCGCCCGTTCCCGGTGAACAGCGCGGTCGGCGGCGCGTCCAGGGCGAGCATGCGCCGCAGGTCGGCCCGTACGTCGTCGAGCGACGGCGGGCGCATCGCCACCAGCCGCGGGTCGAACAGCCCCCCGAGCGCCCGCCGGTAACCCGCCAGCCGTTGCGCCGCGGTGTAGATCGCCGGATCGTCCCCCAGGAACGCGATCCTGTGGTGCCCGTGCGTGAGCAGGTGCCGGACGGCCTGCTCGGCCCCGCCCGCGTTGTCGGCGAGCACGGTGTCCACGTCGATCCCCGGCTCGGGCGGCCGGTCGGCGAACACCACGGGCGTGCCGGCCTCCAGCTCGCCCCGCAGGTAGGCGTGGTCGTCGCCGGCCGGGACGACGATCAGCCCGTCCACCCTGCGCGCGCAGAACGTCTCGACCAGCTCGCGCTCCCGGCCCGGCTCCTCGCCCGAGGACCCGCTGAGCAGCAGGCAGCCGTGGTCGATGACGACGTCCTCGACGGCCCGGCTGAGACCGGCGTAGAAGGGGTCGGCGACGTCCTCGATGACCAGCCCGATGGTGGCGGTCATGCCCGTGCGCAGGACCCGGGCGCTCTCGTTACGGCTGTAGCCCAGCCGGTCGATGGCCGCCCGCACCCGCTCGGCGGTGGCCGGATGGACGCCGGGCTCGCCGTTGACCACGCGCGAGACGGTCTTGAGCGCCACGCCCGCCGCCGACGCGACGTCCTTCATCGTCGGTCTCACGCATGGATCATGTCCTACTCCACCCGGGCGGACAACGTTGTCAGACGCCTGTGCCAGAGTAGGTGCCCTATGCCGTTGCGTCACGTCTTGCTGGTGGCCGGGTTCGTGCTGGCCGCGCTCAACCTGAGGCCCGCCATTGCGGGCCTGTCGCCGCTCCTCGACGAGATCATGAAAGACCTGGGGCTGTCGCCGTCGGGCGGCGGCGCGATCACCACCGTCATGGTGGTCTGCCTGGGCGTGTTCGGCCCGCTGGCCCCGCTGCTCGCGCGGCGCATCGGCCTGGACAGGACACTGCTGGCCGGCCTGCTCGTGGTCGCGGCGGGCGAGTGCCTGCGCGGGCTCGACGGCGTTCCCATGCTCTACCTGGGCTCGGCGCTGGCCGCGACCGCCATCGCCGTCATGAACGTCTCCATGCCCGGCATCGTCAAGCAGCACTTCCCCACCCGCGTCAACCTGCTCACCGGCGTCTACGTCGCGGCCGTGGTGGCCGGCGCGGCCGGGGCCTCGGCCCTGGTGATCCCGCTGGAGCGGGCCACCGGGTTCGACTGGCGCGGCGTCTCGGCGCTGCTCGCCGTGCCCGCCGTGCTCGCGGCCCTGCTCTGGCTGCCGCAGGCGGTCCGGGGCGGGCCCGCCGAGCAGGGCGGCCCGAGACCGTTCGGCGCCGTCCTGCGCAGCCGCGTCACCTGGTACGTGACCGCCCTCATGGGCCTGCAGTCGCTCACCTTCTACGTCATGCTGGCCTGGCTGCCGACCATCTTCCTCGACGCCGGCCTGCCCGCCGACCAGGCCGGTTACCTGCTCAGCCTGACGAACCTGGTCCAGGTCGCGACCTCGCTCGCGGTGCCGGTGCTGGCCGGCCGCCGGGCCTCGCAGGTGCCGTACGTGGTGGGCGCCGGCGTGCTGACCGTGCTCGGCTACCTCGGCGTGCTGCTGGCCCCGGCCACCGTGCCGTGGTTGTGGATGATCGTGCTCGGCATCGGCCAGGGGGCCTCGTTCGCGCTGGCGCTGCTGATCATCGCCTTGCGCCCGGCCGATCCGGCCGGCGTGACCGCGCTGTCGGCCGTGGCCCAGTCGGTGGGGTACGTCGTGGCCGCTCTGGGCCCGCTGCTGTTCGGCTACCTCAGGGAGGTCTCGGGCGGCTGGACCGTGCCGCTGACGGTCGGCCTGGGGGTCCTCGGGGCCCAGCTGGTGGCTGGATGGTTCGCCGGACGCCCTGCTACCTTAGGTAAGGCTAACCTGTAGAAGGGATCCGCAGCGTGCTGACCGAGGCTCTCCAGCGTCTGGCCGACGGCCGGGGCGGTGTCATCGGGGTCGAGCCGGGGCTCGTGATCGACCCCGACGAGAGCTGGACGGCCGCCGCCGACCTGGTGCGGGAGCCGTACACGCTGTTGGAGGGCCTGGTCGCGCAGACGGCAGCGCGCTGGAACGCGCCCCGGCACGTCGGCGCGGCGCTGTTCTGGAAGACCTTCGGCTACTGGCACAGCCTGCCCATGGCGCTCGGCTGGGCCCTCGACGGCCGCATCCCCGTCATGCGGCTGGCCGACACGTACTTCAGGGTCTCCGACGCCGGCGTGACGATCGCCGCCACCCGCGTCAGCTGGGGCACCGGCGTCGAACCCATCCGCGAGTCGCTGGCCGAGGCGCAGCAGCCGCTGGTCAAGGCCATCAGCGCGCTCGCCAAGGTCGGCGAGCGCACGTTGTGGGGCTCGACCGCCGAGGCGTTCGCCCATCCGCTGACCTGCATCGTCAAGGGCGACTACATGGCCCTGCTCGCCGAGCTCGGCAGCCCGGTCGACGGGCTGGTCGAGCCCGCCGACGACGGCTACTTCCGCAGGACGTGCTGCCTGTGGATCACCCTGCCCGACGTCGAGGCGTGCGGGAGCTGCTGCGTGCTCAGGCCACAGCGACCGGCTCGTCCATAGGACGCAGTTCGTCGGCGTAGCTCACCGACACCCGGCGCATGACGCCGCTGTCGTCGATGGAGTACTGGCCGAGCCGCCACAACGGCGGCGAGTACGCGTGGATCGAGACGCTCTCGCCCTCCGCGCCGCCGAGCCGGTGGATGTGGTCGGGACCGAACGAGAACGACTGCCCGGCGGACACCACGGTCTCCAGGTGCTCGCCGCCGATGCGCGGGTTGCACTCCTGCAACGCCCCCTGCACGACGTGCACCGCGCCCGAGGAGATGTCGTGGTCGTGCCAGCCCGTGTCGTCCTCGGGACGCCAGCACAGCACCCAGACGTCCACGTAGGCGTCCCGGTACAGGGAGGCGTAGTGCCGCCCGCCGTCGGCCGGGAAGTCGACCATGTCACGCCACTCCCGCGGGTTGGCGGCCAGCTCGTCGACCAGGTCGCGCAGCTCGCGCCGGTCGAGCGTACGCTCCGGCAGCCCGGCACACACGCCCCCGCCCTGGATCTGGATGTCACTCACGTACGAGTCTCCTTTCTGTGTCTAATGGCCTCACTGCGTGAGGCGGCTCGGTCGCCTGTATGCCGGCGTCTTCCCCCGCTCTGGTCGCTGCGCTCCCGCCGCTCCTCCAGACGCCGGCGCTCCCTCGCGGGTCTAACGGCCTCACTGCGTGAGGCGGGCGCTGTATCTGATTGCCTCACTGCGTGAGGCGGCTCGGTCGCCTGTGCGCCGGTGCCTTCCTCCGCTCTGGTCGCTGCGCTCCCGCCGCTCCTCCAGGCACCGGCGCTCCCTTGCGGGTCTGATTGCCTCACTGCGTGAGGCGGCTCGGTCGCCTGTATGCCGGTGCCTTCCCCCGCTCTGGTCGCTGCGCTCCCGCCGCTCCTCCAGGCACCGGCGCTCCCTCGCGGGTTCATGTTTGGGGGAGGCCCAGGAGGCGGCGGGGGTTGGTGGACTGGATGGCGTGGCGGGCGGCGGTGCCGAGGCCGGGGTCGGGGGCGGTGGCGTACGGGGCGTCGGAGCCGTTGACGACGACGTCCACGCCCAGCTCGCGGACGATCGCGTCGATGGCACGCGGCCCGTACGAGGACGTCTCCACGTAGAAACCGGGATCGACCAGGCCGCGCCCGGTGCCGCCACGGGCGATGAGCCGTTCGGAGTGCAACGGCGCGAGCCCGGCCAGCAGCGCGAAGCACACCCGCAGCCGAGGATGCCGGGGCCGGACCACGGCGTGGAAGTGGTGCCAGGCCGCGTGCATCTGCTGCACGTACGGCACCAGCGCCGGCCACCACGGCGGCGCCCCCGGCGGCGGCGGCACGGCGGCCGGCCCCGGATGCACGAACAGCGGCAGGTCCCGCTCGGTGAGCACGTCGAGCAGCCGGTCGTCCGGTACGGCGGTGGCCGGGATCTGCAGCCCGGCCAGCCCCCGGTCGAGGTCCTTGGCCAGCCGCTCCGGATCGGGCTCGCTGTGACAGGTCGCCGCCCACACCCCGAACGGCTCGCCCAGCCCGAGCGCGCCCTCGTGGTAGGCGTCGATCACCGGCCAGGCCTCCTCCGGCGGCAGGAACTCCACGCCCAGCGGGCTCGACATCGACACCAGCGCCAGGTCGAGCCCGGTCGTGTCCCGGTGCTCGTGGTCGGCCGGGTTCACCTCGTACGGCGGCTCGCCGTCGAGCAGCAGCGTCCAGCCGTCGAGCCGGGGCGGGACGGTGCGAGCGCGCAGCGCGGCGACGAACGAATCCGTCCACAGATGCTGGTGCACGTCGATGCTCACGATCACACCTCCCTCTATTTCCTACTGAGATTACAGGTAAACGAAGTGTACTGCGAAATCAAGCAGGTGAACCGTTTCACTGATACGGTTCAGTGAAACGCTTCACTGTCCCTTTTGTCAACGGTTGGCACGTCGAGGGCGGGCCAAGAAGAACCCCGCGAGCCCGTGCGGGAACCCGGCTTCTGTCGGTGGCAGGCAATAGGCTGGCGGGATGCCGCGGAAGAGAGCGACGATTCGGGAAGTGGCCCGCGCGACCGGCCTGTCTCCGGCGGCCGTCTCCTATGCGCTGCGCGGCATGCAGGTCTCGGAGGAGACGATGGAGCGCGTGCGCGCCGCCGCCGCCGAGCTCGGCTACGAGGCCGACCCCATCGCCAGGGCCCTGGCCAGCGGCCGCACGGGCATGATCGGCCTGCTCTGCGGCTCGCTCGAAGACCTGTGGCAGCAGTCGCTGGCGGTCGGCATCAGCAGGGGGCTGCGGGAGAAAGACCGCTATGCCCTGATCCTCGACGCGGTCGGCGACCCCGACCGCGAGCGGGTGCTCGCCCAGCAGCTCCGCGACCAGCGCGTCGACGGCATGATCGTGCAGCCGGTCGATCCGGCCGCGCCGTTCTGGGCCGAGTTGTGCGAGTCGCTGCCCGTCGTCGCGATCGGCGACTCACTGGCGGGCACGGCGGGCGAGGTCGTCTTCGACAACCGCCGGGGTGTCACGCTGGCCCTGGAACACCTGGCCGGCCTCGGTCACCGCCGGGTTGCCGTGCTCACGCCCACCCAGGCCAGCACCCCCGACCGTCCGGCCGACGTGCACGTCCTGGCCGAGGCCGACCGGCTGGGGCTCGACATCGAGGTCGTCACGGCCCCCCACGACCTGGCGGCGGCCACCTCGGCGGCCCACGAGATCCTCTCCACGTCCAGGCCGGGCGCGGTCTTCTGCTTCGCCGACTCCATCGCCTACGGCGTCTACGCCGCGGCCAAGGAGCTGGGCCTGTCCATCCCCGGCGACGTGTCGGTCATGGGCTACGACGACCATCCCATGTCGGGCCTGCTCACCCCCGGCCTGACCACCGTCGACTGGGACATCGACGGCATCGTCAGGGCCGCGGTGCGCCTCATCGTGGCCGCGGCCGACGGCGGCACCCGCCGCCGCCGCGTGGTCCAGGAGCCGACGCTCAGGGAGCGTGGCTCGGTCGCGCAAGCGCCGCCCGCGCCTCGTCCAGCTCGTCGGTGAGCTGCCCGTCGGGCCGTGCCCCCTTGCGGGCCCGCACGGCGGCGGCGCGCTCGCAGGCCAGCACGATCTCCAGCGGTTCGAGGCAGCGCAGCGCGTGGCGGGCGGCCTGGGTGGCGAAACCGGCGTGGTCCTCGGTGCCCAGCGAGATCACCGCGGTCCCGGTCGTCACGGGGGCCGCGAGGTGGCGCAGCTCGGCCAGGGCGTCCTGGGCCACGTACTCCAGGATCATGAGCCCGGAGGCGCCCGGCCGGTCGGCCAGGAAGGGCAGCTGCCCGGTGTAGGCGGGGTTCATGAGGGTGGCCAGGCGGGCGGTGCTGAGCTGGGCCGTCTGGGCCAGCGCGGCGCGCAGCGCGTCGAGGGCCAGGGCCACCGGGGCCGAGTGGAAGTTGCCGTTGTGCCAGGCCAGGGTGCCGGTGACGAGCGGGTTCTCGGTGGCGGCGTTCAGGTCGGTCTCGACGGTGGCGGTGGCACGCTCCAACGCGTCCACGGCCGCGCCGTGCACCTGCGCGAAGGCGCGGTAACCGTACGGGTCCTGGACGCGGGTGGCCAGCTCGTGGGTGAGCAGGCCGCGCAGGCGTCCGGCCACGCGTGACTGGCCCGGATGCGGCCTGGCCTCCTGGACGGCGGCGGCCAGCGGCTCGGCGGAGGCGTCGACCGCGGTGAAGGACAGGGCGGCCACGTCGACGGCGGCCTCCAGCAGAGCGCCCAGCCGGTGGCAGGCCAGCGCGGCGTCGGCCAGCGTGGCCGCGCCCGAGCTGATGAAGGGCAGCGCGTCGCCGGAGGCGAGCGCGAAGCGCGGCCCGGCCGTCTCCTCGCCCGCCCGCCGCCAGGGCACCTCACCCAGCAGGCACAGGGCCGTGGTGGCGAGCGCGGTCAGGTCGCCGGTGCCGATCGCGCCGTACGTGCGGACCGGCGGCGTGAACCCGCCCGCGACCGCCTCGGCCAGGACGGGCAGCACGGCCGGGTCGATGCCCGAGCCGCCCGCCATGAGCTGGTTGAGCCGCACGACGAGCATGGCCCGCGCGCGTTCGGCCGCCACCAGGGGACCCGCTCCGCAGGCGTGGCTGCGCAGCAGGTCGAGGCCGGGGGAGTCGAGCCGGACGTCCCGGTTGGCGCCCACGCCCGTGCTGCGGCCGTAGACGGGGCCGGTCAGCCCCTGGGCGGTGGCCCACGAGGCCCGGGCCCGATCGAGGGAACCGATCGTGACCCGGGCCCGGCCGTGGGCGGCTTCGTGCACCTGGGCGCAGGTCAGGCCGGCGCCGTTGAGCTGCATGGGGAGGGGATCAGTCGTTGTCGGGGATGAACAGGCCGAGCAGCCAGCTGACCACGCTGATGATGATCGCGCCCCAGAAGGCGGCCGGGTAGAAGTTGTCGACGTGGAAGGGGATGTCGAACTGGCCGGCGATCCAGCTGGTCAGCAGCAGCATGGCCGCGTTGATGACGAGGAGGAACAACCCGAGGGTCAGCACGATGACCGCGCAGCCCAGCGCCTTGACGATCGGCTTCACGGTGGCGTTGACGACACCGAAGATCAGGGCCACGAGGAGCAGCACGCCCCAGTACTTGGCCGAGTTCTCCGGGGCGGTGATCCGGATGCCGTCGAGGACTTGGATGGCGACCCAGAGGGCGGCGGCCGCGGCCACGGTTCTGATGATGAATCTCACGCTGGTTGATCCTCCCACTTCGCGATCGCCGGCGCGATAGATCGACTGTACGAAGCCGGTCGAGCACGCATGGTGGCGGCGGTTACCTGTGACTCATGTCGGGAAAGGGAGCGGGATGGACGCTAATGGTCTTGATTCGTTGCCCGCGGCGGAGTTGCACGACCGAGCGGTGCGGTACGCCGTACGCCATGGGGATCTGGGCTTCCTGTGGAACCTGCTGAAGGTGATCCCGGCCGCCGAGGCCGCGAGCGGTCACGAGAGTGAGACCGCCAACGACCTCAGCCGGGTGTCCGCGCTGCTCAGCGACGCGCTCGCGGCGGGCGAGGGTGAGCTGGGCGAGGCGTTGCGCCCGATCTACCTGGAGTATCTACGCGATCATCCCGACGCCTGAGCCCGCTCAGCCGGCCAGGCGCGCCCCCGCGGCGATGCCCGAGATGCCCGGCGTGCTGACCTCCTGGCCGTCCCGGAGCACGATCATGGTGTCGTACGCGCCGGCCTCGGCCAGGTCGGTCGCGAACCGCCTGGCCAGGGTGGGGCCCATGGCGTACATGGCGGTGGCGTAGGCGTCGGCCACGCCGAGGTCGGGGCCGATCACGGTGACCGAGCCGAGCGTCTGCTGGCGCTCCCCGGTGCGCGGGTCCACCACGGCCGCGCCGCCCGAGGTGGCGATGCCGAGGTCGTGGGCGAACAGCCCCTTCCTGACGACGTCGGTGTGCGGGTCGCGGATGCCGACGCGCCACGGCTTGCCCGGGGCGGCAGAGCCGCGCACCCTGATGTCGCCGCCCGCGTTGATGCGGTGGTCACCGGCGCCCGCGTTGCACAGCGCCCGCGACAGGCGTTCCAGGGCCCAGCCCTTGATGTAGCCGGAGGGGTCGATCACGCCGTTGATCCGGTGCTCGAACCAGCCGCCGGTCGCCTCGCCCAGCTCCTCGCAGCGGTGCAGGACCTCGACGAGCTCGGGGATCTGCCTGATGGTCAGGCCGTGGTTCAGGCGCCAGATCTGGCTGTCCTCCTTGGCCGGGCTGAAGGTGTCGGCCACCCAGCGCAACCAGGAGAAGGCGTCGTCGAGCAGGGGGGTGAGCTCTCGGGCCGGCAGAGCCGTGCGGATGTCCACGCTGACGGGCATGCCCATGACCGTGTCGACACGGGCGCTTCCGGGGAAAATCGTCACCTGGCCTCCTTGTCCGCTGCCCACGCTCTCACGTCGGCCGTAACGTGAGGCTAAACCTTTTGCCCTGGTTTGAAACGCACCTGTGATCTCGGGATCGCGAGGCGTGACAATGCGCCGCCGACGTACCTGGTGAACGGGCGCGGGCCCTCGACGACCACCTCGCGCTCGGCGATGTCGGGGATCTCGCGGCTGAGTCCGGAGGCGCTGATGCGCTCCTTGGCCCTCGGGTCGTGCTCGGCGCCGGTGACGAGGATGAGGCCGTACCTGGCCTCCAGGTCGCGCAGCTCGCTGGTGGCGCGCTCGGCCCGGTAGACCGCCACGGTGTCCGTCCCGGTGCCGCCGGTCAGCTGGGCGCGCAGGGTCTCCGGGTCCATGCCGGACGCGATCAGCACCCTGCCCCTGGTCTCGGGGACGACCGTGTGGCTGCGGACCGCCATGACCGCCGCCATCGCGTACAGCAGGAGTGAACCGACGCGGCTGAGTTCCGTCACGTACGCGGTGGAGCTCAGCTCGTGGGCCACCAGCAGCGCGCCGGCCAGGTAGCCGCCGAGCCGCAGCCGCTGCCTGGCCTGTTCGGTGCGGAGCAGATCGGCGGCCTTGACGATGGCGAAGCCGAGTGCGACGAGCAACGCCGCGGCGGCGTACGCGGTGGGCCGCCAGAGGTAGCCGAACCCGGGCTGGATCGCGCCGAACTCGGCGACCGCGACCCCGCACCAGAAGAGGATGGGACCGTGACTCGCATTCACCTCACTAGCCATGTCTACGACGATGCTGAAGGAACATGAGAGCTTTCTGAGTAAGGTCTGAAACATGGCTAACGTGCGTGTTGAGCGGACAGAAGACGGCGGTTTCCGGGCCACGAACGCCCGTGGCGCCGAGGTGAAGATCGGCGGCGGCGACGACGAGGGCGTGTTCACCCCGGTCGAGCTGCTGCTCGCGGCGGTGGGCGGCTGCAACATCGTGACCGTCGAGCCGCTCACGGCCAAGCGCGGGCACCGGCTGGTGCGCCTGGCCATGACGGTGGAGTCGGAGAAGGTCGAGCCGAACAAGCTCGGGCCGGTGACGGTCACCTACGACGTGGAGCTGCCCTCGGAGGAGGCCGACGAGGTCTTCAGGGCGGTGGCCGGGCGGGTGCACGACAAGTACTGCACGGTGAGCAGATCGTTGCAGGACGGTACAGAGGTTCGATTGGAGCTTCCCTAGTCGGATTAAACGCTTATTCGACCCCGTTATGACGCGACCGTTGCATTCGTCTCGGTAGCGTTGTAGCAGGTCGAGAGGCCACAACAGACCTTCACCGATGCGGACGCGGAGGGGGACCGCGGTCCGCGAGTGCGGGACCGCCGACGTTTTTGGGGGAAGACGTCGGCCTGGACCGCCACCGATCGGGGCCGGGCAGATTTGGGGGAACTGCCCGGCCCCGATCCATGCCCGCAGCCGGCCCCGGCGCTGTCCCGCCTGCCATCGGCCATGCGTATTGTCCTGTGGTGTGAAGAAAGTTCTCATCGACTGCGACCCCGGCATCGACGACGCGCTCGCCCTGGCCCTCGCCGCCGGCTCCCCCGACCTCGACGTCGTGGGCGTCACCACCGTGGGCGGCAACGTCGACCTGGAGCTGACCACCGCGAACGCGCTGGCGCTCAGGGAGTTCCTCGACCTCGGCGACGTGCCGGTCACGCCCGGCAGCGCGGGCGCCCTGCTGCACCGCACGGTCCGCGCCGGCCACGTGCACGGCGACACCGGTCTCGGCGACGTCGTCCTGCCCGCCCCCGTGCGCGCCCTGTCCGAGGGTCACGCGGTGGACTTCATCGTGGACGCCCTGCGTGCCGCCCCGGGCGAGATCACACTGGTCGCGGTGGGCCCGCTGACCAACATCGCCCTCGCCGTACGCCGCGAGCCCCGCGTCGTGGAGTGGGCCCGGGAGCTGGTGATCATGGGCGGTTCGTACACCCGCGGGAACCACAACCCGGCGGCCGAGTTCAACATGCTGGCCGACCCCGAGGCCGCGGCGATCGTCTTCGAGGCCGGCTGGCAGGTACGCCAGCTCGGCCTCGACGTGACCCTGTCCGCCCTGGTCACCGCGGACGTGCTCGATCGCATGCGGCCGCTCGGCCGGCTGTCGGAGCTGCTGGTGCCCGCCGCGCAGTTCTACGGCGTGGTGACGGCCGAGGGCGGCCCGGCCATCCACGACGCCTGTGCGGTGGCGTACGTGCTGGACCCGTCGTTGTTCACCTGCGTGCCGGCCGTGGTGAACGTGGAGACCGCCGGGACGTACACGCGGGGGATGACCGTCACCGACTTCGACCTGCGCGGACGGCAGGCGAACGCGCTGGTGGCGACGTCCGTGGACGTGAAGGGTTTCTGGGACCTGGTGCTGGGGGCGTACGGGCGGCTGGGGGAGCGGCTCGGCTGATGTGCGGGCACCGTTCGGCGGCTGATACAGTTAACCCTGTTGCGCCGCTAGCTCAGTTGGTTAGAGCAGCTGACTCTTAATCAGCGGGTCCGGGGTTCGAGTCCCTGGCGGCGCACCACACCGAAGCCGCCTGGTTCACCAGGCGGCTTCGCTGCTTTCCAGGCCCCTTCACTCCCCGCGGCTTGCGACAATCGGTCGGTGGACGAGACGTTTCTGGGGTGGCTGGCGGGGCTGGGGCGCGAGCGGCTGGCCGAGCTGCTGGCGGCGCGGCCCGATGTGTTGCGGCCCGTGCCGCCGCGGCGGCTGGCCGAGCTGGCCGAGCGGCTCGACGCGCCGGAGTCCGTGCACCTGGCGCTGTCCCGGACACCGCTGCCCTGCCTGCTGCTGGTCGAGGCGATCCTGGTGTCGGCCCGCAGCGGCCGGCCGCTGTCCGAGCTGGTGGCCGCCGGCGCCGACCTGCCGGGGCTGATCGACCGGCTCGAACGCGTCGCGCTCGTACGGCGGGGCGAGGGCGGGGCGCTGCACCTCGCCGCCGGGATGCCCGCGGTGCTGCCGGCGCCCCTGGGGCTCGGTCCCGGCCTGGCCTCGGTCCTGACGCACGTCACCGTGGCCGAGCTGACCGACGTGCACCGACGGCTGGGCGGCAGGGGTACGGCCCGCAAGGCCGTGCTGGTCGAGTCGATCACGGCGGCCCTCGCCGACCCCGAGCGGCTGGCCCGGCAGGTCGCCCATGCCCCCGCCGGAACCCGTGAGCTGCTGGACGACTTCCTCCAGCGCGGCCCCGGGCGCGTGCTCGACGAGTTCCCGGCCCGCGGCCACCGCCGGCAGCGGGCCGCGGCGTCCCCGGTGCAGTGGGCCGCCGACCACGGCCTGATCTGGAGCGTCGACTGGGAACGCACCTACGTCATGCCCATGGAGGTCGCGCTCGCGCTGCGCGGGCGCGACTACCGGGTCGAGCTTCCGTCCGGGCCGCCCGCGGTCCGGACCCGGCCGGTCGCCGCCGACCTGGTCGCGCACGAGGCGTCCGTGGCCGCCCTGCGGCTGCTGGACCGGGCCGCGGCGCTGCTGCAGGCCGCGGCGGGGGAGCCGTTGCCCGAGCTGAAGGGCGGTGGCGTCGGGGTGAAGGAGGTGCGCCGCCTGGCGAGCCGGCTCAGCTGCGACGAGGACGAGGTCCGCCTGCTGCTGGACCTGACGCACGCCGCCGGGCTGCTGGGCGCCAACCCGGTCACGCAGGTGCGCACGCGGCGGGCGACCGAGACGCGGCGCACCGGCGTCTCACCGACCAAGGGGTTCGACGCCTGGTTGCGGCTCTCGCCCGCCGGCCGGTACGTCGCGCTGGTCGAGGCGTGGTGGCGGCTGCCGATCAGCCCCACCCGCCGGTACGACGGCAAGCCGCGCCTCCCCCTGGCCCCCGCCGGGACCGGGACGCCGTCCAGCGTCATCCGCGAGGTGGTCTTCGGCCTTCTTCCCGGCGCGGCGTCGGTGGTGGACGCGGAGGAGGTGGCGCGGGCCGCGAGCTGGCACCTCCCGCTGGTGCAGCGGGAGAGCTGCCGCGAGGTCGTGCTGGCGGTGCTGGCCGAGTCGAGGCTGCTCGGACTGGTCGGCGCGGACGCCCTCAGCCCGCCCGGCCTGGCACTCCGGGCGACCCTTCCCGCCCTGTCCGTCCAGGAAGGCGCCGGTGAGAAGGCCGCGCCGGGGGGAGTGGACGAAGCCGCGGAGGGGCTGCTGGCGGGAGCCCGGCAGACGGCCTTGTTCGGGACCGACCTGACCGCCGTCGTCACCGGACCTCCGGCCGCCGCCCTGGCGGAGGTGCTCGACCGGGCCGCCGACCGCGAGCCCGGCGGTTCGTGGCGGTTCGGCCCGTCCTCGGTGCGTCGTGCCCTGGACGCCGGCCACACCGCCGACGGCCTCGTCGCGGCGCTGGCCGAGGTGGCCTCCGGCCCGCTGCCGCAGCCGCTGACGTACCTCATCCACGACGTCGCGCGGCGGCACGGCGAGATCGGCGTGGTCCCGGTGGGCTGCTGCGTGGTCGGCGACGACCATGCCCTGCTGGCCGAGCTGGCCGCGCACCGCAGCCTGGCCAAGCTGCGTCCGCGCCTGCTGGCCCCCACCGTCCTGGCCAGCGCGCTCGACCCGGCGCAGACGCTGGCCCTGCTCAGGGAGGCCGGCTATGCGCCGGTCGCCCGCGAGGCCGACGGCTCGCTGGCGGTGGCGTCCAGAAAGCCCAGGCGCGCCCCGGTCGCTCCGGCCCGCCGCGAGCAGGCGGTGCTCAGCCCCGAACGCGCCGCCGCCTGGCTGGTGACCACCGCCGGTGAGCCGACCCCGGTGCTCCAGGGGATCCGCGAGGTGTTCGCCCGGTACGCCACCGCCCTGCCCCCCAAGGCCCGCGAACGGGTGGCGATGGAGCTGCAGTACCACGGCACGGCCCGGATCGTCCACGACGGTGAGGAGCTGACGATCAGCGGCCCGGAGGTGCGCGGCGCCGACCTCGACGTGTGGTGCCACGAGCCCGCCGAGTTCCGGCGGCTGGACCTGGCCGAGATCACCAAGGTGCTGACCTGATCAGGCGTCCAGCTCGTCGCGGGCCGCCATCAGGGCGAAACCGAGCAGGTTCAGCCCCCGCCAGGTCGCCGCGGACGCGGCGCGCTCGTCGTCGGCGGCCAGGCCGATGCCCCAGACCCGGTCCAGCGGGCTGGCCTCGACCAGCACGTGCGCGCGGGTGCCGACCAGGAACTCCCGCAGGTCCGGGTGCGCCCCGAACTTGGCGAGAGAGGCCCGGGTGACGATGTCGAGCCGGTGTGCCGCCCACACGGCCTCGTCGAAGCCGCGCACGGTGCGGCCGAGCTTCTTGGCCTCGCCCGGGGTCGCGGCCAGGAGGATCCGGCCGGCGCTGTCGTGGTCGCCGAACAGCCATGCCTTGTGGGCCATCATGTAGTGCTCGGCCGAGGCGAAGGTGTGGTCGCCCTCGGTGAACGTCACCGGCCACCACTGCGACAGGCAGCCGCGGCCGGGGCCGCCGTCGCGGGCCGGGCGGTGGCCCCAGAAGTAGAGGTAGCGCGGCAGGCGGCCGTTCCGCTCCGCCTCGACGGCCTCGTGCACGGTACGGGGAAGCTGGTCGGACACGGCTCAACCGTCCCACAGGGGACGGACGTCAGCCAAGCCGATTAAGCCGGCGGATCAGCGGGCCGCCGCGCGGATGATTATGATCACGATGGCGGGAAATGATCTAGTTTTCTCCGCCATGACCCCTGACCCCGAAGGGATGTCCATGTCCAAGCTCACCCGCGCCGCCGCCACCTCCGTCGCGGCCGTCGCCCTGGCCGCGACGTGCACCGCGATGACCGCGCCCGCCGCCTCCGCCACCACCTCGGCCGCCTCGGCCGCCGCCTCCACCTGGATCAAGTACGGCGACTACAGCAGTGAGGCCAAGTGCATCGCCAAGGGCAAGGAGCTCAAGGCGAAGGGCACCTACCTGTCGTACTTCTGCCAGTACACCGGCTTCTTCACGCTGATGGTGCTGACCCGATGACCGCCTGACCGGCCGCGGCCCGGAGGCTTGTCCTTCGGGCCGTCCGCCGGCACGGCCGGTCGCCGGTCAGAGCCGGCGGATCATGGCCTGCTTGGCCGCCGCGAACTCCTCGTCGGTCAGCACCCCGGACCGGTGCAGCTCGCCCAGCTCGGCCAGGCGGCGCAGCACCGCGTCGTGGGCGTCGCCGCCGGCGGCCGGCGGCTCCAGCTCCTCGGGCTGCTCGCGCGGCAGCCGGGCCAGCACCGCGGCGCCGACCAGCGCGGTCGCGCCGCCGAAGCGCTGGATGCCCCAGGAGACGCAGTGGGGGTCCTTCTGCGGGGACGCGCCGGGCCCGTCGCCCTTGAGCCGGAAGCGGAGGGTGCCGTAGCCGAGGCCGGACTGCGGTTTCCACTCCACGCCCACCAGCTCGGCCAGCGGGAACTCCTGCGACCCCGCCCGTTCCTTCTCCGAGCTGGCGAAACCCGTCCATTCCAGGCGTACGCGCTCGCCGTCGAAGATCGCTGTGCCGTCGCCCGCCGTGGCCGAGACGGGGATGGCGGGGCCGGGAAGGAGGTAGTGCTCGCAGGGGCCGCTGGGCGTCTGGTTGATCTCCAGGGTGTCGCGGACCTCGTCGGCGAAGTACTGGGCCGCGCCGACGCGCTCCTTGGGCACCGCCAGCCGGTACGGGTCGGCGGGGGCGGCCAGCGATCCGGCGACGAGGTCGGACAGGGGATCGGCGCCGTAGCGCAGGCGAAGGCGGAGCTGGCCGCCCTTGCGGCCGGGCTCGAACGCGCACGTCGCGATGGCCTCCAGCGGCACGGCGACCTCGCCGAGCACCTTGCGGAGCTCGTGGACGTCCTTGTCGCCGCCAGGGACGATGCGCAGCATCTCTCCGTTGAACGTCCACGAGCCGTCGGGAACGGCGATCTCGGTCATATTCTCAGCCTAGGACGTCGAGAGGAGCCCGATGAAGATCTTCACGAGCTGGATGTCGTGGGGCCAGGCCGCCGGCCCCCTGGCCGAGGCGCTCCCGTCGCAGGCCGTCACGAGGTTGCGCGAGGCGGTGCGCTTCGCCCGGACGCAGCACGGCGTGCAGCAGCGTCCCACCGGGCGGCCGTACGTGGAGCATCTGCTGGAGGCGCTGGAGGTGGCGGTGGCCGGGGCACAGGTGCGCGACCCCGACGTGCTGACCGCGATCGTGCTGCACGACGTGCTGGAGGACACCGCGTGCACCGAGCGGGAGCTGGCCCGGCGGTTCGGCGCGGAGGTGACCGGGCTCGTCCGCTGGGTGACCAGGCCCGCCGGGCGCGCGAAGGCCGACCACCTGGCCGCGCTGGCCAAGGCCCCGGCGCAGGCGGTGCTGGTGAAGCTGGCCGACCGGGTGAGCAACGTGCAGGAGTTGCAGCGCCTCCACTGGCGGTTCCAGAAGCGCTACTACCACGAGACCGTCACCCACATCGTGCCGCTGGCCGCGCCCCACCCCTGGTTCGCCGAGTGGTACGAGGAGTGGCGGCGGCCGTGGGCCAGGCGCGTGGCCCGCTATCCGGACTGACCTCCCAGCCGGGCCAGCCGGTTGCGCACGCCGTCGAAGTGCGCGTACACGGCCGACACCGCGGCGGCCCGGTCGCCGGCCAGCACCGCGGCGTAGATGTCGCGGTGCCGCCTGGCCACGTCGCCGGGCGGTTCGTCGGGCGCGCCGAGGTGGTCGCGGAGCTGGTGGTAGACGTCCCAGAACGCGCCGAGGAGCTGGCTGACCAGCGGGTTGCCGAGCGGCCGGTAGAGCAGGTCGTGGAAGAGCCGGTCGGTCTCGGGGGAGACCTCGCCGACCTGCGACTCGTGGTCCATGCGGGCCATGACGTCGGCCACCGGGGCGAGGTCGGCCTCCGGGCCGAGGTCGATGAGCCGCTGGACGAGCCCGCTCTCCAGGATCTCGCGGATCTCGATGAGGTGCGCGAGGTGGTTGCGGCCGTTCTGGAGGGTGATGCGGCTGTGGAAGGCCAGCTCGTCCACCAGCCCGGACAGCGACATCCGGCCCACGAACATGCCGAAGCCGTGGCGGATGTCCACGATGCCGACCGCCTGCAGGGCCTTCAGCGCCTCCCGGACGGAGTTGCGGCTGACCTGGAGCTCCTCCATGAGCTCCGACTCCGTGGGCAGCGGGTCGCCCGCGACCAGCCCGCGCCTGACGATCAGGTCTTTGACGCCCTCCTGGGCCTCGACGGCCCGGCTGGGACGTGCCGGACGCGGGACTGCGGCCATGAAGCTTCCTTTCATCGTAGGTAACATTCCGGAAATCCTCTGTTGACCTCAAGACGCCCTGGCGTTTAGCGTCCACGTTACGCACAAGATAGGACATGGGATGTCCTACGTTCTACCTTTCCCCCCAGGAGGCATCCGTGAGCTCTGAGTTCAGCCGCCGTGACTTCCTGCGCTACAGCGGGGCCACGGGTGCGGCGGCGTTCATCGCGGCCACCCTCTCCGCCTGTTCCGGAGGCCCGGCCTCGACCGGCTCGGTCGGCGCCGGATCGAACAAAGACCTGATCACCGCCGTCATCGGCTACGGCAACGACCAGAGCTGGGACCCGACGCAGACCGCGTCGGCGTTCGCGATGGCCGGGATCAGTCACGTCTACGAAGGGCTGCTCGACACCGACCCGGTCACCCGGGAGCCGTACCCGGCCCTGGCGACGGCGCTGCCCGCCGACCCGAACGCCACGTCGTGGACGTTCGCCCTGCGCGACGGCGCCAAGTGGCACGACGGGCAGCCGGTCACCGCCGACGACGTGCTCTTCACCTTCGAGCGCATCCTCGGCCCCGACAACGTGCTGACCGGCAACTTCTTCAAGCCGTGGCTCCAGGAGGTGAAGAAGGTGGACGACCGGACCGTGGAGCTGGTCCTGAAGTTCCCCTTCCCCGACGCGGCGCCCCGGCTGACCATCGCCAAGATCATGCCGAAGCACGTGTTCAGCCAGGCGGGCGCGTGGGACAAGGCCAAGAGCGGCATGGCGGTCGGCTCCGGGCCGTACAAGCAGGCGGCGCACAACCCCAAATCCAACACCTCCTTCGAGGCGTTCGACGGCTACAACGGCCCCCGCCCGGCCACCGTCAAGAAAATGAACTGGCTGACCATCGTGGACGCCTCCGCCCGGGTGGCCAAGATCTCCGGCGGCTCGGCCGAGGCGCAGATCGCCGACAACATCCCGTACGCCAACGTCGACCAGCTCAAGCAGCAGGGCCTCACGGTCGAGGGCGGCAAGGGCATGAACCACATGTTCCTGATGTTCAACACCGCCGCCAAGCCCTTCGACGACGTACGCGTCCGCCAGGCCCTGCACTACGCCATCGACAAGCAGAAGATGATCGACGTGGCGCTCAAGGGCCACGGCACGGCCTCCAGCTCCTTCCTCAACGAGGGCCACCCCGACCACCGGCGCGCCTCGGTCGTCTACGACCACGACCCCGACAAGGCCAGGGCGCTGCTGAAGGAGGCGGGCGTGACGAACCTGACGGTCAACCTCATGGCCGTCAACGTGAGCTGGATCGTCGACTGCCTGCCCACCATCGCCGCCTCCTGGGAGGCCGTCGGGATCAAGACCACGCTGGAGCCGCAGGACACGGCCGCGCTGTTCACCAAGATGGACCAGTTCCAGGACTACCAGGTGGTCGCGGCGGCCTCGAACCCCAACCAGTTCGGCATGGACGCCGACCTGATCCTGCACTACAACTACGTGCCCGGCGGCCTGTGGATGAAGTACAGCCACTGGGACGGCAGCAAGGACGCCGAGAAGCTGTTCGCCATGATGGACGCGGCCGGCAAGGAGACGGACAAGGCCAAGAAGAGCGAGCAGATCCACAAATATCTGGACCTGGTCGCCGAGCAGGCGGTGCTCTACCCCGTCGTCCACAACGAGCTGATGACCGCCTGGGACCCGAAGAAGCTCTCCGGCATCCGCGCCCAGCCGTACCCCGGCATCAACCTGCTGCAGGCCAAGAGGACATGACGCTCGTACTCAGGATGCTGCTGCGGCGGCTCCTCATCCTGATCCCGCTGGTCCTGGGCGTGGTCGCGTTCGTGTTCGTCGTGATGCGCTTCTCGGGCGTCAAGCCCGAGTACGCCTACTTCCAGGGCGCGAACCCCACCGCGGAGCAGATCCACCGTTTCCAGGAGGAGAACGGCCTGCTGGACCCGCTGCCGCTGCGGTACGTGCGCTTCGTCGCCGACCTCGCCCAGGGCGACATGGGCACCAGCGTGCTCACCAAGAAGCCGGTCGTCGAGTCGGTGACCACCGCACTGCCACTGACCCTGCAGCTCACGTTCCTCGGCCTGGCCGTGGCGATCGTGCTCTCGCTGGTGTTCGGCGTGACCGCGGCGCTGTTCCGCGACCGCTGGCCCGACCAGGCGATCCGGGTCGTGTCGCTGGTCGGCGTGGCGGCCCCGGCGTTCTGGCTGGCGCTGCTGATGATCCAGTGGCTGGCGGTCGGCGAGGGGCTGTTCCCGACCGGTGGCTACATCAACCCCGCCGACTCCCTCACCGGCTGGCTGCAGTCGATGACACTGCCCGCGCTGTCGTTGTCGCTGCCGATCGCCGCCCAGCTCACCCGCATCATCCGCACGTCGATGGTCGAGGAGCTGGACCGGGACTACGTGCGCACCGCGATCGGCAGCGGCCTGCCGATGATCGTCGTGGTCGGCCGCAACGTGCTGCGCAACGCGCTCATCAACCCGCTGACCGTGCTCGGCCTGCGCATCGGCTACCTGATCGGCGGCACGGTGGTCATCGAGACGATCTACGGCCTGCCCGGCATGGGCCAGCTCATGATCAACGCGGTGCGCGACGGCGACCCGGCCGTGGTGCAGGGCGTCGTGCTCACCATCGCGATCGGCTTCATGGTGGTCAACCTGGTCGTCGACATCCTCTACCTGCTGGTCAACCCCCGCCTGAGGAGTGCCGCCTGATGAGAAGCGGACTCACCGAACGCCTGTCCAGGCCCGGCGTCGCCTTCCGGCGGCTGCCTGCGGCGTCGTGGCCGGCGGTCGGGGTCGTCGTCCTGGTCGTGCTGGCCGCCCTGCTCGCGCCGCTGATCGCGCCGCACTCGCCGTACTTCCAGGAGGCCGCCGGCGGCGGCCCGTCGGCCGCCCACTGGATGGGCCTCGACAGCGCCAACCGCGACATCCTGTCCAGGCTCCTGTACGGCGCCCGCTGGTCGCTGATCATCGGCCTCGGCGCCACCGGGCTCGCCCTGGTCGCCGGGGCGGTCGTCGGCGCGGTCGCGGCCACCTCGCGCCGGGTCGTGGACGAGACCGTCATGCGCGTGCTCGACGTGATCATGGCCTTCCCCGGCATCGCGCTGGCCGCCGTGCTGGTCGCGGTGTTCGGCGGCAGCATCCCGGTGCTGGTCATGGCCATGGCCTTCCTCTACATGCCGTCCGTGGCCAGGGTCGTGCGGGCCAACGTGATCGCCCAGTACGGCGAGGACTACGTGGCGGCCGAGCGCGTCATCGGCGCGCGCACGCCGTACATCGTGCTCAGGCACGTCGCGGTCAACTGCGCGGCGCCCGTGCTGGTGTTCTGCACGGTGATGGTGGCCGACGCGATCGTGTTCGAGGCGTCGTTGTCGTTCATCGGCGCCGGCGTACGCCCGCCCAACCCGTCGTGGGGCAGCGTCATCGCCGACGGCAAGAACCTGGTGCTGCTCGGCGGCTGGTGGGCCACGGTCTTCCCCGGCCTGCTGATCCTGCTCACCGTGCTGGCCCTGAACATCCTGTCCGAGGGCATCTCCGACGCCTGGGCCGCCCCGGTACGCAGAGCCGCCCCCAAGAAGGACGACGCCTACGAGCAGGCCGCCCCCGGCACCGGCCAGGTCGTCGAGCTGCCCGGCCTGGCCGAGGCCGCCCGCCGGCTGGCCGGACGCGCCCGTCCGCTCCCGCAGGGACAGCCGATCCTCAGCGTCGAACGGCTGAGGATCGGCTTCGACCCCGGCGTGGACATCGTGGACGGCGTCGGCTTCGAGGTGTGGCCCGGCGAGGTCGTCGGCCTGGTCGGGGAGTCCGGCTGCGGCAAGTCGCTGACCGCCCTGACCGTCATGGGCCTGCAACCGCGCCAGGCCCGGGTCGGCGGCCACGTGCGCTTCGACCAGAGGGAGCTGCTCGCGCTGCCGCGCCGGGCCCGCCGCCGGCTGCTCGGCCACGAGATGGCGATGATCTACCAGGACGCGCTGTCCTCGCTCAACCCGGCCATGACCATCCGGGCCCAGCTCAGGCAGCTCACCCGCAGGGGCGGCCGGCGTACCCCGGCCGAGCTGCTCGAACTCGTCGGCCTCGACGCCCGCCGCACCCTGTCCGCCTACCCGCACGAGCTGTCGGGCGGCCAGCGGCAGCGGGTGCTGATCGCGATGGCGCTCTCGCGCGACCCCAAGCTGATCGTCGCCGACGAGCCGACGACCGCGCTCGACGTGACCGTCCAGGCGCAGGTCATCGAGCTGCTGCTGCGGCTGCGCGAGGAGCTGGGGTTCGCGCTGATCCTGGTCTCGCACGACCTGGCCCTGGTCGCCGACGTCACCGACCGCGTCGTCGTCATGTACGGCGGCCAGATCGTCGAGACCGGCGCCACCGCCGCCCTGGTCGGCGAGCCCGCCCACCACTACGCGCGGGGGCTGCTCGGCTCGGTGTTGTCGCTGGAGTCGGGGGCCGAGCGGCTGACGCAGATCCCGGGCGTGGTGCCCGCGCCCGCCGACTTCCCGGCCGGGTGCAGGTTCGCCGACCGGTGCCCGATGGCCACCGGCGTGTGCCGTACGCAGACCCCGGTGCTGGCCGGAGAGGCCAGGCGGCACGCGGTGGCCTGCCACCACCCGGCGGTCGAACTCGCAGGGAGTGAGACACGTGCTTGAGCTGAACGACGTGCACGTCGTGCACAAGGCCCGTTCGGGAGGGCTGTTCGCGCGGGACCGCGTGCACGCCCTGACCGCCGCCTCGCTGGCCGTCGCGCCCGGCGAGACCGTCGGGATCGTGGGGGAGTCGGGCTGCGGGAAGTCCACGCTGGCCAAGGTGCTGGTCGGGCTGCAGCGGCCGACCTCGGGCAGCGTGCGCCTGAACGGCCGCGACCTGTGGACGCTGAAGCAGGACGAGCGGCGCATGCTCGTCGGCGGCGGCGTCGGGCTGATCTTCCAGGACCCGTCCACGGCGCTCAACCGGCGGCTGCCGGTCGGGCGCATCCTGCGCGACCCGCTCGACGTGCACCGCCGGGGCACCTCCGGCGAGCGCGAGGCCCGCGTGCGCGAGCTGCTGGACCTGGTCGGCCTGCCCGCCGGCGTGGCCGGCGCGCTGCCCGGCCAGCTCTCCGGCGGGCAGCGGCAGCGGGTGGCCGTGGCCAGGGCGCTCGCGCTCGAACCGCGGCTGGTCGTCGCCGACGAGCCCACCAGCGCCCTGGACGTCTCGGTCCGCGCCCAGATCCTCAACCTGCTGCTCGACCTCAAGGACCGGCTCGGGCTGGCGATGGTGTTCATCTCGCACGACATCCAGACCGTGCGCCGGATGAGCGACCGCGTGGTCACCATGTACCTGGGCAGGATCGTCGAGCAGACGCCCGCGCGGTCGGTGCCGGGGCGGGCCAGGCATCCGTACACACGGGCGCTGTTCTCGGCCACCCCCGGGCTGATCTCGCCCATCACCCCGATCCCGCTGGTGGGCGCGGTGCCGTCGGCCACCAGGCCGCCGAGCGGCTGCCCGTTCCGCACCCGGTGCTGGCGGGCCGACGACCTGTGCGCGGCCGAGATGCCCGCCGCCACGCGGGCCGGGGACGACCACCTCTTCCACTGCCACCACCCGGTGGCGGCCGGAGCCACCGACCTAGAGCTGATCCAGGAGCACTCATGACAGATCCCGATGTCGCCGGGTCCGCGACGGTGACCGGCGTGATCCCCCCGGTCTGCACCCCGTTCACCCCCGGCCACGAGGTGGACGCCGCCTCCCTGACCCGGCTGGTGGACCACCTGCTGGCGGGCGGGGTGGACGCGCTGTTCGTGCTCGGCTCCTCCTCGGAGGTGGCCTACCTGACCGACGCGCAGCGGCGGGTGGTGCTGGACACGGTCGTCGGGCACGTGGGCGGCCAGGTGCCGGTGCTGGCCGGGGTGATCGACATGACCACGCCGCGGGTGCTCGAACACGCCCGCGTCGCGGCGGCGGCGGGGGCGTCCGGGCTGGTGGCGACCGCGCCGTTCTACACGCGCACCCATCCCGAGGAGATCCGCACCCACTTCCGGACGATCGCCGCCCGCGCCGGCCTGCCGGTCTACGCCTACGACCTGCCGGTCAGCGTGCACACCAAGCTGGGCGCGGACCTGCTGCTCGACCTGGCCGCCGAGGGCGCGCTCGCCGGGGTCAAGGACTCCAGCGGCGACGACGGCGGGCTGCGCCAGGTCATCCTGGGCCGCCGGGCGCCGTTCAGCGTGCTCACCGGGTCGGAGGTGACCGTGGACTCCGCGCTGTGGATGGGCGCCGACGGCGTGGTGCCCGGCCTCGGCAACGTGGACCCCCACGGGTACGCCGAACTGTACCGGGCCGCCTCCCGCGGCGACTGGGAGGCGGCCAGGGCCGAGCAGGAACGCCTGGTCAGGCTGTTCGAGATCGTCCGGGTCGGCGCGGGCCGCATGGGCGGCAGCTCGGCGGGGCTGGGCGCGTTCAAGGCCGCCCTGCACCTGCGGGGCGTCATCGACTGCCCGCTCACCGCGCTGCCGCAGATCCCGCTGAACGACGACGAGACCGGCCGCGTCGGCAAGCTGCTGGCCGCCGCCGGGCTGCTGTAGCCGTCGCTCAGAGGCCGTCGGCGTGGGCGGCCCGCTCGTCGGGCACGCAGTGGGTCATCTTCAGCCCCTCCACGTCGCGCGGGCCGTTGCGCCCGAGCTTGACCAGGCGCTCCCGGTCCTCGTCGGTGAGGTCCTGGCTCGCCAGCGGCTCCAGCTGGGCGACGTCGTCCGGGGTGATGCCGAGGCCCTCGCCGACGCGCAGGCCCAGGTCGTCCTCCACGAGCAGGAAGTGCCAGACCATGCGCTCCTGGATGCGCCGGTCGCACTGGCTGAGCGCGTCGACGAAGTTGCGCACCAGGTCGTCGCGCTCCCACTGCTCCATGAGCAGGTAGCGCTGGCCGGCCTGCTTGTAGTCGTTGGTCCGCGGGATGCGCCTGCGCATGAGCCGGCCGTTGATGACCGGGCCCTCCTCGTCCAGGGTCGGGTACTCGGCCTCGCGCAGGCCGCCGCGCAGCGAGGGCTCGTAGTTGATGTGCGGGTCCTCGCCGCCGGTGTCGACGAAGTACGCCATCTGGCCGTCGCGCTGGTTGGTCCTGATGGGCGCGTTCCTGGCCTGGTTGACCGGGAGTTGCAGGTAGTTCGGGCCGACCCGGTAGCGCTGGGTGTCGCTGTAGGAGAACGTCCGGCCGACCAGCATCTTGTCGTCGGAGAAGTCGAGGCCGTCCACCAGGACGCCGGTGCCGAAGGCCGCCTGCTCGTTCTCGGCGAACTGGTTGTCGACGTTGCGGTTCAGGACCAGGCGGCCGACCGGCCTGGCCGGGAACTCGTTCTCCGGCCACACCTTGGTGTCGTCGAGCGGGTCGAAGTCCAGCTCGGGGTGCTCTTCGTCGCTCATGAGCTGGACCAGCAGCTCCCACTCGGGATGGTCGCCGCGCTCGATGGCGTCGTGCAGGTCCTTCGTGGCGTGCCCGAGGTCGCCCGCCTGGACGACCGCCGCGTCCGCCGCGGTCATGCTGCGCACGCCCTGCTTGGGCATCCAGTGGTACTTGACCAGGAACGTCTCGCCCTGCTGGTTGACCCACTTGTAGGTGTTCACGCCGAATCCCTGCATGTGCCGGTAGTCGGCGGGGATGCCGCGCGGGCTGAACAGGTTGACCAGCATGTGCATCGACTCGGGCGTCTGGGACATGAAGTCGAAGATGCGGTTCGGGTCCTGCCGGAAGGTCACCGGGTCGGGCTTGAGCGCGTGGATGACGTCGGGGAACTTGATGGCGTCCCTGATGAAGAAGACGGCCAGGTTGTTGCCCACCAGGTCCCAGTTGCCGTCCTCGGTGTAGAACTTGATCGCGAAGCCGCGCGGGTCGCGGGCGGTCTCGGCGGAGTCGCGGCCGCCGATCACGGTGGAGAAGCGCAGCGCCACGTCGGTGCGCTTGCCGGCCTCCTGGAACAGCTTGGCCCTGGTGTAGCGGCTGACCGGCTCGTCGCCGATCTTGCCGTACGCCTCGAAGTAGCCGTAGCTCAGCGCGCCCCTGGCGTGCACCACCCGTTCGGGGATGCGTTCGCGGTCGAAGTGACTGATCTTCTCCAGGAACTGGTAGTTCTCCAGCGTCGCCGGTCCGCGCGGGCCGACCGTCCGCTGGTTCTGGTTGTCGTAGACGGGATGCCCTTGTCGGTTGGTGAGCACCTCGCGCTCGTCGTTCGACTGCGGACCCTTGCTGGAGACGTCTGTCATCGCACTGTTCCTCTCCCCGGACGAGATCTTCCCCGGCTGCCCTCAAGAACGGGTCGAAAACGGGCAAAACCTCGTCCTTGGGCGGCTACCTGCTCACGCCGTCGGCGCCCCGGCCGAGCAGGCCCAGGTCGGAGCGGCGGGGCAGGCTCTCCCAGTCGCCCTGCGAGGTCACAGCGAACGCCCCTGCCGCGCAGGCGGTGTCCAGCCGCCGTTCCGCGTCCGCCCCGGCCAGCCAGTCGGCCAGCCACCCGGCCGCGAACGCGTCCCCGGCCCCCACGGGGTCCACCTCGGTCACCCGGTACGGCCGCGCCCGGCGCAGCACCCCGCCGGACAACTCCAGCGCGCCCGCCGACCCCGACTTGACCAGCACGTACGAGGGCCCGAGCGAGGCGAGCGCCTTGGCCAGCTCCGCCGGGTCGTCGACGTCGGCGACCAGGCGGCCCTCCGGCACGGTCGCGAACAGCACGTCCACGCCGCCGACCGTCTCCCGCAGCCAGGCGCCCGCCTCCTGCGCCGTCCACAGGGCCCGCCGGTAGTTGACGTCCAGCGAGACGAGCACGCCGGCCGCCCGCGCAACGGCGATCGCGTGCGCCACGGTCTCCCGGGCCGACGCCGACAGCGCCGGGGTGATCGCGGAGACGTGCAGCACCCGGGCCGAGGCGATCAGCGCCGGATCGAGGTCGGCCGGCCGCAGCCGGGAACCGGCGCTGCCCTTGCGGTAGTACCGCACGTCAACGAGGTCGGCCGTGCGCCTGCCCTTGATCATCAGCCCGGTGGGGGCGTCCGGGTCGGTGACCGCGCGCACGTCCACGCCCTCGCCGGCGAGCGTGGCCCGGATCAGGTCGCCGAACTCGTCGTCGCCCACCCGTCCGGCCCACGTCGCCCGGTGGCCGAGCCGGGCCACGCCGATCGCCACGTTCGACTCGGCGCCGCCGAGGCCCAGGTCGAAGTCGCGGGCGAAGCGCAGCGGCCCGGTGCGCCGGGCGGCGAACAGCGCCATGGTCTCGCCGAAGGTCACCAGTTCGGTCATGTGGTCGGCCTGCCCAGCTTTCTGGAGATCCGCGACGCCGCCCCGGCCACCAGCGGCCCGAGCTCCCGCACCCGCGCGGCGGTGATCCGCGAGGTGAGCCCGGAGACCGAGACGGCGGCGACGACGGCGTCGTTGTGGTTGAAGATCGGCGCGGCGACGCAGCGCACCTCGGGCTCGTTCTCGCGGTCGTCCACCGCGTAGCCGCGCCGCCGGATGTGGGTCAGTTCGGCACGCAGCCGGTCGGCGTCGGTGATGGTGTGCTTGGTGATCGGGTCGAGCGCCAGCCCGGCCAGGGCCTCCTCCGGCTGCCAGGCCAGGATCGCCTTGCCGACCGCCGTGGCGTGCACCGGGCCGCGGCTGCCGATGCGCGAGGCCATGCGCACGTTCGTCTCGTTCTCCACCTTGTCGATGTAGACGACGTGCGGGTGGTCGTAGACGACCAGGTGCACGGTCTCGCGCACCTCGCTCATCAGCCGGTGCGACTCCTCGGCGGCGACCGCGCGCAGGTCCAGCGTGGCCAGGTACGCCTGCCCGAGCTGGAGGGTGCCGTGCCCCAGCCGGTACGCCCCGGTCCTGCGGTCGCGTTCGAGCAGCCTGGCCTCCACGAGCGGGACGGTCAGCCGCAGCACCGTGCTCTTGGACAGGCCCACGCCCTCGGCGAGCTGGGTGAGCGACAGGCCGGTGTGGCCGCGTACGTGGTCCAGGACGGCCAGGGCGCGCCGGAGCGAGGCGGACTGGTTGCGTTCGGGCACGCAAGTCACCATATTCGATGAAATTTCGCGCAATGCAGCACCCTGTTGTGCACTGCACAACATCTCCTGACAAGTCTTCTCGACTCCGGGGCGAATTCCTAGTGTCTGCGCAGGAGGTAATAGTGAAGTTTCTTTACTTTGCCGCGGCCGGAACGGCCCTGCTCACGCTGGCCGCCTGCGCCCCCTCGACCGCTCCCGCCTCCGGCGGCGGCGACGAGCGGACGGGGACGCTGCGCGTCTGGCTCTTCGACGAGCCCAACCGGGCCCCCAAGGACAAGGTCGTCAACGAGGCGATCAAGGAGTTCACCGCCGCGCACGCGGACGTCAAGGTCGAGGTCACCTACATCCCCACCACGCCCGCCCGGCACGAGAAGTTCAAGGGCGCCTTCAACGACCCGGCCAGCTCCCCGGACGTCGCCGAGTACGGCAACACCGACCTCGCCGAGTACGCCGCCGCCGGCGGATTCGCCGACCTCACCGCCGACCTGAAGGGCCTGGACCTGACCCCCGACCTGGTCAAGTCGGCCTCCGTCCAGGGCAAGCAGTACGGCCTGCCGTGGTTCATCGGCATCCGGGCCCTCTACTACCGCACCGACGTCTTCGACGAGCTCGGTCTGAAACCGCCCACGTCCATCGGCGCCCTGACCGAGACCGCCCGTACGATCCGCGAGAAGAAGCCCGACCTGTACGGCATCGCCGTCGGCGGCGAGTACACCTTCGGCGCCCTGCCCTTCGTCTGGGACGCCGGCGGCGACATCACCTCGCTCGACTCGCCGCAGTCGCGCAAGGGCGTCAAGGCGTACACGGACCTGCTGACCGACGACGTCTGCCCGCCGCAGGCGTGCGTCTCGCTGACCGGCGGCAAGACGGTCGAGCTGTTCGCCGGCGGCAAGGCCGCGATGGGCATACTCGGCAACTTCAACCGCTCGGCCGTGGACGCCGGCGCGGCGGCCGGCAAGTACGCCGTCGTCCCGCTGCCCGGCGCGGCCGAGGGCTCGATCGCGCCCGCCTTCGCCGGCGGCAACAACCTGGGCGTGCTGAAGAACGCCGGTCACCGCACCCTGGCCGCGGACTTCGTCAAGCTCCTGGGCGGCAAGGCGTACCAGGCCAAGATGTACGACGCGATGGGCAACCTGCCGACGCTCACCTCGGCCCGCGACGAGCTGGCGGCCAAGGACCCGTTCGTGAAGCCGTTCCTGGACACGGTGGCCAAGGGCACCCGGTTCGTGCCGATCGACCCCGCCTGGGTGAAGATCGACAACGGCAAGGTCGTCCCCACGATGTTGCAGAAGGTCGCGACCGGTCAGTCCACCGTCGAGCAGGCCACCACCGAGGCGGCCGCGGCCGTCAAGACCGCCTTCGGCCGCTCGTGAGCCGAGGTACGACCGTCCGCCGCGGGCGCCCCTGGCTCTACCTGCTGCCCGCGGCGGCCGTGCTGGTCCCCATGTTCGGCTATCCCGTCTACATGCTCGGCCTGCTGTCGGTCTTCGACTACCGGCAGGCGCAGGTCAGCGGCGGGCAGCCGAGCACGTTCGTCGGGTTCGGCAACTACGCCGCGCTGCTCGGCGACCGGCGGTTCTGGGAGGTGCTGGCGCAGACCGTGGGGTTCGCGGCGGCGCTGGTCGTCGCGACGCTGGCGGTCGGCGCGACCCTGGCCGTGCTGCTGACCAGGACCGGGCCGCTGCCGAGGACGGCCCTGTCGCTGGCCGCGCTCGGCGCGTGGGCGGCCCCCGCGATGACCGGCTCCACCGTGTGGATGTTCCTGTTCGACGCCGACCTCGGCCTGGTCAACCAGGTGCTCGGGATCGACGGGTTCAACTGGTTCTACGACCGGTGGGTCACCTTCGGCGTGGTCGGCGCGACGGTCGTGTGGCACTCGTTCCCGCTGGTGATGATCACCCTGTACGCGGGCATCCGGGCCGTTCCCGCCTCGGTGCTGGAGGCGGCCGCGCTGGACGGCGCCTCGGCCTGGCAGGGGTTCTGGCGGATCATCGTGCCGATGTTGCGGCCGCTGGTCACGATCGTGGTCATCCAGTCGGTCATCTGGGACTTCAAGCTCTTCACCCAGATCTACGTGATGACCAACGGCGGCGGCGTGGCCGGGCAGAACACCGTGCTCAACGTCTACGCCTACCAGATCGCCTTCGGCTCCTCCGAGTACGGACTCGGCTCGGCCGTCGCGGTCGTCATGACGCTGATCCTGCTCGTGATCACCCTGTTCTACATCCGGGCGCTGCGGCGCAGTGGGGAACGCCTGTGAACCGACGCCGTCTTCTGCCCAACGCGGTCGCGCTGGTGGTCGCCCTGCTCACCGCGTTCCCGCTCTACTGGATGGTCCTGTCGGCGCTCAAGCCCGCCGGGGAGATCCAGTCGCTGGAGGTCAGGCCCTGGACGTCCCATCCGACGCTGGACAACTTCGTCCGCGTGCTGACCGGGGAGAACTTCGCCCGCTACCTGCTCAACAGCGCGATCGTGGCGCTCGTCGTGGTCGTGCTGTCGGCCGGGGTCGCCTTCCTCGCGGCGGTGGCCGTGACCAGGTTCGCCTTCCGGTTCAGGACGACCGTGCTGATCATGTTCCTGGTCGCGCAGATGGTGCCGGTCGAGGCGCTGACGATCCCGCTGTTCTTCGTGGTCCGGGACCTGGGGCTGCTCAACACGCTGGCCTCGCTGGTGGTGGTGCAGCTCGCCTTCACGCTGCCGTTCACGATCTGGATGTTGCGCGGGTTCGTCGCCGCGGTGCCGGAGGCGCTGGAGGAGGCGGCGATGATCGACGGGGCCGGACGCGCGACAGTGCTGTGGCGCATCCTGTTCCCGCTGGTCGCGCCCGGCCTGGTGGCGACCAGCGTGTTCTCCTTCATCACCGCCTGGAACGACTTCGTCTTCGCGCGCACCTTCATCATCTCGGCCAAGGACAACCAGACCCTGCCCGCCGCGCTGCTCGTCTTCTTCAAGCCCAACGAGAACGACTGGGGCGGGATCATGGCGGCCTCGACGCTGATGACGATCCCGGTGCTGATCTTCTTCGTGGCGGTGCAGCGGCGGCTCGTGTCAGGGCTTGGAGGGGCGGTCAAGGACTGAGACGTCGTGCTTGTCGTCGGGGGCGAGGAACTCCAGCAGCAGCCGCGCCTCCCGCTCGACCTCGTCCAGCTCGGCGATCGGCGTCCACTGGTGCACGTTCAGCGTGGAGACGCCCTTGGCCCTGGTCACCGTCCAGTCGCCGGCGGTGACGCCGTCCACCAGGATGATCCGGGGGATCACGTTCGTGCCCATGAACGACCCCTGCATGACGGCCGCGCCCCGCTCGCTGATCACCCGCGAGCGGTCGGCGTGCGACAGGAACAGGTTGTCGAAGTCGTACATCAGCCGCACCGGGGCCGGGACGTCCGCCGCCGGCCGGACGGCCTCCGGCAGGTCGTACAGCGTGCGGCCGGCGGCGTCCCTGAAGCGGACCAGGTCCATGGACTCGACGACCTCGCCGAGCCTGGTCAGGCCCGACCACGTCTGCGCGTCCTGCACCGAGGCCGGGCCGAAGGCGGCCAGGTAGCGCCGGACCAGCTCGGCGGGCGTCATCGGCGGCACCTCCGCCGGGCCCAGCCACGACTCGGCGGTGGTGTGCGCGACCGGCCCGCTCCTGCCCCACAACCCGCGCGGCGGCACCTGGACCAGCGGCAGCAGCCAGCGCACGCCCTGGCCGAGCGCGTGCTGGTCGTGCTCCGGCCACCGCTCGGCCAGTGCCCGCCCGAGGTCGGCGAAGGTCATCGCACGCTCCTCCAGCAGCGCCCGGCCGGTCGCGGCCAGCTCGTCCAGGTCGACGCCCGCCAGCCGCCGGCCGAACGTCGTACGGGTCATGCGTTCGGTGACGACCTGCAACAGCGGCCGCATGGCCAGGCAGTCGCGGGCGGTGACCAGGTGGATGGTGGAGCGCTGCAACGCGATGCGCACCAGCTCGCGGCCGGCCAGCAGGCCGGAGGCGTCCTCGGGCTTGAGCCCCTCGATGCGGTTCCACAGGCCGACGTACCAGGTGTGGGGGGTCTGCGCCTGGAGGCCGCCGAGCCGCTCGACGACCTCCTGCACGCTGCCGCCGCCGCGGCGCAGCAGCAGCTGCCGGTCGAGCGTGGCCCGGTTGAGCGCGCGCTGGGAGATGAGGGGATCCATGGGGACAAAGGTAGGGGCAATCGCGGTCATTTCCGGACCTCGATGTGCCCTCAGGCGAGCGCGTCGGGGCCCAGCTCGTCCGGGGAGGAGTAGCCGGACAGGGCGAGCGTGATGTCCAGCTCGCCCAGCAGGCAGCGCAGCACGTGCTCGACGCCCGCCTGCCCGCCCAGCGCCAGCCCGTACAGCACGGGACGGCCGACCAGCACGGCCCGCGCGCCCAGCGCGAGCGCCTTGACCACGTCGGCCCCGGTGCGCACGCCCGAGTCGAACAGCACCGTCAGCCGGTCGCCGACCGCCTCGGCGATGCCGGGCAGCGCGTCGAGCGCGGCCAGGGCGCCGTCGACCTGGCGGCCGCCGTGGTTGGACACCACGATCCCGTCGACGCCGTGCTCGGCGGCCAGGCGCGCGTCCTCGGTGCTCATGATGCCCTTGAGCACGATCGGGCCGTCCCAGTGGTCGCGCAGGAACGGCAGGTCGTCCCAGCTCAAGCCCGGGTTGGGGAACATGCCCGCCCAGTGGGCGACCGGGTTCTCGACCCCGGCGAAGTTGGGGTCGCTCAGGTAGTTGGCGATGCCCGTGCCGGCCAGGAACGGCAGGTAGCCGCGGTCGAGGTCGGCCGGACGCCAGCCGAGCAGCGTCGTGTCCAGCGTGACCACCAGCACCGAATGGCCGGTCGCCCTGGCCCGGCGCAGGAAGCTCAGGCACACGTCCCGGTCGGTCGGGTAGTAGAGCTGGTACCAGCGCGGCGCGTCCCCGCCCGCCGCCGCCACCTGCTCGAAGTCGTGGGCGGCGGCCGTCGAGTGCACGTACGGGACGCCGACCGCGGCCGCGGCCCGCACGGTGGCGAGCTCGCCCTCCTCGTGGGCCAGCGTCTGCACCCCCATGGGCGCCACCAGCACCGGCGCCGCCATCCGGGTGCCCAGCACCTCGCACGACAGGTCACGCTGCCGCGCGACGCCGCGCAGCATCCTCGGCACGATCCGGCGCCGCTCGAACGCCTCCAGGTTGGCCCGCGCGGTCGAGCCGCTGCCCGCGCTGGGCACGATGTAGCCCAGCGCCTCGGGCGAGAGCACCCGCCTGGCCGCGCCCTCCAGGGCCGAGAGGTCGGTGGTCAGCTCCGGCGTACGGCCTTCGAGCATGCCCGTCAGGTAGATGCCGAGCTGGTGATCGCCTGCGTTCATGGCGCCCATCCAACCAGCCCGTCCATCACCACCGCGACCACCCTGATGACGGCGACCACGACCCGGCCCTACGCTGCTTCCCATGCACAAACGCGTGATCGACAACCGCTTCGAGCTGACCGAGAGGCTCGGCGGCGGTGGCATGGGCCTGGTGTGGCGCGCCTGGGACACCGCCCTCCACCGCGAGGTCGCGCTGAAGGAGGTCCGGCCGCCCGATCCCTCGTTCGAGGAGCACGATCCCGAGGCCGCCCGCGAGCTGCGGGCCAGGGTGCTGCGCGAGGCCCGCGCGCTGGCCCGGCTGAACCATCCGCACGTCGCCACCATCCACCACATCGTCGACCCGGGCGGTGACGGCTACCCGTGGATCGTCATGGAGCTGGTCACCGGCGGCTCGCTCCAGGACCGCCTCGCGCGCGGGCCCATGACGCCCTGGGAGACCGCCCGCCTGGGGCGCGAGGTGCTGTCCGCGCTGCGCGCCGCGCACGCCGTCGGCATCCAGCACCGCGACGTCAAGCCCGCCAACGTGCTGCTGCGCGAGGACGGCCGCTCGGTGCTCACCGACTTCGGCATCGCCGCCGTGCGCGAGTCGACCAGCCTGACGGCGACCGGGTCGTTCATCGGCTCGCCCGAGTACATGGCGCCCGAGCGCATCAACGGGCACGAGGGCGACCCCGCCTCCGACCTGTGGTCGCTCGGCATGTTGTTGTACGTGGCCGTCGAGGGCCGCCACCCGCTGCGCCGGAGCACCACGCTGGCGACGCTGGCCGCCGTGCTCAACCAGGAGGTGCCGCCGCCGGAGCGGGCCGGGCCGCTCGGTCCCGTGCTCGGCGCGCTGCTGCGCCGCGACCCGGCCGGCCGGCCCGACGCCGACACCCTCGACCGCATGCTCGCCGCCGCCGCCGACCCCGGCTCGGCCCCGCCCGCCTACCTGCCGCCCGCCCCGGCCCCGCTCCAGCCCGGCCACCCGTCCGCACCCTCGGGACCGCTCCAGCCCGGTCACCCGTCCGCACCCTCGGGCCCGCTCCATCAGGGCCACTTCCCGTCGTCGCCCGGCCCGCTCCATCAGGGTCCGTCGTCGCCGGGTCCGCTCCAGTACGGCCGGCCGCAGGGGGCCACCGTGCCGCCCGTGGCGCGGCAGGGGGCCACCGTGCCGCCCGGGGCGCCGCACCCCTGGGGGCCGCAGCCGTCGTTCTCGCAGCCCGGCACCGTGGCGTCGCGCCGCGCCCGCCGTTCGCCGGTCGCCGCCGTGACGGCCTCCGTGGGCGCGCTGGCGGTGACCGGCGTGCTGGTCTACGCGCTGCTCCCGGGCGTGCGCGGCGCCGAGGAGCCGACCCAGCCGGACACGCCGCAGATCACCCCGGTGGAGACCACCGACGCCCAGGAGCCGGAGGCGAGCAAGGAGCCGGAGCCGCAGCCGGAGAACCTGCTCACCCCCGACGGCATCCGCGCCGCGATCAAGGCGCTCAAGCCGGTCATGGGCGGCACCAAGGTCGTCCGGATGGTCGTCTACCCCACGTACATCTCCGCCGAGGCGCCGCTCAAGGGCGACCCGGCCGTCTACGACCGCTACGCCTACCGCGACGGCAAGGCCACCCGCGAGGGCACCGGCTCCACCGTCCGCACCCCGCCCGTCGACCTGGCCAAGTACAACTGGGACGCCCTGCCCGGCCTGCTCAAGAAGGCCGAGAGCGTCCTCGGCGTGCGCAAGCCCACCACGCGCTACCTCATCATCGATCCCAACTTCGTCTTCACCAGCACCAAGCAGGTCCTGCTCGTCTACCTCGGCGACGCCTACCGCACCGGCTACCTGGTGGCCGACCCCCAGGGCAGGGTGCTCAAGACCTACCCCGCCTCCTGACCGGCCGCCCGGCTCAGCAGCCGCCCTGGTAGCCGCTCTCCGGGATCAGCCGGCTCCACTCGTCCTGGCTGAGCGGCCCGCCCGCGCGGGCGCACACCTCCTGCGCCGTCAGCGCCGGGTCCACCGGGCTCTCGCGGACGCTGCCGTCCGCCGCCACGCCGCGCAGCCTGCGGCCGTCCTGGCTGAAGGCCAGGCCCTCGGCCCACGACCCGACCTGGCCGACCTCGCGCAACGTGCCGGCGTCCCACAGGGAGGTGCGTTCGGCGTCGATCGCGAGCAGGTCGCCGCCGGGGGAGAAGCGCAGGTCGTGCACGGGGGCCGTGCCGGCCTCGACCGAGCCGGCCCGCTCGCGCTCGCGTACGTCCCACAGCTCGACGCGTCCGGCGCCGAGCCCGAGGGCCAGCGTGCGGCCGTCGGGGGAGAAGGCGAGCGCGGTGGGCCGGGCGGCGGCCGGGGCGAGCGGAGTGATCTCGCCGGTACGCAGGTCGAGCAGGTTCGTGCCGGAGGCGAGCGTCGAGCCGTCGGGGCTGAAGGCCATCGCCAGGTCGCCCGCACCCTCGTAGGCCCTGATCCGGCGGCCGGCGCGCACGTCCCAGGTCTCCAGCCGACGGCCGCGCGCGGTGGCCAGCGTGTCGCCGCCGGGGGACAGGGCCACAGCCGGTACGTCGCCGCCCGCGTCGATGACGGCGACCCTCCTGCCGCCCGACGCCTCCCAGACGGTGACCGGGTCGCCCGCCACGGCCAGCAGCCTGCCCGCCGCGTCGAAGGCCACGTCGCCGGTGGCGGCGATCTCGGCCAGCGGCTTGCGCGCCACCACGTCGGTGAGCCGGATGGCGTTCCCGACGTCTCTGGCCGCCACCCGGCCGTCGCTCGACAGCGCGGCCGTGCGGACGCCGTGGGAGGGTGCCGGCAGCCCGGAGACGTCGAGCGAGACGACCGAGCCCAGGCCGCTCAGGTAGCGCAGGGTGCGGCCGTCGGCGGAGAAGGCCAGGTCGCCGTGCTGGTCGCCGCGGAAGCGGTAGGCGCCGGCCAGCCGCCGGTCGGCCACGCTCCACAGGCGCACCTCGTCCCGGCCGGGGAGGGCGAGCAGGCTGCCGTCGGGGCTGAACACGGGCGTGCCGGCGGAGCCGTCCGCCGGCATCTCCCCGTCGCCCGCCTCCGCCGCGAACGCGGTGATGGCCGTGGTGGCCGTGGTGGCGGTGGTCGTCGCGGTGGCTTCCTGCGGCGGCTCGGCGCCGGGCGTGCGGAGGGTCACGCCGTCGCGGCCCGCGACGGCCAGGGTGCGGCCGTCGGGGCTGAACGACAGGGGCGGCGCAGACCGGTCCGGCCCGGTCTGCGGCCGTACGGTGAACTCCCCCTCCTTGGCCCGGCCAGGAAGCGACCAGAGCTCGACCCGCCCGTCCAGGTCGGAGACCGCGGCCCGGCTCCCGTCACGTGACACCGCCACCCGGTGGTCGAGCACGTCGAGCAGCACCTCGGCGCCCCGGTAGACCCTGGTGCGGTTGCCGCTGGTGATCGTGTACGTCCCGGTCGCGGGGGCCCGGCCGGTGGCCACCTCGACGGGCTGCCCGCCGGGGCCCTCGGCGTACCGGCCGTCGTCGCTCAGCGCGGCGCTGCCCTCGGGAAGCGCGTGCGCGGCCAGCTGCCGGCCGCTGCGGACGTCCCAGACGTTCAGCGTGCGGTCGCGCCACCTGACCAGCTCGTCGCCGCGCAGCAGGTAGCCGGCCCGCTCGTCGGCCGCGGGGTCGGTGAACACGCCCAGCTCCGGCTGCGCCAGCGACGCCTGCAACGCCACCCGTGCCTCGAACACCGGCGACATCCGCCAGGCAGCCACGCTCAGCCGCATCGCCGTACGCGGGTCGGAGGAGCGCAGCGCCTCGGCGCGGGCGGCCACGGCCCGCGCGTTGGCCTCAAGGAGGTGTCCGCGCAGCTCCCGCTCGCCGTTGAGCGAGACGGCCGACATCGACACCGCGACGGCCAGGGCGGCGGCCAGGGTCGCCAGCGAGGGCCGCAGCAGCCGCCTGCGCTGCTTGGACATGGCCACGCTCGCGCCGATGAAGTCGCGTTCGAGCTGGTTGAGCCGCAGGTGGCGGCGCCTGGCCGCGGCCCAGCCGAGCGCCGTGTCGAGCCGGTCGCCGCGGTAGAGGTACGTGCGCCCGCGCCGGTGGCGCGACCACCGGTCGGCCGCCAGGCGCAGCTCCCGATGGACGGCCAGGCCGTCGCGCTCGTCGGCCACCCAGCCGCGCAGGCGCGGCCAGGCCCGGTAGAGCGCGGCGCTGGCCGGCGCCACCCGGTCGTCGCGCACGGCCACGAGCTTGCCGACCGCGGTCTCGGTCGGCGGCACCCGCACGCTCCGGCGTACGAGCAGCCCGGCGTCCATCAGCGGGGCCAGCACGCCGCCCTCGTCGTGGGGGTCGTCGCCGTCCATCAGGCGCAGCAGCAGGCCCGGCACCGCCTCCTGCTGGCGCGGCGTGAGCCCGGCGTAGACGCGCTCGGCCAGCTCGCCGAGCGACCTGTGCCCGGCCACGCCCGCCGGCGGGCGCAACGCGGCGGGATCGGCCTCGACCAGCAGCTCGTCCGCCGCGGGGCGGGCGGCGGGGTCTTTGGCCAGCGCCCGCCCGACCAGCTCGCGCAGCCCGTCGGGCAGGGCGCTCAGGTCGGGATCGACGGTCAGCAGCCGGTGCAGCACGGCGCCGAGACTCCGCCCGGAGAACGGATCGCCGCCCGTGGCCGCGTAGAGCACCACGGCCCCCCAGGAGAAGACGTCCGTCGCCGTCTCGTGGCCGCTGCCGGTCAGGATCTCGGGGGCCAGGTACGTGCACGTCGCCCCCAGCGACCCGCCGACCGCCACCCCCATGTCGATCACCTTGGGGCCGCCCGCCGCCAGCAGCACGCTCTCCGGCCGCAGGTCGCGGTGCGTCAGCCCGGCCGCGTGCAGCGCGCGGAGCGCCCCGGCCAACGCGCCCGCCAGCGCCGCCAGCTCCTCGCCCCGGTACGGCCCGTGCCGCTCGACCGCCTGCCGCAGGTCGGGCCCGTCGACGAACTCGCTCACCACGTAGGGGATGCCGTGATCGACCCCGGAGGCGACCACCTCCGCCAGATGCGGGCAGCTCACCCGCGCGACCGGCTCGACCTCGACCCGGGGCACCTTCACCGCGTAGCGGCGGCCCTCGTCGTCGTAGGCGTCGTAGACCACCCCGCGCGCGCCCGCGCCGAGCCGGGCGGCCAGCCAGAAGCCGCCCAGCCTCTCGGGATCACCAGGCACCAAGCGCATCGTCACTGATGCTTAGATGCGCCGGACCGGCCGTTGGTTGTGAGGGAACGACCACAGGTCCCCCGCGCGCCTCGGGGGACCCATGCGTCATGATCATTATGCCAGGCTTCTGGATCTTGACTGCCACTCCGGCCGCAGCACCGACATCGTCACGGAGTCGTGCCACTCGCCCTCCCACAGCAGGGCGTCGCGCTGCACGCCCTCCTCCACGAACCCGATCTTCTTGTAGACGTGCCGCGCCCGCTCGTTGAAGGTGAAGACGCCGAGGCCGATGCGGTGCAGCGGCGTGGTGGCGAAGGCGTGGCCGAGGACCAGCTCGATCGCCTCGGTGCCGTAGCCCTTGCCGAAGACCCGGGCGCCGATCAGCGCGATCCGCAGGTTGCACGACAGGTTGTGCCGGTCGAGCTCGTTGAGCACGACCTCGCCGACGTACTCGTCGCCGGCCATGATGGCCAGGTCGAGCCGGTCGGCGTGCTCGCCCCTCGTGCCGTACCACTGGCGGGCCACCCCGTGGTCGACCTCGCCGTGCGAGCCCGTCAGCCGCTGCACCTCCGGGTCGCTGATCAACGTGATCAGGCCCTCGACGTGCTCGGGGCCGACCGGGAGCAACCGGACGCGCTCACCCGTCAGAGTGGGTTTCTCGGCGAACATCCCCTCTGGGTATCAGTCCTGCTCATCGGCGGGCAAACCCATTTTCCGCAGAGCCGCGTCGCGCACCTCCTCGGGGGTCAGCACGCCGACGTCACACGTCAGGTCCGCCACCTGCTGGAAGTAGCGCTCGCGCCGGGCCCGCATCTCCGCGGGCTGGAACTCGGGGCGGTGCGCGCCCGAGCTCATGCGCCGGGCCAGGACGGCGTCGGCGGCGTCCACCCAGACCACGAACGCCTCGCGCAACGCCTCGCGCACCCGGGGATCCTCCACGGTGCTGGCCGCCGCCGCGATCACCTTCGGCTCGCCCGCCAGCGCCGCCAGCACGTGCTCGGCCTCGTACCGGTGCAGCGCGCCGGCCCCCTCGCGGACGGCGATCTGCGCCGCCGTGCCGCCGTGCTCCTTCTCCAGGAACGGGTCGCTGTCCGTGAACGGCATCCCCAGCGCTGTGGCGAGGAGGCGGCCCGCGGTCGTCTTACCCGATCCCATCAGCCCGATCACCACGACTGGTTTGTTTTTCGACATGTGGATAGAGGTTCCTTCGTGTCAAGGAGGTAAATCTGATGACCATCGCCGGAAGCATCATCCTCATCATGCTCGGTGCGATCCTCACCTGGGCCGTCGAGTTCGACCTCGCCGGTCTCGACATCAACGTCGTGGGCGTCATCCTCATGCTCGGTGGCCTGGCGGGGCTGCTGTTCGGCATCTACCGGATCAGCGTCACCCGCAGGGCGGTCGGCCCGATCGACGAGCCGGTGCACCGGCACGAGATCTACGAGGAGCCGGAGACCCGCAGGACCACGGTGTACGAGGAGCGCCGCCACTACGACGAGCCGCCGCTGTAGGAGGTGAATCGACATGCCAGCCGTTGACGAGCTGCCGTCGACCATCAAGCGTTCGCCGAAGAAGGCACAGAACACGTGGATCAAGGCGCACGACTCCGCCGTGAAGGAGTACGGAGAGGGGCGGCGCGCGCACATGACCGCGTTCGCCGCACTCAAGCACTCCTTCGAGAAGGTCGGAGACCACTGGGAGCCCAAGGGGCAGAAGGGACCGTCCGACAAGGGCGCGACCGACCGCTCCGGCAGGACCGAGGAGGGCGTGGACGCCAACGCCGGCAAGGAGCACTTGCAGGGCGTGGCGTCCAGGCTCGGGGTGCGCGGCCGATCCAGGATGACCAAGACGGAACTGGTGGACGCCATCAAGAAGGCCAACAGGAAGGCCACGGCGAAGGCCCGCTAGTTCCTTCACAACAACCGCTTGACCGCCTCGGCAATCGCGTGGCGGTCTATGCGGGCGTCCGCGAGCTGTTCCTCAGGCGTCGCCGACCCGGGCAACCCGGTCACGGCGAGCTTCACCACCCGCGGGCCGAGCTCGCTGACGGCGTCCAGCACGGCGTCGCCGAGACCGCCCTCCAGCCGGTGATCCTCGACCGTGATCAGGTTGCCCGTCGTCGTGGCGGCCTCCACCAGCACCGCCGCGTCCACCGGCTTGATCGAGTACAGGTCGATCACGCCGACCGGGATGCCGGCCGCCCTCAGCTCGTCGGCCGCCGCCAGCGCCTCGTGCACCGTGATCCCGGCCGCCACGATCGTGGCCCGGTCGTCGGGCGAGCTCCGCAGCACCCGCGAGCCGCCCACCGGGAAACGTTCGCCGGGCGGGTAGATGACCGGCGTCTCGCCACGGGTGGTGCGCAGGTAGGACACCCCTGACAGGTCCGCCATCTCGACGGTCAGCGCCGCCGCCTGGTTGGCGTCGCACGGGTACAACACCGTGCTGCCGTACACCGCCCGCATCATGGCCAGGTCCTCCAGGCCCATCTGCGAGGGGCCGTCCTCGCCGATCGAGACGCCGGCGTGCGAGCCGACCAGCCGGATCGACGCCTGGCTCACGCCGGCCATCCTGACGAAGTCGTGCGCCCTGGTCAGGAACGCCGCGAAGGTGGCCGCGTACGGGGTCCAGCCGCGCACCGACAGGCCGACGGCCGCCGCCACGAGCTGCTGCTCGGCGATGTACATCTCGAAGAAGCGCTCGGGGAACGCCTGGCCGAACTCCTCGGTCTTGGTCGAGTCGGCCACCTCGCCGTCCAGCGCCACCACGTCGCCGCGGGCCGCGCCGAGCGCCGCCAGCGCCGCGCCGAACGCCGCCCTGGTCGCCGCCTTCGCGCCGACCTCGAACTCGGGCACCGTCGCCGGTCGCGGGTCGAAGTGGTACGGCTCGGCGTCGCCCTCCGGCCTGTGCACGTCCACATGGACGCTGCGCGGCCCGCCCAGCTCGTCGATGGCCCTGTCGGGATCCTTGAGCGCCTTGCCGTGCGCGCCCTCCCGGTTCTCGACCTCGACGACCCCCTCGCCCTTGCGGGTCTTGGCCAGGATCACGGTGGGACGCCGGCGGGTGTTGCAGGCGTCCCCCAGCGCGAAGTCGATCTGGCCGGGGTCGTGGCCGTCGATCTCGATCGTGTGCCAGCCGAAGGCGCCGAACCGGCGCGCGTACGCCCCGGTGTCCCATCCGTGCCGGGTCGGGCCGCGCTGCCCCAGCCGGTTCACGTCCACGATCACGACCAGGTTGGCCAGCCCTTCGGCCCCGGCGTGCTCGGCCGCCTCCCAGATGGACCCCTCGGCCAGCTCACTGTCACCGCACAACACCCACACCCGGTACGGCAGCCGTTCCAGCCGTCCCGCCATGGCCACGCCCACGCCCACCGGCAGCCCCTGACCGAGCGAGCCGGTCGCGACGTCCACCCAGGGCAGCCGGGGGGTGGGGTGCCCCTCCAGCCGGCTTCCCCGGCGCCGGAACGACAGCAGCTCCTCGTCGTCGATGACCTTCGCCGCCTTGTAGAGCGAGTAGAGAAGGGGGGAGGCGTGGCCCTTGGAGAAGATCAGGTGGTCGTTGCCGGGGTTGTCGGGGCGGTCGAAGTCGTACCTGAGGTGGCAGGCGAACAGCACGGCCATCAGGTCCGCCGCCGACATCGACGAGGTGGGGTGCCCGGAACCGGCCGCCGCGGCGGCGCGTACGGAGTCGACGCGCAGCTGCGCGGCCAGTTCGGTCAAGTACTGGAGATCGCGTTCAGGCATCAAGACCCTCCTCGTGAGTTTCACGCCGCCTACCCCCTGCGCGGCGCTTAACTCGGGCCTGACGTCACCCGACCCCATTTGTCGGCAGTTGAAACCTCCTTCGCCTGGCCGGTCCCCGCGTCGGGCGTCAGGCGTCGAAGCGGCGGCGGGCGGCCTCGATGTCGCCGAGGTGGCTTTGTGTCCACGCGCACATCGCGTCGACCGTCGCGCGCAGGGCCCGCCCCGGCTCGGTGAGGGTGTACTCCACCCGCGGAGGCACGGTCGGATACACCTTCCGCTCGACCAGCCCGTTGCGCTCCAGCATGCGCAGGTTCTGGGTGAGCATCTTGTGGCTGATGCCCTCGACCTGGCCGCGCAGCTCGCCGAACCGCAGGGTGCCCGCGCCGATGGCCTCGATGATCAGGAGCGCCCACTTGTTGGCGACGTCCGTGAAGATCTCCCGTGCCAGGGAGTCGGCCCGTCTCAGGTCCGCCTCGCCGTCCGAGCCCTTGAACTGCTTGGTCACCATGAGGTTCCCCAGTCACTGAAAAGTGCGTTCTTCCACGTCAGCGGACACTCTCCTACAGTTCCTCAGTAACCACAAGAGAGCTTTGGGCGGCCGTGCGCGTCCCGGCCGCCCCCATGAGGAGGCGTACCACCATGCCCGTCACCCTGCTGAACCCCGAGGGGCTGCCCGAGATCGACGTCTACCACCAGACGGCGGTCGCGTCGGGGACGAGGCTGGTCTTCGTCGCCGGCCAGGTCTCCTGGGACGCCGAGGGAACCACCGTCGGCGCGGGCGACCTCGCCGCACAGGTCGAACAGTGCTACCTCAACGTCGCCACCGCCGTCGCCGGGGCCGGCGGCTCCTTCGACGACGTGGCGAAACTCACCGTCCACGTCGTGGACTGGACCCCCGACAAGATGACCGCGCTACTGGACGGGATCTCCCGGGCGAAGGCGAAACTGGGCACGACGGCGACCCCACCGGCAACCCTGCTGGGCGTCGCGGCCCTGTCCGTCCCGGACCACCTGGTCGAGGTCGAAGCCACCGCGATCCTCGCGTAAGGGACGCGCGACGTACTGAGAGCAACTGAGAAACGTCGTTCAGAACCCACTTCTCAGTTGTGCTCCGTTGAGCCAGGGGCAGGACGTGACAGCGCGCTCCTCGGAGTCGCAGGCGCCCTTGGAACTGGGACCGGCTCGCGTACGGCTGTCTGATCTGCCATGTCGATGTGGGGACCGGTAGATCGAATTCTCGTCCCCCGGCGAGGCTGGCAACGGTTGCTGACAGTAGTGTCTGAGGCATGCCTGACGTGATCACGGTCCACCCCGCGCAACCCGGCGACGGGGACGTCCTCGGCGAGATCCACGCCCTGTCCTGGGGCGTCTCGCACGGCCCGCTGTGTGCGCCGAAGGTCGCCGCGGCCGGGATCGAGGAGCGGCGCGGCAAGTGGCACGGCATCCTGGCCGAGGGTGGGGACCCGATCCTGCTGGCGCGCCTGAACGAGCGGCCCGGGGCCTTCGCCCGGTTCGGGGCTTCCACTTCCCGTCCCGGCTCCGCGGAGATTTATACCTTCTTCGCCCATCCGGACGTCTGGGGCAGCGGCATCGCCGGCGTTCTGCTGACGGCCGTCCTGGACGCGGCACGCGACGCCGGGTACGACGACGTGCACCTGTGGACGATTCGGGACTCGGCCCAGGCCCGCCGCTTCTACGCCAAGAACGGCTTCACCGAGACCGGCAGGACTCACGACCACGAGTTCGAGGAGGGGCCTGCGCTGGCTTTGATCGAGCTGGAGCGAGCCTTGCCGGGGCGCTGAGCCGAACCGCCTTGATCCTCGGGCCCTCTGGAGGCGAGTGCTGCGACTCTGAGGATCGCAGTGGTCCGGGGACGCTCCCGTTGCCCGACCAATGATCTTTGGGGCGGCTGGTGGGGGATGAACAGGGCTGTTGCCGGGTCGGGCGATGGGGCATGGCGGGTACATCGGCAGAGGACACTTCGCTGCGCGCCTGGTCCGGGATGGGCTCCCGCGGCCCACCCGGTAACCAGGTGCCGGGCGGGGGCCGGAGAAAGGCCCCCGGTCAGCGGGCGAGCCGGCGGGCCACCGTGACCGCAGCGGCCGCGCCCCCCGCCGCCAGCATCACCGCGCGCCGGTGCTGGGACAGCCACACCTGGGGGCTGTGACCGTGGGAGCGCCGGTCGAACGTGCCGTGCGCCCCGTAGTCCTTGTCCTCGTCGGCCGGCTCCCAGAGGTTCGACACCCCGCTCGGCTGCTTCTCGTCCGTCTGCTGGGACTGGACGCCGGTCCTGGCCAGGTACCGGTCCACCAGGGCGGGGGCGACGCGCTGGGCCATGAGGGTGGCCGCGGTGCTGGCGCCCACCCAGTATTCCTTGCGTCCGGGGTGCTCGGCGGCGTACACGATGGCGCGCGCCGCGACCTCCGGCTGGTAGATCGGGGGTACGGGCTGGGGGTGCCGCCGCAGCTTGGACAGGACCCACTCGAACTGAGGGGTGTTGACCGCCGGGAGCTGGACCAGCGTGACGTCGATGCCGCTCCGGTCGGCCAGGAGCTCGGTGCGCAGCGACTCGGTGAAGCCCTTGATGGCGTGCTTGGCTCCGCAGTACGCCGACTGGAGGGGGATGCCGCGATGGCTCAGCGCCGAGCCGACCTGGACGATGGTCCCGGCGTTGCGGGGGCCCATGAGGTCGAGGGCGACCTTGGTGCCCCACACGTAGCCGAGGTACGTCACCGAAGTGGTACGAGCGTACTCATCTGGCGAAATATCGGTGAACTTGGCGAAGACTGAGGAAAAGGCGGTGTTGATCCAGGTCGAGATCGGTCCCATCTCCGCCTCGACGCGCTCCGCCGCCGCCTTCACCTGCTCGTAGTCGGCCACGTCCGCCTCGTAGACCTTCGCGTCCCCGCCCGCGGTTCCCACGTCCACGGCGGCCGCGCCGAGGCCCGCCGTGCCGCGGGCGATCAGGGCCACCCGCGCGCCGCGAGCGCCCAGCTCGCGCACCACCGCCCGGCCGACCCCGCCGCTCGCGCCCGTCACCACTACCACGCGTCCTCGAAGGGATGCCATATCGGTTGTCAGCCTGCCTCTCCAGTGTCTCGATTCTTCTGCCGCCGGATCGCCATCGCGATGTCGATGATCGTGATGATGAACAACACGATCGCGATCCCTGCCATCACCGGCGCGCCCGCAATGAGCCCCAGCACCGTGAACGCGAAGAGGAACACCAGAATGAACGACCCCACCCTGATGTGCACCACGTCGCGCGGTGTGGCGGGCACCATGGGGTGGCCCTTCCGGTCACCCTCTTCGTGCCATCTACCGTCATCCGTGTTCTCAGGCATGCCGCTCACCTGCCCGTCCTGTTTGTTGCCTAACGTGCTGGGTAGCCGCCCTGCGTGCCCGAGCTACATCCCAGTGACCAGAGTGAGCCGGGGATCGCCAGGCGCCGTCGCGGGCGCGGGTTCAGCTACGAAGGACCGGACGGGCGGCCGGTGCGCGACAGGGCGACGCTGGAGCGCATCAGGTCGCTCGTCATCCCCCCGGCGTGGAAGGACGTGTGGATCTGCCCCTCCCCGTACGGCCACCTCCAGGCCGTCGGCGTGGACGCGGCCGGACGCAGGCAGTACCGCTACCACGACCTCTGGCGCGAGCAGCAGGACAAGGCGAAGTTCGACCACGTGCTGGAGGTGGCCGAGCGCCTGCCCGCGTTCCGCAAGGCCGTGGACGACCGCCTCAAGGGCCGCGGCCTGACCAGGGACCGGGTGCTGGCCGCCGCCGCCCGCCTGCTGGACGTCGGCTTCTTCAGGATCGGCGGCGAGAGCTACGACACCTACGGCCTGGCCACCCTGCGCATGGACCACGTGACCTGCAGCAACGGCGTCGTGACCTGTGCCTACCAGGCCAAGGGGGACATCTCCCGCGAGGTCGTGGTGGCCGATCCCGGCGCCTGCACGGTGCTGCGTTCGCTCAAGGCGCTCGGCGCGGAGGGCGAGTTGCTCCGCTACCGCCGCCCGGAAGGCGGCTGGGGCGACGTCAGGAGCGAGGACATCAACGACTACCTGCGCGAACTGGTCGGCTGCGAGGTCACCGCCAAGGACTTCCGCACCTGGCACGCGACCGTCCTGGCCGCCGTGGGCCTGGCGGTCTCCAAGCACGCCCGGGGGAGCGGCACCGCCAGGAAGCGGGCGGTCACCCGGGTGATGCGGGAGGTGGCCGAGTATCTGGGCAACACGCCGACCGTGGCGCGGGCGTCGTACGTGGACCCGCGGGTGGTGGAGGCGTACGACCAGGACAGGACGATCGCCGCGGCCCTCACCGAACTCGGAGCGGACGCCGATTACGGGCAGCTCGCCACCCACGGGACGGTGGAACGGGCCGTTATAGACCTTATTCGCGCCGTTTGAGCCGTTAATCCCCGGGCATGCGGCGACAATAGAAGGAGGCAAGAGATGGAAGCTCCGCAGTACGTCGCGGCCCGCGTCCAACAGGCGCTGGCCGAGGACGGACGCACGCACGAGCTGGGCATCCGGGTCGACGTCCGCGGCGACCAGTTGTTCCTGCGTGGCCAGGTGAGCGGAGCCGAGCAGCGCGACAGGCTCGGCCAGGTGGCGCGGGAGATCGCGCCCCAGCTGCACCTGCACAACGAGATACGCGTGGTCGACGTCTCGGCGCCGGGGGAGGATGAGCATCTTGACTGACCTGCGAATCGCGGCGGTGGGCGACATCCACCTGGGCGAGGACGTCAGAGGCCAGTACCGGCGCAGGCTTGAGGGCATCGAGGAACGTGCCGACGTGTTCATGGTCGCGGGAGACCTCACCCGGCACGGCACGCTGGAGGAGGGCCGGGTCGTGGCCGACGAGCTGCGCGGCCTGCCCATCCCCACCGTGGCGGTGCTGGGCAACCACGACTACCACTCCGACCTGCAGTACGAGATCGCCGCCGAGCTGCGCGACGCCGGCGTCATCGTGCTCGACGACGACGGCGCGGTGATCCAGTGCGGTGACCGGAAGCTGGGCGTGGTCGGCGGCAAGGGGTTCGGCGGCGGGTTCGCCGGCAAGAGCGCCAGCGAGTTCGGCGAGCGCGAGATCAAGAACTTCATCTCCCACACGCGCTACATCGCCGAGGCGTGGAAGGTCGCGCTGAAGGAGCTCGTGGCCGACCAGCGCGTGGTGCTGTCCCACTACTCCCCGATCAAGGAGACGCTGGAGGGCGAGCCGCTGGAGATCTATCCCTTCCTCGGCAGCTACCTGCTGGCCGAGGCGGTGGACACGGCGGGCGCCGACCTCATCCTGCACGGGCACGCCCACAAGGGCACGGAGAAGGGCACGACCTCGGGCGGCATCCGGGTGCGCAACGTCGCCCTGCCCGTCCTCGGCAGGGCGTACGGCGTCTACTGCCTGGAGGAGCCCGGCAACGACTACGACGACTGACCCCGCAGGAGGGCGTCACAACACGCGTACGGCGATCACGCACACGTCGTCGGTGGAGTCGTCGGCGCCGAGCCGCCGCAGCAGGCAGTCGATCATCTGCTCGGGATCGTCCCCCACGCACGCGTGCGAGGCCCGCAGAAGCGCGGCGATGCCGGTGTCCAGGTCCTGGCCGCGCCGCTCCACGACGCCGTCGGTGTACATGAGCAGGGTGTCGCCGGGTTCGAGCTGGGTGACGGTCATGTCGTACTCGGCCGCGTCGAACGCCCCCAGCAGCGTGCCGGTGGCCCCCTCGACGGCCCGCCCGCGGCCGTCCCTGATCAGGACGGGCGCGAGGTGCCCGGCGTTGGTCCAGGCGAACGTGCGCCGCTCGGGGTCGAAGTGGCCGATGATCGCGGTACCGGTGACCGTGACGTCCTCGTTGGAGTGCACGATGAGGTCGTTCAGCCAGGTGGCGAGCTGACCGGCGGGAGCGCCGGTGTACGCCAGGCCGGCCAGCCCGGAGCGCATCTGCAGCATGATGCTCGCCGCGGTCAGGCCGTGGCCCATGGCGTCGCCGATGGCCAGCAGCACGCGGCCGTCGGTGATCAGCCGGGCCTTGAACCAGTCGCCACCGAGCCTGGCCAGGTCCTCGCTGGGCAGGTAGCGCACGCCGACGGCGAGCCCCGGCAGCGGGATGAGGCCCCGGCGGATCGGCAGGATCGTGTTCTGGAGCTGGACGGTGATCCGGTGCTCCTGCTCGGCCCGTTCCTTCTCCTTGGTCGCCTGCTCGTGCGCCACGGCCAGCGCGCGTTCCCTGCGACGGTTCTTGGTGACGTCCTGGACCAGGCAGCGGACCTTGACCGGCATGCCGTCCTCGTCGAGGATCGGCTCGCTGTAGACGCACAGGTGGCGCACGCCGTGCCGGTGCTGGATGCGGAACTCGTTCTCCACGGCCTCGCGGAACTCCAGCAGCGTGCGGATCTGCTCGTCCATGACCGGGAGGTCCTCGGCGACCACCACGCCGGGCAACTCCTCCAGGGGCATCGGGCCGTCGGCGCGGGCGCGGCCGAACATCTCGTACATCTGCGGTGTCCACAGAGTGCGCTCGGTCGCCAGGTTCCACTCCCCCCAGCCCAGCTCGGCCAGGCGCTGGGCGCGTTCCCAGCCCGAGACCAGCAGCTCCTCGTCGTCGAGGATGCGCCAGCTCACCAGCAGGCCCTCGTCCACGCGCGCGGCGCGCACGCTCAGGGTCGCCGGCCACAGCCGGTAGTCCATGGCCTCGACGAACTCCAGCGGCATGTGGTGCAGGGACTCGCCCGACTCGTACACGGCGATGTAGTCGTCCAGCAGGCCAGAACTGGCCACGCCGGGGCTGACCTCGAGCAGCCGGCGTCCGGCCAGCTCGTCGGCCGTGCGTCCGGCGGGGGTCCTGGCGTGCCTGTTCGCGGCCAGGACGAGGAAGTCGACGACGCGGCCCGCGTCGTCACGGGCGGGGGTGAGGAAGAGGGCCGAGGCGTGCACCCCCGCCAGCATGCCGCGTACCCACTCGGGCACCTCGGGCCGTTCGAGCACCTGCTCGGACGGCCGTTCGATGCCCTTGGCGACCTCGATCAGCTCCAGACCGCTGTGCTGGGCCATCCTGGCGAGTTGCTCGGCGGCCTCGCCTGGGCGGATGTTGAGCCGGGTGGCCAGGCGGGCCGTGGCCTCGTCGAGGATGGCCTGGGTACGCAGGTGGCGGCGTACGTGAACAAGTTGCTCACGGACCCGTGCCGAAGCCGCGTTCATCTCGTAGCGGCTGAACGGCGGGAATCTGCTCACTCGCTCCCCATGCCCGATCAATCGGGATTGAGGGCTGGTGGTGCTGATATTTCGGCAAAACTAGGGGGTCCGCTGGGCCGTTCTCGAGGTTCGGCCCAGCGGGTTGTCACGGACGGAGTGCGGGGCGGCGTGCGCCCTACACATTGAAGATACTGACCCCACCCGGCCCCACGAGGAAGCCGAGGACGATGAGCACGATCCCCCAGAGGAGGTCGCGCCGGGCCAGAATCACGTAGATTCCGGAGATGACGAGGATTACGGCGATGATCCAAAGCAAAGTAGCCATGTGAGTGCAACTGCCCCCACGCGCGACTCCGTAACATGTTTTCCTCCGCCGTAACGGGCAGGTGGTGATTCATGACGACATTCGGCTATTTCTTGTCGTGCGAGGAACACGGACCCAAAGAACTGGTACGTCAGGCCAAAGCCGCCGAACGCGCCGGTTTCGAGGCTCTGTGGATCTCCGACCACTTCCACCCCTGGCTGGACGAGCAGGGCCAGGCGCCCTTCGTCTGGTCCGTGCTGGGCGCGCTGGCCGAGGCGACCTCCCTGCCCATCACCACAGCCGTCACCTGCCCCCTCATCCGTACGCACCCGGTCGTCGTCGCGCAGGCCGCCGCCACCACCGGGGCGCTCACCGGCGGACGCTTCCGGCTGGGCGTGGGCACCGGCGAGGCGCTGAACGAGCACGTCGTCGAGTCGCGCTGGCCCCCGCTCAGCGAACGCCTGGAGATGCTCGAAGAGGCCGTCGGGCTGATGCGCGAGCTGTTCACCGGCAAGCTGGTGACCCACCGGGGCGCCCACTACCGCGTGGACACGGCCCGGCTCTACACGCTGCCCGACGAGCCGGTGCCCATCCTGATGTCGGGGTTCGGCGAGAAGTCGACGACGCTGGCCGGCCGGCTGGCCGACGGTTACATCTCCACCGCGCCGGACGCCGAGTCGGTCACGCGGTTCCGCGAGGCGGGCGGCGCGGGCAGACCGGCGCTCGGCGGGCTCAAGGCCTGCTACGCCGCCGACGAGGCCACCGCGCGCAAGACCGTTCACCGCCTGTGGCCCACGCAGGGGATCAAGGGGGAGGCGTCGCAGATCCTGCCGCTGCCGCGCCACTTCGAGCAGCTCGCCGAGTCGGTCACCGAGGACGAGGCCGTGGGCGGCAGCCCGGTCGGCCCCGACCCCGAGGTCCACGCGCGGGCGCTCAAGGAGTACGTGGACGCGGGGTTCGACGAGGTCTACGTCAACCAGATCGGCACGGAGCAGGACGCGTTCTTCGACTTCTACGAGCGCGAGGTGCTCCCGAGGGTGCGCTGACCGGCCGACTTCATCAGCTCGGCGTACCGGAGGGTGCGCTAGTCGGCCGACTTCATCAGCTTGGCGTACCCGAGCTGCAGCCAGTCGGAGATGGCCACCGCGGTCATCGTGGCGCCGACGAGCCTGGTCACCCTGGGGGCGAAGACCAGGCCGACGGCGTACGCGGTGGCCGCCCACTGGGCCAGGCAGAACGGGCAGGCCAGCAGCTCGCCCATCGGCCCGCGCGGCTCCTCCTGGACCTCGGACGGGCCGCCCTGGCCCTCGTACCTGGTGAAGGGCGCCCGCAGGGGGCTCATGACCGGGTCCTTGGCCAGGCGCCGGGAGACCTTGTGCGTGCAGGCCGCCATGAGCGCGATGTCGAGGACGCCGACCCGTTCGGGCAGCTTCCTCTTGGTGAGCACGGCGGCCGCCGCCGCACCGGCCACACCCGCCCCGTACGTGGCGAGGATGCCCAGGTAGCCGCCCAGCGGACGATCATGCCCGTTGCCGTAGGCCCGTTCCGTCTTCTCCAGCATCTCGGTCATAGGGTGTGGCGCTACCCTCAACCCCTGCCTCTACGCCCGTCTCCCGGGCTGTCTCTTGGGCTGTTCGCAACGTCTACATGACGATCGTGAGGGTAGCCCGGAACCATGAGCAGCCATGGTCATGCGGTCACTGACGCCATCCTTGACACGTTGAAGCGCGCCAGCTCCGGGCTGAAGGACGCCGGGGTGAAGTTCGCGCTGGCCGGCGGCTGCGCGGCTTACGCCAGAGGGGCCGCCCCCTCCCTGCACGACGTGGACTTCGTCCTCACCGAGCACGACGTGCCCGCCGCCCTGGAAGCCCTGCGCGGGCTGGGCTTCGAGACCGCCAAACCGCCGGAGGACTGGCTGGTCAAGGCGTACGACGAGGGGCGGCTGGTCGATCTGATCTTCCGGGTCTCCGACCACGACATCACCGAGGAACTGCTGAACCGGGCCGAGCCGCTGAAGGCGTCGGCGGTGATCGTGCCCGTGCTGGAGGCCACCGACCTGGTCATCTCGTGGCTGCTGCCGCTGTCGGAGCACGCCTGCGACTACGGGTCACTGCTGGCCCAGGTGCGGGCGCTGCGCGAGCAGGTGGACTGGCCGCGGGTGGTGGCGGTGACGGCGGACTCGCCGTACGCGACGACGTTCGTGACGCTGCTGGAGCGGCTGGGCGTGCTGAGCGAGCCGGTGGTGGCCAGCGGCGAGAGCCGGTGGCCCTGACCCGGTGGCCCTGATGGGGCGGCCCGGAACGGGCGGAGGGCCGCGCCCTGTCCGGACGCGGCCCTCCCTCCAGGACAGACTGCGAGGGTCACCCGCCGTAGCGGCCGTAGTAATCACCCAGCCGCGTGCGGTACTCGGACTCCTTGTACCTGCCCTCGTCGAACTCGGGCGCGTCCTTGATCTCGGCCTTGGTGCGCGCGACGTGCACGTTGCGCTCCTGAGGGTCGATGCGCGTGACGACCTGCGCCGGCAGCATGACCTTCTTGCCGAAGATCCAGGGACCGGTGTCGACGATGATGTAGCTCTCGCCGACCTCGTACGTCGCCTCGTCGACGGACCCGATCTTCCCGTCGGTCGCCTGGACGTGGTACCCCACGAGATCCAGACTCTGACCACGGTCATAGACGTCAGGACGATAGTTCCAGAGCTCCATTGGGCTCTCTTCCTCTCTTCTTCCGTCTTTTCTCGGGCAAGACTCCCGCTACCCGGACAGACTCCGGTAAACCCCCGACAAAGCGTCGGTGGCGGCGGATACGATCCGCGTCACGAACTGGAAAGGGGGCCGGATGACCGTCGGCGAGGCGCAGGAGTGGGTCCCTCCGGGCGTCGACGTCACGCGTCCCAGCGTGGCCCGCGTGCACGACTGCCTGCTCGGCGGCGTGGAGAACTTCTCCGTCGACCGCTCGGTGGCGCGCCGGCTCAAGGACGCCGTGCCCGAGGTGGTCGACCTCGTCTGGTGCAACCGGGCCTTCATCGGCCGGATCGTCGACTTCCTCGTCCGCGAGGCGGGCATCAGGCAGATCATCGACCTCGGCGCCGGCCTGCCGACGATCGAGAACACGCACGAGGTCGCCCAGTTCGCCGCCCCCCGTACCAGGGTGGTCTACGTGGACATCGACCCCATGGTCGAGCCGCACGCCCGCGCGATCCTGAGCGGCAACCCCGACGCCACCGCGATCACCGCCGACGCCCGCGACGTCGACGCCGTGCTCGGCCACCCCGAGCTGGGCCGCCTGATCGACCTCGACCAGCCCACCGCCCTGCTGGCCATCGGCCTGCTGCACCTGTTCCCCGACGCCGACGACCCCCACGGCCTGGTCCGGCGGTACGTCGCCGAACTCGCCCCCGGCAGCCACCTGGCCGTCTCCAACATGTTCGCCTCCGGCAACCCCAAGGCCAAGGCCCTGGAGACGCTGCTCCAGGCCACCATGGGCACCGGCCACTTCCGCGACCGCCCGGCGATCGAGGCGTACTTCGACGGGCTCGTGCTGGTGGAGCCCGGGGTGGTGCACTTCCCCGAATGGCACCCCGACGAGCGGCTGCCCGGCCCGCTGGCCCCCTGGGAAGAGCTGCTGCTGGGAGGCGTGGCCCGCAAGCCGTGAAATCCCGCTGCTTTCGCGGCGGGCGGCGGCTAGGGTGACGCCCATGCCGCGTCGATTCCTCCTCTGCTCCCCGCCGCCGGCCCTCTAGCGGCAATGCCGGTTAGTTAGGGCTGGGGCTGGATCGTCTAGCCCTGCGGTGATCAAGACATGAGAACGGAGATCCGGTAGAACGGGTGATCTTCCCAA